>NZ_JBKEGK010000010.1:0-27172 GCF_046710025.1 Natronomonas sp. | reverse complement strand
AAGGGGCCGCTCTCGGAACTCAGAGAGCGTTACGGCGAGACGACGTATCACGTCTTCACCACGGTTGAGGTCCCCGGTGCGACCGCCGAGGGCGATCGCTATCGGCGTGTCGTCGACGACATGGAAGCGCTCGAAGCTGTCCGGGCGGACGCGATCGAACGTGGCGGGGCACTCGACGATGTCCGGACGGTCGAACCCAGCCTTGAGGGGCTCTTTCTCGACGTCGCGGCATCGGACGGACGGACCGCGCCGGAGACGATGGAGGGCTGATGCGCCCGAGAACGCTTCTCCGAATCGCACGTTGGGAGTCGACGAAGGGGGTCGGCGGGATCGATCGCGGGGCGATCGCGGTCGTCATCGCCGCCGTCGCGTTCGTACTCGCGATCGGGACGGTTGCCATTGCCGGCGGCGTCGCCCTCGAGGATGGGATCTACCGCGTTGGCGTCTCCGAGGACGCAGGGTATCACGATCCGGTTGAGGCGGACCCGACGTTCGCGGCTGTCGAGACAGATTCCAGGAACATCCGGACCGGAACCGCCAGCCCCACAGGAACCGAGGGTGTCGTCGTAGGCGGGTTCGATGGCAACGGCCAGCTTGACCTCTACATCGAGGAACGGGCCGGCCGGACCGAGATATACGTCGCCGTCGTCGACGGCGAACCCACCGAAAAGAGCCTCGCGGCGCTGTCGGCGCTCCGGGGAACGGTCTCGGGGTACAACGACGCGGTCATGCGGACGGAGGACAACCGGACCGCCGCCTTCCCGGTAAGCGTGGCTATCCGCTTTCTCGAGCGCGAACGGGCAGGGACCGTCGCTTCATCCGGGGTCGGATCGACGACAGACGTCGAAGCGGCTGATGGCTCCGGCGGCGGATCACAGAGTCGCGCGGCCGACAGCGGATCGAGTTCGGACGTATCGGACGCTGAGTCGGGGCTCGATACTGGAGCGGACACAGGTGCGGGTGGCCCCGCCGGCGCGCCATCGCTCGGGGCGTTCGACCTCTTCGGGACGGCGGCGACGACCGGTTCGCCCTCCGACATCCAGCCGCCGTTTCCCTTCCAGTCACTTGTCCTCGCCTTCCTGTTCGTGTTGCCGTTGAATTTCCTCGTGCAGGCCTACGGGAGTTCGATGCTCGCCGAGCGTCTTGACCGGCGCGGCGAGCTGCTGCTTGTCGCGCCGATCAGTCGTAGCGAGATCGTCGCTGGAAAGACGCTCCCGTACCTCGCGGCTGCGCTCGGGATCACGACGGGTATCGTCGGTGGTCTGTGGCTGCTCGGCGGTGGCGGGGGGCCGCTGTCCGTGCTCGCGGTCACGCCGCTGGCGCTTCTGTTCCTCGGCACCACGTTCCTCGCGGCGATGTTCGCCCGGTCGTTCAAGGAGCTGACCTTCCTCACGGTGACGATAACCACGACGCTGACGACATACGCGTTCGTCCCCGCTATCTTCGCCGAGACGAGCCAAGTGGCGTTCGTCTCGCCGCTGACCCTTGCGATCAAGGATCTCACGGGGGTGGGAGTCTCGGCCGGGGAAGTCGCCTTTTCGGTCGGCCCGCCGACGCTCGTCGCCGGTATCTGCTTTCTCCTGGGGCTCGGGATCTACCGCGAAGAGGACCTGTTCACCCAGCGACCGGTCCATCTAAAGGCATTAGATGCGATTGCGGGGCGCATTCACCGGCCACGGGGTGTCGCAGTCGCTGTCGTCCTGTTGGTCCCGTTCGTCTTCGTCGCAGAGTTGCTGACCGTCGCCGTCCTGTTCGCGCTGCCGGTAGCGCTCTCGATCCCGCTGATATTCGGCACGGTCGCCGTGGTTGAGGAACTTGCAAAGGGATTGCCGATCTACGCGGGCTACGTCCACACCCGGTACGACCGGACACTTGCAGTCGCACTCGCCGCCGGGACGGCCTCCGGGATCGGCTTCTTCCTGGCCGAGAAGCTGACACTCGCCATCCAGTTCGTTGGCCTGCCCGGACTCGCCGTCGCCGACGCCGCCTTCCAGACCGGTCTCGGGACGGGTGACCCGGTCCTCGTCGCGGCGTTGGCGCTCTCGCCGCTCGTTCTCCACGTCGTCACGGCGAGCCTGACGGCCGTCGGCGCTGCGCGCGGCCGTCGTTTCTTCATCATTGGCCTTTGTACCGCCGTCTTGGTTCATCTCGTCTACAACGTTGCGGTGGTGAACACCATTGTCTAAAACGACCATCGCGGGCCGGGAGTTCCGATCACTCTCCCGAGAGAAGACGATCGTCCTCGCGTTGCTCATCCAAATCGTCATCGCTGGCTTCTCTTCGTTCCTTGTCGTCGGGCTTACGTCGCTGTACGAGCCTGGGGCCGCGGGCGGCGATGTCGTCGTCGGCGTGACTGGCGAGGAGGCCGACACGCTCGTCGCTGCCGCGGCTGAGGTCGACGGCCTCGATATCAGGCGCTACGACGACCGCGACGCCGCGAGGGCCGCTTTCGACGCAAACCGGGTAGGAGCGACCGCCCACGCCGAACGCATTGAAGATCGAACGGCGGTACGCGTCGAGGCTCCGCAAGCGAGCGTTCGGAAGACGTTCATCGTCGTGCAGGTGCGGGCGGCCCTCGAAGCGCTCGAGCGGAGCGAGCGCGCGGATCGGGCGGCGTATCTCACGAACGATCCGTTGCCGATCCCGCCCTCGGTCGACGCCAGCCCCTACTTCGGGTTCCCCTATACGGTGCTCGTACCCACGCTCGTCTTCCTCCCCGTGTTCATCGGGGGGGCCGTCGTCGTCGACTCGTTGACCGAGGAGGTCGAGCGCGGAACCTTGGCGCTGCTCCGTGTGACCCCCGCGTCGCTGCTGGACATCGTCGACGGCAAGGCGGGGGTGATGGCTGCGCTGACGCCGCTTCAGGTTGGGCTGTGGATCGCGCTGCTGTCGATGAACGATATCCCGGTGGAAAACGTGGCGCCGATACTGGCGATCGCGACGGCGCTGTCGGCGCTCGCGGTCGCCTTCGCCGCCGGGCTCGCCATCGCCATTCCCGTCCGCCAGCGGGCGCAGTTGACGTACTCGTTCGGGATGTTAACCGCGTTCTCTGCTGCGGCACTGCTGCCCGAACACCCGGCGACGACGGTCGCGCGCTTTGCGATCGACAGCCCGACGATCGGCACGTACGCCCACCTCGCCGGGTACATCCTTGTCGCCGTTGTCGTCGTCGTCGCGTTCCGCCGGTGGGTCGGCGGTGTCGACGCCGAGGCGCTCGGGTAGCTTTTTTATCCCGCCGGCGCTGTCACCGGCATGGAGTACACCACGCTCGGCTCGACCGGCATCGAGGTTTCGCGTCTCTGTCTCGGCTGTATGAGTTTCGGCGATCCGGAGTGGCGCGGGTGGGTCAGAGACGAGGCGTTCGGCCACGAACTCGTCGAACGCGCCCGCGAGTTGGGGATCAACTTCTTCGATACGGCAAACATGTACTCCCGCGGCGAGAGCGAGCGGATTCTCGGCGATGCCTTGGAGGGGTACCGCGAGGAGTCCGTGGTCGCGACGAAGGTTTTTTTCCCGATGCGCGAGGACGACCCGAACTCCGGTGGCCTCTCCCGGAAGACGATCGAACAGGAGCTGTCGGCCTCCCTCGATCGGCTCGGGATGGACACCGTCGACCTCTATCAGATCCACCGGTGGGACTACGACACGCCGATCGAGGAGACGCTCCGGGCGCTCACCGGCACCGTCCGCCGCGGGCAGGTCCGCCACATCGGGGCATCCTCGATGTGGGCCTACCAACTCGCCGAGGCGCTGCACACGAGCGACCGACTCGGTCTCGAGCGGTTCGCGACGATGCAAAATCACTACAATCTCGCGTACAGAGAGGAGGAACGCGAGACCCTGCCGCTGTGCGAACGCGAGGGCCTCGGCGTCGTCCCTTGGAGTCCGATGGCGCGGGGGTATCTCACCCGCCCGCACGAAGAGTATATGTCGACGAAGCGCGCCGAAACCGACGATTACGCCCAAGAACACCCCTACGCCGACAACGGCGGCCGAGAGATCAACGAACGCGTCGAGGAACTGGCGGCCGACCGGGGGGTCTCGATGGCCCAGATCGCGCTGGCGTGGCTGCTTCACAAGGAGTGGGTCGACGCGCCGATCGTCGGTGCCTCGAAGATCGAACACCTGGAGGACGCCGTCGAGGCGCTCGAAATCGATCTCTCCGGGTCGGATATCGAGTACCTCGAGGAACCCTACGAGCCGGTTCCGGTGTCCGGCCACGACTGACCGTCGGTGCGCGCGCTTCGGGCCATTTGACGTCTCGGGCACGGCGTCCCGCTGGTTGAGAACCGGCGCTCGGGTTATGTGCTTTTGAATTGAACAACGACGTATGACCATCGACGAACTCGAGGCCTACGGCACGGAGCGAATGGATGCCGACGAGATCGACCAACTGCTTTCAAACCAGGGAACGGGAGTTCTAGCGCTTCCGACGGACGGAGCGCCGATCATGCGCCCACTGTCGTTTCATTTTGACGGCAACTCGGCGCTTCATTTCGTCTACGTCGTCGGTGAGGAGAGCCGAAAAGCCGAACTAAGCGACCGGGCGAACGCCGCTCGGTTCCTCGCTTACAGGATGGAGACCCCGTTCAATTGGCGGAGTGTCCTACTCGCCGGAACGATTAGCCGGGTCCCCGAGAGCGAAGCCGAGACCGTCCGTGAGGCGATGGAAACGACGCGTCCCGACCTCCTCAGGCGCGCGATGGCCACCGAAAACACCGGCCTCTACCGCTTCGATGTCGAGGAACGGACTGGGGTCAAGCACCTCGGCCTCCCGCCGAAACTCGAGGACGACGGTGACGGCGCGGCGGAGTGACGCTCGCGCCTCTCTGATACCTTTTAAACCCTGTCACGAAACTCCGCTATCACCGCCCGGACGGTTTCGAACTCCGAATCACCGTAGGCGATGAACCGGACCTCCGAGGGCGTCTTCGGCTCGTAGTCGTCGGTCGCCTCGCGGATGCTCGTCGCCGTCGCCTTCCCGTCGTCATAGTGTGGCATCGCGGCCGCATGGACGACGTAGTCGGCGTCAATGGCGTAGGCGTCGGTAACCGCGGCCTCGGCGAGTTCGGTCGGCCTCTTCTCGACGGCCTCGCGGTTGAGTCCACGTCCGGCCGCCCGGCGGAGCGCGCCGACGACGCCCGATCCCATCTCACGGCTCGTTCCGGCCGCGTTGACGAGCGCGTCGGCGGACTGGTCGACGATGTCGCCGCGGGTGACGGTGAACTCTATGTGCGAGTACGATCGGTCGAATCGCATAAGCCATCGCCCAGCGCGGCGACCTGATAGCTCCCGGCTCGCGGGGGTCCCTTCCGGAACCGACACCCCGAGGCGGCTATAGGCCTAAACACACCTATGCGATCGCTTTTGTCGATGCGGTGGCAGGATCTGCTGTTCGCCCACTGGCCTGTCGACCCCGAGACGGTCGGTCGAGCCCTTCCGGACGGCCTCTCGGTCGACACCCGTAGTGGCGACGCCTACCTCGGGGTTGTTCCGTTCGTCATGGACGACATCCGGCCCAGGGGTTCGCCGGTGGGGCTCTCCTTCGCCGAATTGAATCTCCGGACCTACGTCACGGTCGATGGGCGTCCCGGCGTCTACTTTTTTAACCTCGACGCGGACGACCGGGTCGGCGTCCGCCTCGCGCGGTCGCTGTTTCGGCTTCCCTACTACCGCGCGTCGATGACCGTTGGGACGCGCGGTGAGGGGCGCTCCCGCGAGGTCTCTTTTAGAAGTCGCCGGCTGACGCGGGACGTGCCGTCTGCGCACTTCGGGGCGACGTACGGCCCTGACGGAACGTTTTCCGAGCCGGAGCCGGGATCGATCGAAGCGTTTCTCACCGAACGCTACCGTTTTTATACCGCTGACGACAGCGGTCGGATCTACTGCGGCGACATTGAGCACGAGCCGTGGCGACTCGCGCCGGCGTGGGCTCGGTTCCGCGCGAACACGCTGTTTCGCGCCAACGGATTCGACCAGCCCGAGGGGGACCCGATCATGCACGCCGCGGCTCCCATCAACGTCACCGCAGGACGGCTCCGCCGGGTCGGCGCTGACGGTTTATCATGATATGGGCTCTCACTATCGTGGTCGACACGGCCTACTAAATACGTCGCGCCCCCACCATTGATTAATGGACGACACGGACAGCGATTGGGTAGATTCAACCCCGTTCGGCGAGGAGACCACGCCGGCGATACGGCGTGTGGAGAACGCGTCGACCCCCGAAACCGCGGTGCCAGATGTCGAGGCACTGACCGGGGATCCCCAAACGCTTGAGCCAGCCATACAGGGCGTGTGGATAATCCAATCAGCAATATCAGCGGCGGTTTTGAGTATCATCGCTGGGGTCGCGTTTTCCGTCATTTCTCCGGGCGGCCCCTGGGTCGGTGCCGTCGTGTTCGTCGTTGTCGCCGCCCTCGGGGTCCTCTTTTCACTTCTCAAATACCGCATCTGGATGTATCAAGTACGCGACGACTCGCTGTATCTCAAACGCGGCGTGCTCACCCGCGTCAACACCGTCGCGCCGTACGTCAGGATCCAACACGTCGACACCCGTCGCGGCCCCGTCGAGCGTGTGTTCGGGCTCGCAACGACGGTCGTCTACACGGCCGGGTCGCGCGGTGCCGACGTCTCGATCCCCGGTCTGACGCCCGAGCGGGCCGACGACCTCCAGACCCGGCTGAAACACCTCGCCATTGCCGCCGAGGGTGAAGACGCAGTCTGATGAAGCTCGATCCGCTCTCGATCCCGTTCCGGGCTGGCGAGTCGGTCGTCAGACTCGCGTGGGTGCTCGTGTTCGCCCTCGTCGGGTCGCCCGCGCTGGGCGGAGCCTCGGGAATCGGCGTGGCCGTCGTCGGGTGGTTCGTGGTCGCGCTCGCCTACCAGTTGGTCTACTACCAGCGCTTCGAGTACGAACTCTCGGACGATACGCTGGATATCGCCTCCGGCGTCGTCTCGCGGCGCAACCGTGAGATCCCGATCGGCCGGGTTCAAAACGTCGACATCAGCCGCAACGTCGTTCAGCGCGCGCTCGGGATCGCACAGATAAATCTCGAAACCGCCGGCGGCTCCTCGACCGAGGCTTCGCTCCGTTATGTGGGCTTCGAGGAGGCAAAGCGGCTCCAGTCGGAGATCGGGCGGCTGAAACGGGGAGCGGTGTCGACGGAGACGGGCGACCCCGAGCCCGAACGGGAACTGTTCGCGGTCACCAGAAAGGAGCTCGTCTTGTTGGGGGTCGTCGGACTCGACCTCCGGCTGTTGTCGATCGTCACCGTCCTGTTGTCGGTGATATCGCCGTCGCTTCGCGAGCGGTTCGCCGACCCGCTTGTCGGCTTAGCCGTGACGGCGCCGCTCGCCGCCGTCGCCGTCGTCGGCATCGCGGCCCTGATAAGCGGCGCCATCGCGCTGACCAGTTATTATGGGTTCCGTCTCGCCAGACAGAACGACGAACTCCTCTACGAGCGAGGGCTCTTGCAGCGCTTCAGCGGAACGATTCCGCTCGGGAAGATACAGACGCTACGGATCTCAGAGAACTTTATTGCCCGGCGACTCGGATACGCCTCACTGGCGGTCGAAACCGCCGGCTACGCGGCGAACGACGAGGGCTCGCAGTCGGCGATTCCACTGGCCGAACGCGGCCGGGTGGTCGACCTCGCGCGGTCCATCGAGGCGTTCGAGGGGATCGAGTTCGAACGGCCACCGAAGCGTGCCCGGGAGCGATACGCCGTCCGATACAGCATTGTGGCGGCGCTCGCGGTCGCGGCCGCGTTCGCGGCCGACCGTTATACGGGGCTCACCTTCGCGTGGTACGTGGCGTTGGCGCTATTGCCGCTGGCGCTCGTCGGCGCCCATCTTAAGTGGCTGAACCTCGGGTACGATGTCCAACCCGGCTATGTCGTGCTCCGAGAGGGCTTTTGGACCCGGACAACGGCGGTCGTCCCGTATTACCGGGTCCAGACCGTGCTCGACTCACAGACAGTATTCCAACGGCGGCGCGGACTCGCCTCCCTCGTCGTCGACACTGCCGGGTCGAGCGGGCTGACGAACAGGCAACCGCGCGCGCTCGACATCGACGCGGACCGGGCCGACAACCTCCGTGAGACAGTCGCCGACCGGCTCCAGACCGCAGTACAACGGCGGCGAAGCGATCGACGCCGCGAACGACTCCGGTCGATCGAAGCGGAACTCGACGACGCGCCGGTCGACCCGGCGTGATCGGCGGCACCGTTTTGTTGGCGGCCGACAGATCGGACGGTATGGCACGCGAAGTCAGACACGACGCGGACGGCCCGACGGTGTTCGACGCCGACGACCTCGGCGACGACGGGAAGCTCTACATCTGTCGGTGTGGCCTCTCCGACGACGGATTGCTCTGTGACGGCTCGCACAACGCGACGACCGACGAGGTCGCGGGCACGTTATATAAATACGAGAACGACGACTCCGACGGCGAGCGCCGAATCCTCGACCGCGAGCGAACGGACGCTTAAGTCGATCCGACACCTACCGCGGACATGAACTACGAGGGTGCGGTGTTGGATCTCGACGGGACTGTCTACCGCGGCGAGGAGCTCATCCCCGGCGCGGTCGGGGCAATCGAACGGCTCCGAGAGGCTGGGATCGAGCCGTTGCTCTTCTCCAACAACCCGACCAAGTCCCGCGAAGCGTACGCCGAGCGCCTCGACGGGTTCGGACTCGATGTCGACCCGGGGGCGATCCTCTCAGCCGGCACCGTCACGACGCGGTATCTAGCCGCCGAGCACGCCGACGACGCCGTCTTCTTGATCGGGGACGACGGTCTCCGGGTGCAGTTCGAGGCTGCCGACATCGATCTCGCGACGGACCCGACCGACGCGAACGTTCTCGTCGCCTCGTGGACGCGGGAATTCGAGTACGACGACATGGTGGCTGGCTACGAAGCACTACAGGCGGGGGCGACGTTCTATGGCACCGATCCCGACCGGCTGATCCCGGCGGCTGAGGGGATGGCCCCTGGGTCGGGGGCGATCGTCAACGCTGTTGGTGGCCCGCTGGATCGCGACCCCGAGCGGATGCTCGGCAAGCCCTCCTCGGAGGCTCGCCGAGCCGCCCTGGACGCGCTCGGCTGCCGGGCCGAGCGGTGTTTCGTCGTCGGCGACCGTCTGAATACCGATGTCGAACTCGGTGAACGGGCGGGAATGACGACCGTGTTGGTCCGGACCGGGGTCGCGACGGACGGGGACGTTGCTTCGAGTGACGTTCAACCTGATTACGTCGTCGACTCGCTGGCGGACGTCCCGAACGCGCTCGGACTCGACACCGAGTGAATACGGCCTGCAGAATATAATGCAAATACAGGTTATAATACGTCCATCTCGTCGAGCCGCTCGGGCAGGTACGTCTCGGTGACGAAATCCAGCCCCCGAGAGGCGAGCGCCTGCTGTTCGGCCTTCTTTCCGATATCCAGTTGGAGCTCGATCTGTTCGGTCCAGTAGTCGCTTTGGAACCGCGGGTCTTCGAGTTCGCTCTCTAAGGCGTTAATATCGGAGTCACTGAGTGGATCGGTGGGAAGTTCGTAGTTGACGATGTCGACAGGCTGAATGCCGATATACTCCGCTTCGGGCGTCGCCAGGTACTCCGAGAGATGTGCCGATTTGATCGAGCCGTACGAGACAGAGGCGTAGATCCGGTAGGACCACGGGTCGCCGTCACAGAAGACGACAGTCGGCAGGTCGAGTTCGTCGTTGAGCCGCCTCGTGATCCGACGGGTTGCCCGCGCCGGCTGGCCCTTCAGATGGACGACGATGACGTTGTACTCCTCATCAAAGCCGTTTTCGACGAGCCGATCGCGCATTCCGCCGGTCTCGACGCACAGCACGAAGTCGGCGTCGTGATCGAGGAACTCGATCGTGTCGGGGTTATTCGGTATCTGGTAGCCCCCCTCACCGACATCCTTCTGGCAGTGGATTTCCCGTTCGCCGCGTCGAGTCTGCTCGCGCAGGTACAACGGCCCCATGATCGTCGCGCCGGATTCCTCGGGGCGCATGTGGAAGTCCTCGCGGGTGACGCCGCTGACGATCTCTAAGTCCTCGACGAGTTGGTTGGACTCGTCCTGCCCGGTGAACTGGGCGCGCTCCTCGTCCCACGATTCAGAGAGGTAATACAGCTCCCGCAACGTCGAGGAGCGGCCCTGTTCGAGTTGGTCGGACAGGAACTCGATCGTATAGATCGCCTTCAGCAGCTTCTGTGCCCCGCGAACGCTGTTGGCCGACCGGTTCGATGTTCGATCCCCATACACCCAGACATTTTTATTCTCGTCGAAGACAATGTTGCTCTTCGTCCGGGTCGGGATCTCCATCTCCGGGACGCTCCCGTCGGCGAACTGGTCATAAAACTCGCTCGCGAGATCAATGAGCCGTTCGCGGGCGAGTTGGTCTTTCACATCGGCGTCGGTTTCCGTATCGGCGTCTGAATCCGTGCTCATGTTAGGCGTTAATGCTGAGTTTTTCGGCTTCGACGCCGTCGACGGAGACGTCAAAACTCGTGTCGTCGTCGTCGATTCCGTACTCTAGCGTCGCGCTCGCACCGCTTTCGACCGTCGGCGACCACTTCAGGAACCACTCGCCGTCCATCTCGACGACTGTCGCTCCATCGGGATCGCCGGGATCGCTCGTGACGATCTCCGTGATCTCCGGGGCGACGTTCGTGCCGCCGTGGTTGTGGACCGACAGCTTGACACTCGAACCGTTGACCGACCGTTCGACGAGGACGTTGTTCATGATCCGAGCCAGCGAGTCCTCGACGTCAAGCGACTCACGCCCCGTCACGTCCGAGAGCTTCTCGGCCATCTCCGGGAGGATGTCTGCGATGACATCCTGCTTGCGCCGCCGCTTCTCCAGGGAGCGCTGTTTTTTAAGATGCGACTGGAGGCCACGGCCGGCCTCCTGGAGCGCGAGTCTGAGTTCGTCTTCGATCTCGGGGATGTTCGCGACGGCGTCCTTCGACTCGCTCGTAAATGGAACGCTCGTCGAGGCAACGTGGATCATGATCACCGCCGACCCGCCCGGCATGCCGGACCCGCCGGGTTGATCGAGGCCGTAGTTACGCCAGTTGACGTTCTTTAAGACGTCGACGGTCGCGCACGCTCCGCGCTGGTAAACGAGCGGAACCCGGTTCGCAAAGCGGAGCACTTCGGCGGATCCATCTTCGATTTCGCCGCCGTAGGCGATCCCGACTTCAACGACGAATGGGTCGCCGCCGTGGACCGCCGCGTCGCGCGTCACGGCGGTGTAGAAGTCGGCGTCGTACTCCTTGCGCAACCCGGCGAGGACGAGTTCCTCGGAGATCGGCGCCAGACAGTCCGTCGGCGGCGAAAGGATATCCGTCTCGCGCATCGCCTCAAGCAGCCGAGCGGCGGTGTCGCGGGTGTCGGCCACGGATCGAACTTTCGGCGGCTCCTCATCGACGGTCACCGCCTGCGCCCAGATCGCGTCGACGACGTTTTCGCGGGCCGTCTCTCCGAAGGTCGCGCCGTCGTATTCTTCGGTCGCGTCGGCGGCCCGGTCGACGAACTCCCTGAGTTCGGCTCTGGTGATCCGGTTGCGGGCGTCAGCTTGATCGTCGAATTTGTCCGCCAACCGTCCTGCGAGCCCATCGACCGCCGTGTCGTCCTTGCGGCTCGTCGTCGCCCCGTCGACGAGGCGATAGCAGTCCGCGGATCGGCCGGCGGTGATCTGCTTCCACGCGGCGTCGACGGCGTTCTCCCGGACCGTCGAGCCGAACGTTTCGTCGAACTCCGTTTCAATCTCGTCGGCGCATCCGTCGACGAGTCCGGCGAGTTCACAGTACGCGACCCATTCGCGCCCGTCAACGTCGTCGGCGATCCGTTCGGCGAACGCCGCCGTGGCGGACGCCGTTTTGTTCGCGACGGCGCCCTCGACGGCCGACTCAACGTCGGCGGCCGAACCCGGCGGCCGCCAGGCGGCCGCCCGGCCAAAGTGTCTGTCACGGAAATTGTCGAGGACGCTCCCGGCGGTTTTGGCCCCGACGCGGGTGAACTCGCCCTGGAGAAACCCCGACAGTGAGTACGACTCCGTCGAGTCAAGCATCTTCAACAGCGTGCCGAGTTCGACGCCGTGAGGATGTGGCCTGATCTCCGCAGTCTCCGGCGGCAACTCGTCGGTCGCGCGCTCGGATTTGAACGAGCCGTCGGGCTCGTGGAACTCGATTCTGGCGTGGGGGTTGACGACCGCGGTGTACTTGATGTAGTTGTGGAGCTGTTTCCGCGCTCGCATGTTCCCCTCCATCTCGAGTTCGATCCGGGTGCCGTGAGGGCGCTCCCACGTCGTCTCCGAGTCGGCGTCGATCTCCGGTTCATTCGTGTCGGTGTCGATCGTGAGCTCGAAGTAGCGCGCGCTGCCGCCGTTTTCGGTCTTAGATGTGACCTTCGCTGGTTTGCCGGACGTGAGCTGAGCGTACAGTACAGCCGCCGAAATACCGATTCCTTGCTGGCCACGCGACTGTTTGCGGGCGTGAAAACGGGACCCGTACAGCAGTTTGCCGAACACCTTCGGAACCTGTTCTCTCGTGATCCCGGGGCCGTTGTCCTCAACGACGAGCCGATAGTAGCCGCCGACCTCCTCGATCTCAACGTAGATATCGGGCAGGATCTCGGCTTCCTCGGTGGCGTCGAGGGCGTTGTCGACCGCCTCCTTGACGGCGGTGACGAGCGCCTTCGCGTCGCTGTCGAAGCCGAGCATCTGCTTGTTCTTCTCAAAGAACTCGGCGATGGAGATGGAGCGCTGGTTCTCGGCGAGCTCCTCGGCGACCGCGCCGCTACCCTCGCCGAGTTCCGACTGATACGAAGTCATCTACTGGCAGATAAACTCCCCGGAACGTAAAACCCCGTCGGGACCGCGGTGGAAGTGAAGCACCCACGGCGAGCATAGGAATAAGGGTGTGACGGCGATCACCGGGGTTGTACTCGATCCAGCGGCCGCAGTTCCTGAGCAACCGGGTCTCTAAACGGAACACAGCGCGAGTTCCGCGCGTCACCGTGTGCGGGGTACTTCACGTCCCCATCGCTGCCCTCGGCAACGGAGCGTTCGATGGCGTCGGCGTCAACACCGTCGTGGCGGTTCGACGCGGTGTAGGTGACGCCGTCAACGCGAAGAGCAACGCGACGCCGACGACGGTAAAGACGTTGAAAAACACCGCTACGTCGAAGCGCGTCTGGACGAGTACCGTCGCACCGGTGACGACGGTCCCGAGCAAGAACAGGTTCGTTTTCAGGATTTTGACGGCCTTGGTGTCGATCTCCTGTATGCGGGCGACCTGGCAATTAAATATCGTTCGGGTCTCCTCGCAAGCCAGCGCGAGCGTCTCGCGGTCGGGAGGTCCGGGATCGGATCAGTCGTCATTTATACCGGGGCGACTCGAGGACGTATTTAAGCCCTGGGATAGGCAGGTTGTTTCTCCCGCGCGCGTGCGAGGAGTTTATACCCACCGCGATATAAGGATATATAGTATCAGATGTCTCAGGATAGTGAATACAGCGCCGGACAGATACAGGTGCTGGAAGGGTTAGAAGCCGTCCAGAAACGTCCGGCGATGTACATCGGCTCGACGGACGGACGCGGCCTCCATCATCTCGTCTACGAGGTCGTCGATAACTCCATTGATGAGGCGTTAGCCGGGCACTGCGACACCATTGAGGTTCGCATCAACGAGGACGGGTCGGTGGCCATCACCGACGACGGGCGCGGGATCCCTGTCGATACCCACGAGGAGTACGAACGCCCGGCAGTGGAGGTCATCATGACCGTTCTTCACGCAGGCGGCAAGTTCGACAGCAAGTCCTATCAGGTCTCCGGCGGCCTCCACGGCGTCGGTGTCTCGGTCGTCAACGCGCTCTCGAAGTGGCTCGAGGTGGAGATCAAACGCGACGGTGCGGTCTGGCGCCACCGCTTCGATCACGGCGAACCCGATGAGAATATAAAACGGGTTCGCGATATGAAACCGGGCGAGGAGACCGGCACCGAGATCCGTTTTTGGCCTGACGACGAGATCTTCGAGACGACCGACTTCGAGTACTCGACGCTGGAGTCGCGGCTCCGGGAACTTGCCTTTCTAAACCCCGGCGTCGAGATCGCCATCCGGGACGAGCGGGCCGACGAGGACGCAGAATCGGTGTTCGAGTACGAAGGAGGCATCCGAGAGTTCGTCGCCTACCTCAACGAGACGCGGGACGTTCTTCACGACGACGTCGTCTACGTTGAGGACGATGCTAACGACATTCACGTCGAGATCGCAATGCAGGCGACGGCCGGCGTTCAGGGGTCGATCCACGCCTTCGCGAACAACATCAACACCCGCGAGGGCGGGACGCACCTAACGGGCTTCAAAACCGCGCTCACCCGCGTCATAAACGACTACGCCACCTCGAACAATCTGCTCTCGGATCTCGACGGCACGCTCAAAGGAGATGACATCCGCGAGGGGCTGACCGCCGTCATCTCCATCAAACACCCTGACCCGCAGTTCGAGGGGCAGACGAAGACGAAACTCGGCAACAGCGAGGTCCGGGGGATCGTCGAGGGGGCCGTCCACGAGGAACTCGCGACGTATCTTGAGGAGCACCCGGATACCGCCGAAGCGATCGTTTCGAAGGCCGTCGAGGCGGCGAAAGCCCGCAAGGCGGCGAAGAAGGCCGAGGAGCTGACGCGCCGGAAATCGGCGCTCGAATCGACGTCCCTGCCGGGAAAGCTCGCCGACTGCCGGGAGCGAAACCCCGAGGATGCCGAACTGTTCATTACCGAAGGCGACAGCGCCGGCGGGAGCGCAAAACAGGGCCGAAACCCGGAGTTCCAAGCGATACTCCCGATCCGCGGGAAGATACTGAACGTCGAGAAACACCGTCTTGACCGTATCCTCGAGAACAACGAGATCCGGAACTTGATTACGGCGATCGGGACCGGGATCGGCGACGAATTCGACATCGAAGACTCGCGGTATCACAAGGTTATTCTTCTGTGTGACGCGGACGTCGACGGCGCCCACATCAGGACTCTACTGTTGACGTTCTTCTATCGGCACATGACGCCGCTCATCGAGGCGGGCTATGTCTACGCCGCCCAGCCGCCACTGTACCGGATCCGATACGGGGGCGAGACCTACGATGCGATGACGGAGGCCGAACGCGAGGAGGTCGTCGCGGATGTCTGTGACGGGGACCCGGATCAAGTCCAGCGATTTAAAGGGCTCGGAGAGATGAACCCCGAACAGCTCTGGGAGACGACGATGGACCCCGACAACCGGATCCTCAAGCGGATCACCGTCGAGGACGCGGCAGCGGCTGATCGGATGTTCAGCGTGTTGATGGGTGATGCCGTCGGGCCGCGAAAGCAGTTCATCAAGGACCACGCCGAGGAGGCGGAGTGGATCGACATATGAGCTCCGACGTGCCAGACGCGCCGGACGAGCCGGCCGACAAGATAGAGCCCGTCCGCATCGAGGACGAGATGGAACAGTCCTACATCGATTACGCGATGAGCGTCATCGTCGGGCGCGCGCTGCCCGACGCCCGCGACGGCCTCAAGCCCGTACAGCGGCGCATCCTCTACGCGATGGAAGAGATGGGCGTCACGCCCCGGTCGGGCCACCGGAAATCCTCCTCGATCGTTGGCGACACGATGGGGAACTATCACCCCCACGGTGACTCGGCAATCTACGATGCCCTCGCGCGGATGGCACAGGACTTCTCGTTGCGGTACCCCCTCGTCGACGGTCAAGGGAACTTCGGCTCCGTCGACGGCGATCCGCCCGCCGCGATGCGGTACACCGAGGCACGAATGGCTCCCATCGCCGAGGAGTTGCTCGCTGACATCGAAGCGAACACGGTCGACTTCGAGCCGAACTACGACGACCGGCTGACCGAGCCCGCGGTGTTACCGGCGGCGATCCCGAACCTGCTCGTCAACGGCGCCTCGGGGATCGCGGTCGGGATGTCGACGAACATTCCACCGCACAACCTCGGAGAGGTGGTCGACGCCGCGATCCACGTCATCGACACCCCCGAGTGCTCGGTGGCCGAGTTGATCGACACGCCGGATTCGGACGGCTATATAAAAGGCCCGGACTTCCCGACCGGAGCGAACATCGTCAATCGCGAGGGGCTGTGGGACGCCTACACCGAGGGCCGCGGGCGGCTCCGGGTTCGGGCGGAGATGGAAACCGAATACGACGAGACAGGGAGCGACCGGATCGTCGTCACCGAACTTCCGTACCAGCAGAACAAGGCTCGGCGGATCGAACGCATCGCCGAGGACGTCCAGGAGGGCAAGATCGAGGGGATTCGTGACATCCGCGACGAGTCCGACAGAAACGGCGTCCGCGTCGTCGTCGAGTGCAAGCGCGGTGCAAACGCCGACGTGGTGCGGAACCAGCTGCTCGAACACCACCTTGAGAACACCTTCTCGGTCATCTCACTCGCGCTGGTCGACGACCAGCCCCGGATACTGAACCTGAAGGAACTCCTCGAGGCGTTCGTCGATCATCGGCGTGCGGTCGTCCGCCGCCGCTCGCAGTTCGAACTCGACGAGGCCGAGGACCGAGCCCACATCCTCGAAGGGCGGCTCACTGCCCTCGACAACGTCGAAAACGTCGTCGAACTCGTCCGCGAGAGCGAGGATCGCGACGCGGCGATGGCGGGGCTTCGCGAGGCGTACGATCTCTCGGCGGCCCAGGCAGAGCACATCGTCCGGATGCAACTCGGGTCACTCACATCGATGGAGGCCGGCGAAATCGAGTCGGAGTACCAAGACGTTCAGGCCGAGATCGAACGGCTTGAGACGATCCTGAACAACGAGAGCGAGCTGCTCGGGGTTATAAAAGACGAACTCGAAGAGGTGAAGTCGTCCTACGACGACGAGCGTCGGACGGGGATCATCGAGGACGCCGGGTCCGTCACGCGCGAGGACCTCATTGCCGAGGAAGAGGTCGTCGTCGCGGTCTCGGAGGCGGACTACGTCAAGCGGATGCCGATATCGGAGTTTGACCCCCAACACCGCGGCGGCAAGGGGATCATCGGTTCGCGCCCGAAGGAGGGCGACCGAATCTCGACCATTTTCACCGCCTCGACGCACGATTACCTGCTCTGTTTCACCAACCAAGGGCAGGTGTACCGCCTGAAGGTGTTCGAGCTACCGGAGATGGGTCGGACCGCCCGCGGCACCTCGGCGGTCAACATCATCGATCTTGACGACGGCGAAGAGATCACCGCGGTCGTCAACACCGATGACATCGACGAAGGATACCTCGCGATGGCGACCAGAGGTGGCTACGTCAAGCGAACGGCGGTCTCGGCGTTCGAGAACGTCCACTCGGGCGGCATCCGCGCGCTCACACTCGAACCCGAGGACTCACTCGTCGATGTGGAGGTCACCGCCGGTGACGGCGACCTCCTGCTCGGCACCCGCGAGGGGATGACGATCCGATTTTCCGAGGACGACGCCCGGCCGATGGGCCGGTCGGCCCGCGGCGTCAACGGTATTGACCTCGAGGGGGACGACCGGGTCGCCGGCCTCGTCGCGGCCGCGGCCGACGACGACCGCCACCTCCTGACGGTGACGAAGAACGGCTACGGCAAGCGGACACCGCTGTCGGAGTACCGTTGCCAGTCGAGGTACGGCAAGGGTCTCATCGACATCAAGACCGACGAGCGGAACGGCCCCGTCTGCTCGATCAACACCGTCTCCGGCGGCGACGGTCTCGTCATCATGAGCGAGTCGGGCCAGATCATGCGCACCCACGTCGGCGAGGTGTCGGCGGTCAGCCGGAATACAAAGGGCGTCGTCGTGATGCGCCTCGACGAGGCCGATCACGTCGCGGGCGTCGACGTTGTTCCCGACGATGAGGGCGATGGCGAAACGGAAACTGGAGACGACGAGTAGTCGCGGCCGTTGGTCGGAGTGGCAACCGTTTTTGTGCCCGCAACAATAATAGAATGATATGAGCGGCGATCCCACTGACGAGGAACTACAGGAACTCCGCGAGGAGAAGATGGAACAGCTAAAAGAGCGACAGGGTGGCGGAGAGGCCGAGGCCGCAGATGCCCAACGGCAACAGGCAGAGGCTCAAAAGAAAGCGATGCTTCGGAAGGCGCTGACTGACGGGGCGAGAAAGCGGCTCAACACGGTCCAGATGTCGAAGCCGGAGTTCGGCGAGAAGGTCGAACAGCAGATCGTCGCCCTGGCGCAGAGCGGCCGACTGAACGGAAAGATCGACGAGGAGAAAATGAAGGAACTGCTCCAAGAGATGAAGCCTGAATCGAAGAGCTTCGACATCCAGCGTCGGTAATGGAGTGTGGACTGCTGTTCAGCGCCGGGAAGGACTCCTCGTTGTCGGCGCTCCTGTTGGAGGAGTTCTACGATGTCACGCTCGTGACCGCCAACTTCGGCATCACCGACGACTGGACGCACGCCCGCGACGCCGCGCGGGCGCTCGGGTTCCCCTTCGAACGTATCGAACTGTCCGAGGAGGTCGCGATGAAGGCGACCGACCGGATGCGCGAGGACGGGTTCCCGCGGGCCGGCATCCAAGCGGTCCACGAGGCGGCTCTCGAAGCCGTCGCCGACGAGTACGACGTTGTCGCTGACGGGACCCGCCGGGACGACCGCGTCCCGACGATCTCGCGGGCGGTCGCCCAGAGCCTCGAGGATCGACACGGCGTCGATTACGTCGCCCCGCTGTCGGGGTTCGGTCGGGGAGCGGTCGATCGCCTCGTCGAAACGCATCTGACCGTCGAGTCCGGCCCCAGCGAGTCGATCAAGAAGGGCGACTACGAGACCGAACTCCGCGCGCTGATCGAGACTCGGTGGGGCGCCGACGCGGTCGCCGAGGTCTTTCCGGAGCACGAACAGACGCGCGTCGTTGGTCGAAGCTGACCGCCCGAGGCCGTCGACATACACCTTTTTGTCGTGGCGTCGCATACCACGGCGCATGAAGATTGTCATAGTCGGGTATGGCCGCGTCGGGGCTCGGACAGCGGACATCCTTTCGACGGAGGGCCACGATGTCGTGATCGTCGAGTCCGAAGAAGACAAAGCACGAACGGCTGCGGACGCCGGCCACGAGATCGTCGAGGGTGACGGCGAAGACGAGCGGGTTCTAGACGAGGTCGGCCTCGGCGACACAGACGCGCTCGCGGCGCTCACCGGCGATCTGAACGTCAACTTCACGGCCTGCATGATCGCCAACGGCCACGACTGCCGAACGGTGCTTCGGATCGACGAGGACTACCGCGAGGAAATATATCGAAAGTACGCCGCCGACGTTGACGAGGTCGTCTATCCCGAGCGGATGGGCGCAGCGGGGGCGAAGACGGCGCTTCTGGGCGGCGATCTGAACGTTCTCGGGGACCTCACCGAACACCTCACCGCAACGAGTCTCGACATTCCGGAGGGGTCGCCGGCCGTCGGCCGCCGTGTCGTCGACATCGACCTGCCGGGCGATGCCCGGGTGTACGCACACGGCCGCCGCCGAGAACCGATGACGATCCCGCTCCCGCAGACGGAGATCGAACCCGGCGACCAGGTCGCGCTCGTCGCCGAACAGGTCGACCTCGACGAGATTCGGTCCGTCCTGCACGGGTAGGGCCTTCGCCCCGCTGTGGGCGTCGTGAACGTCGGTCGTTCGGCCGTGTTCCTCAGTCGTTCAGCCGCGCCCGGCAGACGAACGTCTCAGTTCTCGAAACGGCGTGATCGACGGCAAACCCGCCCTCGCTGAACGCCGACACGGCGTGTCCGAGGCCGTGACGCTCCTCGAGCGGGGGACCGTCCGCGCCGCGGCCGTCGCGGGTCCAATCGACGACGACGATCCGACCGCCGGGGGCGAGGACGCGAGCGATCTCCTCGATCGCCTCGGCACCGGAGAACTCGTGGTACGTCATGGTGGTGAACGCGCCGTCGAGCGCGTCGTCCTCGAACGGTAACCCGTCGATTGGGGCGGTGACGGTCCGGACGTTGTCCGGAAGGCCCTTTTCAGCGTAGCGTTCGTGCATCTCCGCCTGAACGTCAACAGCGTGGACGGTCCCGGCGTGGGGGGCGACGAGGTTCGTATAAAAACCGGTCCCGCTTCCGAGGTCCGCGATCGCCTCTGCGGGGCCGGGCGATAGAAGCGAGAGCAGTTCCTCACTAGAGCACCACCGATACCGCGATGCGTCGTCGAGGCGGTCGGCGCGGTCCGGATCGAACGTGTGAAAACCCATACGCGATGTAGCGGTCGCGTCGGCATAACGATGGTTGATCCAAGCCGAGCGCGTCCAGGCACGTCAACCGGTGGTATGCCCCGAGCCAATCCCGGCTTGGCTCCGATGGGGGTCTGATGCAACTCCGAGTTGATTCTGACGCGACTCAAACGCGGTTTTGACGCAATTCCAGCGCCTGCGACAGCACCCTCCGACAGGCGCCTTGAGAAGGGCGTATCACGCGTCGGTCCAAGGAAAATCGATGTCGTCACGGCGTCCGTCGAGGACCGCGAAACGTTCCCCGCGGCGCTCCTCGAGGAGCGCGAGCAGGCGCTCGGCCCACCGCAGTTTTTTCGCTTTTTCAGGGGAGACGGTAGGGTCGTCAAATTCCCATCCGGGAAAGACGAGTCGATCGGCCCCGCGGGCGTCGGCGAGAAAGGCCGCACGGTCGCCGTCGGTGAAACCGCCGGGGTTGCACACGGGGGGCTTCGGGGCCGCCTGCGTCGTTGGGAGAACGGAGGTGAGGGTGAACTCCGGGACGCAGCGTTCGATCGCGGCGAGGTTATCGCCGTGGGCGTGTGCGGCGACGGGGACACCCTCCCTGGTAAGATTTCTCGCGGTCTCGGGGTTCTTATCGAGGTCGGTTACCATGCAGTCGACAGCGATCCCGGCGTCAAGACAGGTGTCGGCGGCCGTCGAGGCGGCCACCACGCTGTCGGCCCGCTCCGCGAGGGCCAACTCCTCGGACAGCGTTGGCCCCGCGCCACAGACTGCAACCGTGCCGTCGAATTCGATGTCAGCGAGTCCGAGCGTATCGGCCTCGGAGACGAGGGCAGCCAGCAGGTCGCGGGCGCGCTCGTCGCCTGCCTGGTCGTAGCCGAAGTCGGCGAGTATCGCGGCGTAGATGGGTTCCCAGTCGGTGTACAGCATCGCCACTACCGTATATAAAGACTGAGCCCGAAGCGCACCAAGGTACCCCTACCCGGATGTGCTCTTCGGGCTTCCGGTCGATCATTCCGGTGCATCTGGCATAAGCTTTCTTGTACCGTGAGCCACCCGTTCGCCACGCGTCAGACGCCCCCCAAACCATCGTAGGCACTCCGTACCGCCGCAACGGCCGGGGCGGGCCCGCCCTCGATTTTGGCGTGTAGAGACTCGAACTCGGCGGCAGTTCCGGCGAGGAGCAATCCGTCACCCCGGTAGGCGTCGAGGCCGACATCGCGGGCCGCCTGTGCGATGGCCGCCGCCGAGGGTTCGGGGAGCCGGAACTCGACGACATGGGTGCTCACCGAGGGGGTGGCGCCCTCGTAGCCGGTGTCAGCCCCTATTCGGCCAAGATGGCGGCTGAACTCCCGGTCGTTCGTCACGTCGAGTTCCGCAACGCCGTGATCTGGGTCGCGGGGCCGCTCCCGCCGGAACTCGTAGCCGACAAGCGCCGCGTCCCGCGTCTCTGCGACGTCGTGAGTCCTGACGATGTGAGCGCCTCGCTCGACAGCCATCGACGTCGCCGCAAGCGAGACCGGAAGCGCTCCTTCGGTGTCCCGCCCGGCGACCTCTCGGAGGAAGTTCTTTCGGTTGATCGAGACGAGAATCGGCCGCCCGTGGCCGCGGAACTCTCGGAGGCGGTCGAACGTCTCGCGGTCGTCGTCGGTCGTCTTAGCCTCGGACCACCCGCCGAATGCGGGGTCGACGATCGTCTTCTCTGTGAAGCCGTTCCGCTCAAGCGCGTCGTAGATGTCGTCGACATCTTCGATCGCCCCGGGTCGTTCGAGATCCGGCGGCGACGCCATCTTCGAAACCGCGACATCGTACTCCGCACACACCGACGGCATCTCCGGATCGGCGAACCCACAGATATCGTTAACCATGTCGAAGCCGGCGTCAAGAGCAGCCTCGGCGACCTCGTGATAGCGGGTCTCGATCGACCAGACCGCGTCACCGGAGGTCGACTCGAGCGTCTGAACGGCCGTCTCGAGGCGGTCGAGTTCCCCCTCGGCTGACAGCACCTCGAAGCGCTTGTTGGCGGATTCGAGCCCGACATCCACGATGTCCGCGCCCTCGCTGATCAACTCCTCGTCCACGTAGGCGGCGGCTTCGCCCGGGTCGTCGAAGACGCTCGGGTCGTACGGGGATTCCTTCGAGACGTTCAATACGCCCATGATCCGGGGCGGGTACTCGTCGCCGATCGGCAATCCAGCGGCGTCGACTGTTCGCATATCTCCGGTTGGGGCGCTTGTCGCTAAAGCCGACCGATACCGGAACGTCGTGACGACCAAGTGGCGGACTCACCGATCGACGGCGACGGACCGAACGCCCCAAGACGACCCTATGTGTGCAATCGACGTGCCGATCCGGACCGTCGGCCAGGTTCCGTCATGCCCCTATCCTATTTTATATCTCCGCGATGTCTCCCCCGCATGGCACTCCAAGCAATGGGCCGCAGTTCGGCCCTCGGCGCGGTCGTCTCCATCGTTGCAGGCGCGCTGCCGTTCGTCTCTTTTATTGCGCCGCTGCTCGGCGGTATCGTCGCTGGCAGCCTTCTTCGATCCGGCCCGCGAGACGGTTTGAGTGCAGGCGCACTCATGGGCGGGATCCTCGGCCTCCTCGGGGCAGCCCTCTATACGTTATCCCCGATCCTTCCGGCTATCCCGGCTGGTGTCGTTCTCGGTCCGTGGGCGCGCGGGTTCGGTCTCGGCCTCCTCGGGGGTCCCGTCGCGTCCCTCGCTGCGAGCATGATTTTGCTCGTCGGCACGGGTGCAGTCGGCGGCGCGGTCGGCGGCGCGATCACCGGCCGGTACAGTCACGACGGTCGAGGGGCGATCAGCGATCGGTGACCCGAGGCGACGCGACCCAGGCGGCCGGACTCTCACGGTGGGGGTGGCGTGTGGGCTCGGATCAACGGCGGCCGTCGCACTGTCTGGCTGTCAGGGGCTCTCGTAACACAGCGTACTACCACGCGGCCGGGTCAGCGGCGGATGCCGACTGCGACGCGGTTGCTCGGGCTACACGCGCGACAGGCTCGCCGAGAAGCCGTATTGCGTCGACACGATGGATCCACAGGGCGGGTTTTACCCCACCGATCTCCCCAAGGTTGACCACGATTCGGGGCCGACTACCGGGTCTTCGGCGTGGCGTTGTTTATATGCCAACGGTGTTCGTTGAGTGCTGGTTCGCGGCCGGGGGGGGGGCGGTGACAGTATCAGTTTTTGACGACCGCGCCGTCAACCGGGGGGTCGACCTACGATCGAACTCTAGCCGGGGGAGCGACTCTCCGAGGACGAGTACCGTGGGACGTTCCAGAAGATGTTCGCCAACGTCGGGCCTCCACCGAGGACAGTTGGCGGCCTCACCTTCGAGCACACGCCGACAGTCTGGTGACGCCGCCGGACGTACGTTCGAAATGTAAGTCTGCGTCGGGCCGTCGAAGGGCCGGGCGCGTCCACGAAACTGGGATTCACCCCGGTATTAATGCGTGCGCGAGCCCTATTTATACGTGTATGAACTGCGATAAGTTCCGAAACGTCGGTGCCCTAATGGCGATCGGCCAGGGACTCGTGAGCGCGTTCGTCCCACAGTTGAGCGTCAAATTTGTCACGAAGATGATCGGAAAGAACTTCGAGAACACCGAGGAACTCCAAGCGAAGCCGGCGTACGTCCGAAAGATCCGCGCGCTCGGAATCGGCCTGGCCGCGGCGGGCGTGGCCAACCTCGCGATGGACCGCGTTGCCGATCAAGCTGACAACAAATAGTCACTTCGGTTAGACCGGCAGGACCCAACGAGACCTGCCGAAGCCGGCGACACGACGGCCGTCAGACAGACGCTCTTATAAATTCTCGGGCCGAACCAGCGTGTAATGGTCGACATCGTCGTCGCCGTCGTCGATGCCGAAACCCCGGGCAACATCGGTTCTATCGCGCGCTCGATGAAGAATTTCGGGCTCTCAGAGCTATATCTCGTCGACCCGCCCGAACTTGACCCTGACGGGGAGGCCTACGGATTCGCCGGCCACGCCCGCGAGGACGTCCTCCCGAACGCCACCGAAGTCGATTTCGAGTACCTCACGGACCACTTCTACACGGTCGCTTGCACGGCGACGACGAACCAAGACGCCCGAAAGCACGTCCGTTATCCGTTCATCGAGCCGGCCGAGCTTCCAGGGGAGCTCGAAGGGCTCGACGCGGATGTCTGTATCGTCTTCGGGCGCGAGCGGGTCGGGCTGACGAACGACGAACTCGCCGCGTTGGATCGGATCTGCTCAATCCCCGCAAGCGGGGAGTATCCCGTCTTGAACCTCGCGCAGGCGGCGACGGTCGTCCTCTATGAGCTCCGTGAGTTGGCGGTCTCGGAGACCCAACACCCACCGAAGTCCCACGAACGCGCTGACGAACACGAGATCGAGGGACTCTACGCGACGTTCTCGGAGTACCTTCACGACATCGGCCACCCCGACGAGAAGGTCCCGAAGACCGAACGGCTGTTCCGCCGGCTCCTCGCACGAGCGCACCCGACCGGTCGCGAGGCCCGGACGATGCGAGGCATCCTCCGGCGGGGAGCGATGCGCGCCAGTGGCGAATTGCCGCGCGGTTCCGGGGACGCCGAGAACGACGGCGAGGCCGGCGACGGCGAAGACGGCGGCCGCTGAACCGCCAACCGTTTTGACGGCGGCGGCCCCGACAAGTGATATGCACGTCACGATCAATGCCGCCACCAGCGCCGACGGCAAACTCTCCTCGCGGCGGCGCGAACAGTTCGCGATCAGCGGCGAGGCCGACTTCGCCCGGGTCGACCGACTTCGCGCCGAAGCCGACGCCGTCGTCGTTGGCGTCGGCACGACGCTCGCGGACGACCCCTCGCTTGTTCGCCACGACGAGTCCCACCGGGAGTCGCTCCGGGGAGCCGACGCGTCGCCGCCCGCCCGCGTCGTCGTCGACTCGACGTGTCGAACGCCCACCGACGCCGCGATACTGGATGGCAAACCGGAGACGTACGTGCTGACGAGCGAGGCGGCCCCAGAGTCCCGGCGGGCGGCGTTACGGGACGCCAGCGCGACCCTTGTCGTGGCCGGTGGAGAGCGGGTCGACCTCCCCGAAGCCTTCGATGGCCTCGAATCGTCGGGGATCGATTGCCTGCTCGTCGAGGGAGGCGGCGAGTTGATTTTCTCGTTGTTCGAGGCAGGCCTCGTCGACGAACTGAGTGTCTACGTCGGCAACACCGTGATCGGCGGCCGGGACGCGCCGACGCTCGCCGACGGCGAGGGGTTCGTCTCGGAGTTCCCGGAACTGTCGCTCGAAGACGTCGAGCGCGTCGATTCGGGCGTCGTGCTGGAGTGGGACGTTTTATAAGCATCGCGGAGGGGCGTCCGTTTGTTCGGGTTTGTTGGAATCTTCAGCAAGCGACAGGTTTCAGCGAACGAGGTGAATACGGGGGGATTCAGCAGTCAATCAGGGTCGCGTTCATCCAGATCAGCGACTACACAGAGCGAGATTTCTTCACCAATTGATACTCGGCTCAAGGGAAGATGTTAATAAATGACTCTCAGAAAAGTGGGGTGGCATGGGTTCGCTTCGGTCGCTACTGACACGGAGCCGTTCCGAGAAACTCGGGTCAGTTGAGGTCGTCGCGATGGGCGTCGGGGGAATGGTGTCGGGTGGTATTTACCTGAATTGAGGCGCTAAGGTCCCTTCCTCAACGAGCGAGTGGAGCGAGCGAGTAAGGAGGGGATACAGCGCCGCACGGTTCTCGAACACGCTCGGCGCTCGGCCCACAGGCCCACCGCCACCTTTATGTTGAAATATAGTGTAAACACAGGTGATGGATAGACACGAAATCGAAGGCCACGAAGTCATCGACGGGACGGCCAAAGCCACCGGAAACGGCGCTCACGTCCTCGTCCCGAAACGATGGCGTGGCGCGGACGTGAAAGTCGTTCGAACCACCGACCCCGACGAGTAGCACCACTCGATGAACTACAACTACAGGTATCGACTCCGACCGTCCGACGCGCTCAAAGAGCAGTTAGCGTGGACTGTCGATACCTGTAGACAGGTCTACAACCACTTCCTCCACCGACTCAACCGCACCGACGGCACATCGGCATACAGCGAACAGAAGCTCTTGCCGAGTCTCAAGAAGTGGTGGAACGACCTGAAAGGCGTTCACTCGAAGGTTCTTCAGAAAGTCGTTCAACGCCTGTACGACAACCTTTCGACGCTTCGCGGACACAAAGACAACGGCTACCGCGTCGGGACGCTCAAGTGGAAGGCACCGGGCGAGTACCGAAGTTTCACCTACAGTCAATCC
The DNA here is from genome assembly GCF_046710025.1 of Natronomonas sp. Taxonomy (GTDB): domain Archaea; phylum Halobacteriota; class Halobacteria; order Halobacteriales; family Haloarculaceae; genus Natronomonas. Next base: position 647 of record NZ_JBKEGK010000010.1, on the reverse strand, counting down.
GGCTTCAAGCTCAAGAACACGAGCGGTCGGACGAAACTGTGGCTCTCGAAACTTGGAGAAATCCCGCTCACCCTCCACCGCGACCTGCCCGACGACGCCGACATCAAAACCGTCACGATCAAGCAGGAACCGACTGGGAAGTGGTATGCCATCCTCGGCGTCGAAACTCCCGACGACCCGCCGGAGAAACCGGAGACTCCCGAGCGGTGCGTCGGTATCGACGTAGGGATTCTCAAGTACGCCCACGACACCGACGGAACCGCCGTTGAGTCACTCGACCTGTTTGACGAGCGCGAGCGGTTGGAACGCGCACAGCGTGACCTCTCGCGGAAGGAACACGGCTCTGCGAATTGGGAGGAACAGCGCCGAGTTGTGGCCGAACGTTACGCCGAGTTGAAGAACAAGCGCCGCGACTTCCTCCACAAGCTCTCGAACTACTACGCCCGAGAATACGACCTCGTGGCCGTGGAGGAGTTGGACGCGAAGGGGTTGGTCGAACTACCAGGCAACTCGCGGAACCGAGCAAGTGCGGCGTGGGGGACGTTTCTGCGGATGCTCGAATACAAGTGCGAACGTGAAGGAACGCACTTCGTTGCCGTGAACCCGCGCGGAACGACCAAAGAGTGTGCGTCCTGCGGGGTTTCGAC
>NZ_JBKEGK010000009.1:0-27182 GCF_046710025.1 Natronomonas sp. | reverse complement strand
CGTGTGATCCTCGCCCTGCACTTCGATCGACAGTTCCGTCTCCAGATTCTCGATGACGCGTAGATCCATTGTGGGTAGGTAGGCGTATCGGCCGTATGAGCGTTACGGAGCCCCGACGCTTGGACGGATACGGGGGACCCCGGCGCATAGTACCGCCCTCACCCCTACTGGCGCGGGCAGATATTACTTATATCGGCGGGAACACCGAGGCTTGCCGGGGGCGAGCGATCCTGTCGTTGGGATCCCGGACAGGGGTCATATGCCGTCGTCAAGCACCCAAGCGGAGGACGCCGATGCGGTTACTGGGCTCCGAACAGGAGTAAAGAGTTTTGCGCCCACGGCGTGGAAGGGACTGTATGTCCACGTTCGAGTACGACGTCGCCATTGTTGGAGCCGGGACGTCCGGCTGTTACGCCGCGGCCACAATCGCCGGGGCAGGGTACGACGTCGTCATCGTCGAGCGCAAAGCGGAGAGTGAAGCGGGCCACATCGCCTGTGGGGACGCCCTCAAAGGTGCGGACAAGTTCCCGGAGTCGATCCCAAAATCCCACATCGAGGATTCCTTCACCAACACTGAGGTTGACCACGGTCGCTTCGAGATCCCTCAAGAGGGCGTGGCCCTCGACATCCCGGTCCCCGGCGAACTCGCCGTCATCGACCGCTACGATTACGGCCGCCGAATCCTCGAAGGGGCCGAACACGCTGGAACGACGTTTCACTACGACACCGTCGTCCAGGACGTCCTGCAGGACGACGATGGCCGAGTACACGGCTTTGAGGCGACAAAGCAGGGCAAACACCGGCGCTACGAGGCCGACATCGTCCTCGACGGCGCCGGCGCTCTCTCGCTCCTACAGGACAAAGCCGATCTTGAGGGGGCGAGTTTCGATACGAACGTCCGGTACTCGCAGTTCTCCTCGGCCTACCGGGAAGTCATCGAAGTCGACGAACCGGTCGAGTGGTCCGACGCGCTCGTTTTCAAGCCGACGAAGCGCTCGGCGGGGTATCTGTGGTACTTCCCGCGGACGCCAACGGAGATCAACGTTGGCCTTGGCTTTCAGATGAACGAGGAGCCGATGCAGTTGGTCGCCGACCTCCGGGAAGACGTTCGGAATCGCCCGGAACTCAAGAACGCCACCGTCAAGGACAAACTCGGGGCGGCGCTGCCGACCCGCCGACCCTACGATTCGGCGGTCGCCCCCGGCTACATGGCGATCGGCGACGCCGCCGCCCACGTCAACCCGGTCAGCGGCGGCGGGATCGCCGGGGCCGCCTACGCCGGCCAGTACGCCGGTGAGCAGGCGATCGAGGCACTGGATGCCGGCGACGTGAGCGAATCGTCGCTGTGGCGCTACAACGAGCGCGTCATGGAGCACTACGGCGGCCGCTACGCCGCTCTCGACGTCTACAACATCTTCTCGACATCGTATGACCTCGACGACCTGCTCGCGCTGCTCGCGTCGCTGCCCGCCGGGAAACTCTCGGACGCGCTATACTCGGGGTCGGCGAACGTGGGGCTGGGACTCAAACTCCGAGTGCTCGTCCGGAGCTTCGGCCACTGGGGAACGCTCAAGAACCTCTATGAGACGAAACGTCTCGCTGACCGCCTGCTTGAGCACTATGGGACATACCCAGACTCGCCCGAGGGCTTCTCCACGTGGCGGCGCGAGCGCGATCAAATCATGGACGAAATCTACGCAGAAACCGGCGCTGAGGCGAAGTACTGACGCTTCTCTGGGTATCAGACACACCTCAGCCGACGTCCTCTACCGTAGTTGAGCACAGAGCCAGAGCGACCGTCAAGCTATATACCACGAAACACCGGGCCACGAAACACCGGGCGGAGCGCGCCGACGTATCATCCACCCAGCAGTAGTGGGGAATTGCGACAAGTGTTCTTTATAGATTACCGTGATATTACTAGAAGAATACCATTCGATTTATTACGGGATCTCCCGAAATTTCACTCGGACGGCGGACAGCGGTAAGCGGACTTCCCCACCCCCCACCGGCTTACCCCGTCGTCTGTTTTCCGCTGGAATCTACTCCGGCGATAGCCCCGTTCCGACCCGATGGTGCGCTGGCGCAAACAGTGATTGATTCGCCCGCCGACAACAGCGTGGGTCAAATAAAAACCGGGAGTACGGTCAAACAACGGAAGCCAGGGGTGCGATTTGAACGCACGAACTCCCGATTACAAGTCGGGTGCTTGAACCACCCAAGCTCCCCTGGCACACATCAGCCGTCGTCGGATGTCACGGGGTCGTCGTTGATGGGCTTTTCGAGTTCGATCCGATGAGGTGCGTACCCGTGTCGCGAATAAAACGACCGCGCCGCGTCGTTTCGCGCCATCGCCTCCAACGTGACGGCATCTACGCCCACCGCTTCGAGTTCGCGCTCGGCCGCGGCGAGGAGCGCGCTCCCAACCCCAACTCCGCGGTCAGACGGTTCGACGTAGACATTGTGAATCGTCCCGCGCGTGATGTCCTGATCGTAGCGACCTGACTCTCGCCCAAACGTCACAAACCCAACGGTAACGCCTTCCCGCCGTGCGAGCAAGACGGTGTCGGTGACGGCATGTCTGAGCATCGTTTCGTGGATCGTCTCTCGGTTGGCCTCGGCTTCGAGACGAGAGCCGTACCGACGTTGATCGGCGGCGAGATCGACCCAGAGGTCGGCCAGTCGGTCCGCATCGCCCGTATCCGCCACCGAGATCGTCACATCCTTTGGGGGGTTTGGATCAGGGTCGGCCGCACGGTCGTCCGGTACGTCGGCCACCACGGCTATCGGTCGAGGGCCTCGACGCCGGCGAGCATGTCGCCGGTCAGCATTCGTAGCGCTGCGCCACCGCCGGTCGAGACGTGATCGAAGCCCTCGAGAAGCTCGAGTGCCCGGAGCGCGGAGGCTGTATCGCCACCGCCCACGATGCTCGTCTCCGCTCGCGTCGCGGACTTGTATAATTCGAGTGTCCCCGTCTCGAAGCGGTCGTCCTCGAAGACGCCGGCAGGGCCGTTGAGGATCGCGGTCCCGGCATCGTCGAGGATCTGGGCGTAGGCGGCGACCGTTCGAGCGCCGATGTCCATCGCCGGTGTGTCGCTCGGCAGTTCGCCGAGGTCGAGTTCGTGGCGTTCGTCGCCGCGCTCGACGGCGACGTCTCGGGGCATATATATCCGGTGACTAAAGTCGTCCAGCAGGTCGCCAGCGTTCTTGACCGCGTCGTGGCTCCGCTCGTTGACGACCCCAGCGGAGGCGGCCCCGAGCGAGACGCCGTCGGCCAGGAGGAACGCGTTGCCGACGATGCCGGCGGTCAACACCGAATCAGCGAGCCCCCGCTCGAGAACCGACCGCGCGACCTCGATGGAGTCGTCGACTTTCGCGCCGCCGAGGACGTACACGCGCGGTTCGGGACTCTCGGCAATGTTACCGAGAACGTCGATTTCGCGCTCCATCACGCGCCCGGCGTAGGGCGGCAACAGTTCTGGGAAGCCAACGATCGATGGCTGGCGGCGGTGGGAGGTAGCGAAGGCGTCGTTGACGTACGCGTCGAGGGCAGGGGCGAGCCGCTCGACGAGATACGTCTCCGCCGCCGCCTCGGGGTCGAACGACATGTACTCCTCCGAATAAAATCGGGTGTTCTCGAGGAGGATCGCGGCTCCCGGCTCAAGATCTGCGATCCGCTTGCGGGCGTCGGCGGTGAACGTCGAGTCGCTGTAAGCGACTGGGACCTCGAGAAGTTCGTCAAGCCGGTCGGCGTGCGCCCGGAGGTCGGTGAATTCCTCGCCGCCGGGGCGTCCCTGGTGGGCGAGCAACGCCACTCGCGCGTTCCGGCGGCACAACTCGGCGATCGTCTCGACATGCGCCCGGAGCCGGGCATCGTCGGCCAGCCCGTTGCCGCCCATCGGGCTGTTGATGTCAACGCGAACCCCGAGCGCGGCCCCCTCGGCATCGAGGTCGTCGAGCGTCCGTATCATACTGAAGCACTCAATTGGTCGTTACGAAAGCCTTGCGCAACGAGTCCGCGAGGACGGCGAAGCCAGGCCCGATCTGGACCGCAGCAGTTCCTGCGACGATCCGCTCCGCCGGCCCGGCGGGGCTGACAGAAGCCGTGTGGCTGGCTCGACGGCGCCGACAGCGCCCACTTGGCCGGCCTGACAAGGCCAACGAAACTGATCAAGCCGAAGGGTACTTTAGGATGTGTGCCGCCTACCCGAGTAGGAGACATAGTATGGGCACAGCCATCACAGATACCTATGAAAAAGGCCAGAAATTATTGGCTACGGACCCCATTCGTGCGGTGGTCGTGGTCGTGGCCGTGGTCCTGTTTCTCGACCTCGGCTGGCAGTTGGCTTCTGGGCAGACACCGATCTCCGAACTCGGCGTGCTCGTGAAGGACGGACTGATGCGGGGGCTGTTTTTCGGCCTCGCTGGGATCGGACTCTCGATGACGTACAGCATTCTGAACTTCGCGAACTTCTCTCACGGCGACTTAGTCACGAGCGGCGCTTTCGCCGGGATGATGGCGACATACGTCGTAGCGGGCGGCTTCGGGGCGGAAGCCAATCTGGGGTCGCTGCTGCTCGTCGGCGCCGGCGGATCGGTGTTCGGCGCCAGCCTCGGAATCGGGGTTGCCACCTCACCCCTCGCCGTGCTCGTCGGCGTTCTCGTCGCCGGGGTGTCGGCAATCGGCCTCGCGCTCGCGATCGATCGACTCGCATACCGGCCGATTCGGGACCGATCCGGAATAGCGCTGTTGATAACGAGTATCGGCGTCGCGTTCGCGCTCCGGTATCTCATCCAGTTCATCTTCGGGCCCGGTCGGCGTGGCGTGACGGCGTCGGGCGATGTGCCGAGCATTGCGGTTCCGCTCGTCGATGGGACTGTTAGTGTCAATCTTCACGAGATCTCGCTGGTCGTCGTTGCGGTCGTGCTGATGGGCGGGCTTCACCTGCTCCTCCAGCGGACGAAACTCGGGAAGGCAATGCGGGCGATGGCGGACAACGAGGACCTCGCCAGAGTCACCGGGATTCCGACGGAGCGGGTGATCCGATCTACCTGGATCATCGGCGCTGGCCTCGCCGGCGTCGCCGGATACATGTTCGTCATCTGGAACGGAACGCTGCACTGGTTCCAAGGGTGGGTCCTGCTGTTGCCGGTGTTTGCGGCGGTGATCCTCGGCGGGATCGGCTCGATCTATGGGGCCATCGTCGGCGGCCTCGTTATTGGCCTGGCGATGTCGGTATCCGTGGTCTGGATTCCGACCGGCCTCTCGCGGGCGGCTGCGTTCGTTGTCATGATCGTCATGCTTCTCGTGCGCCCAGAGGGCATCTTCTCCGGGAGGTCGACGGCATGAGCGACGCGACTGCCGACGATCCGAACACGGGGCTATCGGGTGCCATCTGGGGGCAGGACGCGGTGAAGCTGACGGCGTTGGTCGCCGGATTGTTCGCGCTTTATTTGATTGGTGGGACACTCCTCGAGTACGGTGTCCGACAGCAGGTCAACTCGATCGCCCAGCTTTTGTTCTACATCGCTGTGTTCGCGATGTTGGCGCTCGCACTCAACCTCCATTGGGGGTACACCGGACTTTTCAACATCGGTGTCATCGGGTTCATGGCGATCGGCATCTATACGACGGCCATCCTCTCAAAAGGGGCGATGGTAACCGAACCGGCGGCGGGATCGACGGGCGGGTTCGGCCTCCCACTGTGGCTCGGCATCATCGGCGGGGTGATCGCGGCGGCGGTCTTCGGTGGGCTCGTCGCGTTGCCCGCGTTGCGCCTCCGTGCGGACTACTTTGCGATCGTCACGATCGGCCTTAGCGAGATCGTTCGGTTCACGCTGCTCGAATCCAGCTTCCAAAGCATCGCGATCGCCGGGTACTACACCGGCCTCGGCGGTGGATCCGGGCTCATACTCGATTTCGACCCGACGGATCAGTTCCTCGCCTTTTTCGGGCTTTCGGAGACGTACGTGGCCGCCACGGAGTCGATCGGCACCCGACTCGGCTTGGGGTCGAACCCCGCACCGGTCCTTGACGGCCTCCTGTACGGGCTGCTTCTGCTCGTGTTCCTGATCGGGTTTTATATGACGCTACAGCGGATCGGCAACTCCCCGTTCGGTCGGGTATTGAAGGCTATCCGCGAGGACGAGGAGGCGACCCGTTCACTCGGCAAAGACACAAGCGGGTTCAAAATAAAGGCGTTCATGATCGGCTGTGGGCTGATGGGGCTCGCTGGCATCCTGTTTTACGCCGAGCAGGGCGCGATCACGCCCGACGCGTTCCGGCCGCGGATCACGTTCTTCGTGTGGATCGCGCTCATCATCGGCGGCGCCGGATCGAACACGGGCAGCGTGGTCGGCGGCGCAGTCTTCGCGGCATTTCTGTTCCGCGGGCCGCTGTTCGTTAAGAATATTGTCCAAGAGACGATCGAGGTTGACGCGGTCGACACGTTCGGCCAAGCCGTCGCGCCGATCGTCGGCTCGGCAAACCCGGTTCCGTTCTTTGTGTACACCATCGACAACATGCAACAGCTCCAACTCGCCATCATGGGGGTTGTGCTCATCTATCTGATGCACAACCGACCCGAGGGGATACTCGGCCACCGCAAGGAAGCTGCGAGCCCGATCGGGCTCGAACGACCGTCGATCAGTGGGTCGATCGGGACCACGTCGAGCGACGGCGACAGCACGGAGACGGATGAGGTGACGACAGATGAGTGATACCGAAGCGACCGATGCGGCCACGGAAACGGCCGTTTCAGGCAGATCTGACGCATCGGTCGAGGACCGCGAGGGGGTCGAGACGCACGATTCGGACGTCGAACGGGCGGCAAAGCACACGCCGAGTTCGATCCCGCTCCGCGTCGAGGGGCTCAGAAAACAGTTCGGAAGCATCACTGCCGTCGATGGCGCGAATTTCACCGTCGAGGAAGGATCGATCACCGGCTTGATCGGCCCGAACGGGGCCGGGAAATCGACGACATTCAATTGCATCACGGGGATCCACGAACCGACCGACGGGACGGTTTACTTTGAAGGGGAGGACATTACTGGGCTCTCGCCGAACCGGGTTGCAAACCGGGGGCTCGTCCGCACGTTCCAACTCGCTCGCGAACTTGAGGAGATGACCGTCATCGAGAACATGATGCTCGCACCGAAGGAACAACTCGGCGAATCGCTGTGGCGATCGGTGCTGCCGGTCGCTCGTCGGAGCGTCGTCGAACAGGAACGGGACGTGCTCGAACGCTGTTGGGAGATGCTCGAGTTCTTCGAGATCGATCACCTAGCTCAGGAGTACGCGGGTAACCTTTCGGGGGGGCAACGGAAGCTTCTGGAGCTAGCCCGAGCGTTGCTTACGGACCCGACGATGTTACTGCTCGACGAACCGTTCGCCGGCGTCAATCCCTCGCTTGAGGCGCGGCTCCTCGAGCACATTCACGAACTGCGTGGGGACGGGTACACGTTTCTCATCGTCGAACACGACATGGACCTGATCATGGAGAACTGCGAGCACATCATCGTGATGCATCAAGGGTCCGTCCTCATGGAGGGGTCGCCGGCCGAGGTTCGGTCGAACGAGGCGGTCATCGAGGCGTACCTCGGGGGCGACGTCGAATGAGCGACACAGACCAGCGGGTCGACTCCGGCGGCGCCAACAGGGGCGCCAGGCGGTGGGAGGAAAGCATGCTCAAGGTGCGGAATCTCGACGCCGGCTACGGCGACTTACAGATCCTCTCAGATGTCGACCTCGATGTCAGGGGCAGCGAGTACGTCACCATCGTTGGGCCCAACGGGGCGGGAAAATCGACGGTCATGAAGTCCGTGTTCGGGCTCACAAACCGGATGGATGGCTCCGTCACCTTCGATGGGTCGGACATCACCGATACCCCCCCGGAAGAGATCATCTACGAGGGGATCGGCTATGTGCCCCAAAACCACAACGTGTTCGCGGGTCTCTCCGTCCAAGAAAACCTCGAAATGGGGGCGTACATCCTCGACGAGGTGCCTGAAGACGCCCTCGAGGCCGTCTACGATCGGTTCCCGATCCTTCGGGAACGGCGCGAGCAGCGAGCCGGAGCGATGTCCGGCGGCCAACGACAGATGCTCGCGATGGGTCGGGCGCTGATGCTTGATCCGGACCTGCTCTTGCTCGACGAGCCCTCAGCCGGCCTCGCGCCCGACCTCGTCGACGACATGTTCGACCGCATCGATCGCATCAACGGCGACGGGACCGCGATCCTGATGGTCGAGCAGAACGCCAAGGAGGCACTCAGACGGTGCGACAGAGGATACGTCCTCGTCGACGGACAGAACCGCTACGAGGACGTGGGCAGCGAACTGCTGGCCGACCAAGGCGTTCGACAGGACTTTTTGGGTGGCTGAGCCGAAAGAAGCCGCGGGTCAACGACCCCGCCCGAAGGCCGATCAGTTACCGCCGAGGGCTTCCTGGACCGCCGAGGTGTAGGAGTCCTCGTTCTGGTTGTACGCGACCTGTGCCTCGACGGTTCCGTCGAAGTCGCTCTCGAAGACGCTGGCGAACTGCTCGGAGAGCTGCTGGCCGTAGTCGTTGTTGACGTACAGCGTCGTGGCAACCTCGGCGTCGAGCTGTTCGGAGGCGACCTGTGCCATCACGCGGCCCTGCAGGAGGTCCGACGGGGCCGTCCGGAAGATGTAGTCGTCGTCCTCGAGGTTCGTCACCGACAGCGCCGTCGACGAGGGCGAGCAGCCGACGACCTGGTTCGGAATGAGCGCCTGCTGTGACACCGGGACGTTCACACCGGATGACGCGGAGCCACAGATATAGGGAACGCCGGCGTTGACAAGCGAGTTCGCCGCCTGGATACCGGTGTTCGGCGACGTGTTCGTGTCCTCGAGTTGGGTTTCGACCTGGATGTCGACATCCGCGTTGTTGACTTGCATCGCCGGGATCTCGGCAGCGTTTATCATTCCCTCGCCGACGGAGGCGAGGTTCCCGGTTTCGGGGAGGAGAATGCCGACATCGACGGTCCGACCGAACCCGCCCTCAATCGTGTCCGCGGAGGGACCCGCGCCGTCCGGGTTGTCACCCTCGAAATTCAGCGTATCGGTCGCCTCCGTCCCGCCGTCGCCGGTGAACTCCCAGACGTCGTAGGCGGCGTTCGCCGGGTCGCCGGCCTCGTTGAAGTTGACGTCCGAGGACGCCCCCTGGTAGTTGACCGGGTCGCCGTTGGCGACGGCCTCGACCCCCTCGACGAAGTTGTCAGGGGTGACCTCCATTCCGTCGGGGTTGGCCACGTTCCGCATCTGATCGCGGATGCCGGTGCCGCTGTTTTCGCCCGCCGCGACGTTCGCGAGGATGCCGACGGCGACGGAGTCGTACGACTGGGTTGTGAACACGCCGGGGGCCTCGCCGTACTCGTCCTCGTAGAGGCCGCTAAAGGCCTCCTGAGCGGGACCGCCTGCGGCAGGCGCCGTCCCGACGACGTTCTCCATCGGATTCCCGACCTGTTGTTGCAGTTCGCCGTCACGGAGGCCGTCAGGAACGATGATGTCCTCGCTCCCGTCGCTCAACTGGTAGTAGTCCCGAAACAACGTGTTGCCGTCCTCAGGATAACCGATGACGTTGATAACGTCGACGTTAACCTCACCCATGTCGTCGCCATTACCGCTGCCGTTACCCTCCATGTCGTCGCCATCACCGTTACCGTTACCATTGCCGTTGCCGCCGCCGTTACCGGTGCAGCCAGCCAGGGCCGCGATACCGGTGACACCGGCACTTTTCAGTACGTCACGTCTGTCTATCTTTCTCGACATGCTACCGCTTTATTACAGACCGCCTGACATAAATGTATCCACGTGTCCACTGATGTGTAGTATTGGGGCGTATTCATCCGTGCGCCGATACTGGCTTCGGCGTGTATCTGTCGGTCACCGTCGATGTCTGCTACGAGAGCATTCGGCTCAGATAACTCATATCGGGGGATCGACCACTCCGGATGCCGGCGGCGGGAGCAACACCTCCCCGTCGGGGTGGTCCGTCCGCCACTCACGCCACGTTGATATCGTCGAGGAACGTATCTCAAGACGACGTTCCGCTTCCGGGCCACAGATCGCTTGCGCAAGCATCTGCGACCAGTACGATCCCGTGGTCTCGTCGTACATGACGAGGTTTCCATTGTTGCTGACCCCCGCTTCGCGGTCGGAAAACACCCGCCCGTCCGCCTCGGCGGCGGCCGTGTAGATCCCCGGTGGAACCCACAGCAGTCCAGACACGTCGAAGCGCGCCGGGTCGCCGTCGACGCGTCGGTCGGCGACCATCCCGCTTCGACAGAGCGGGCAGTACGTCACGAGAACCGGCCCGTCGAGGGTGTCATTGATTATCTCGTGAACGTTCAGTACTGTGAGGGGGTATGCCCGCGCCACAACGTCGTTTTCGATACCGATAACAGTCGCCTCGTCGTCCAATCGCCGATATCCGTCCGGGTCGTCGGGCCACTCCCCGGGAGCTCCGAACGACGGGTCGTCGATGGCTCTGATGCCGCCGGGCTTGATATCCTCCGCACAGATCGTCGACGGCATCCCCTGTTCGGCGAGGGTCGGTGCGTCGATTTCACTCGCTTGGTCGTCGGCCGGAGACTCACGGCGCCCGTACCCGACGACACACCCGGCGCTCCCAGCAGCAAGGCCGGTGGCGGCCAGTATCGCTCGACGCCGCATACCCCTTCAGTCCGACTGATCGAACAAAGTCCCTGTCTGGCCGTGCGCGAGGGACGCGATTCCGGGGCGACGCTTTTGTGAAACGTCGACATTTTTCCGGAACGGTACTCTTTGATAACGCAGATATTCCCCGGGTGGGTCTTTGATCGCTCCGGCCCGCTCGCCGGGATCAGGCGAACTCGACGTCAGTGCATTCCTCCCGACAGGTTTCGAGAGCGTGCTTGGCGGCCATCCCGGCACCCTGGGCCGTCCGGTCGGTGCCGACACCGACTTTCAGGTCGACGCCGACCGATTCTCGAACGTGCTCGATCGCGTCGAGGTAGCCGGCTTCGTCGATGTCGTCGCACACTGCGATGATGTTGTCGCCGCCGACAAAGAACGACAGCGACTCGTGGGCCGTCCGCATATAGCGCATCAGTTCCGCGTACCCCTGTTCGATGTTTATAAACGAGTCGAACTCGTTGAGTTGGTCGGTGTACTTGCCGGTCGCGTCGTTGACATCGAAGTGAGCGAGCCGGACGTCGTTGTCAGTTCTGGCCTCGTCGACGATGGGATCACCGCGGAGGATCTCCCGTCGGTCGCAGTCTTGAGCGCTGCCGGCGTCCTGTAGCTGGCCGGTCGCGGTCCCGAGCGCCGCCGCGGGGGAGGTGTCGGCAGCGATGCTCAGGCTCACCGTCACCGGATACCGGTTACCGACCGATTCCTGGATTAGGGCGTGATCGGCGGTGTCGAGACCGTTGGTGACGGCAACCATATTGTCGAAGCGGGTGAAGAAGACGTAGCCTTCTCGATTCCCGATGAGCTGTGAGAGGTCGGCGTACAGCCGCGACTGGAGGGTCTGGAGGTCAACCTCCCGGCGTGGTTCGGGGGTCACCGTCCACGGCCCGTAGTTGTCGATCTGGATGAGCGTTACCTGGGCGTTTGTCACGCCGGTATATTCACGGCCGGCCGATATTTGCCTTGCCATCGGCGACGATACCGCCGGTGTCGGAACCGGGGGAACGACGATCGGGACAAACGGCGTGGTCAGCGGAACGCGGTAATATAAAAGACCGGCGGCGGTGATCCGTATCAGGCGTAGGCGTCGATGTCGACTTCCCACATATCGTGCTCACGCATCGCCCGCCCGACAGCGCGGTGGAACGCAATGATATCCTCGAACTCATCCTCCTCGACACCATCGAAGATGTCGGCTACGCTGACGACGCGGGTGTGGTTCAGCCGGACGGGTTCGTCGCCGTATTCCTCGACGAACTCCGTAGCCGAGAGCGGGAAGTCTTCCTCCTCGTCGAGTTTCTTCGCGAGCACCGCCTGTCCGTACTTTCGCATCCCTTCGGAGCCTTCCTCGCCGTCGGGGTCGTGGGGCCACTCCATATATTCTGGTGCGGGAGCCGGGATCAAAGCGTTTCCGCTCTCGGCCCGCCGACCGGCCAGACTGCCGGCGTATCCATCGGTGAAACGCTCGCAGTATTAAGTAGGGCCGCCGCCGAAGCGTGAATAAGACATCATGTCCACCGAAAGGGCCACTTCTCTCGGCGCGGAACAGGTGCTTGAGTTCCGCCTCGGCGAGGAGACGTACTGCGTTAGCATCGACTACGTGACCGAGATTGTCGATATGGGCGATTTGACGCCCATTCCAAACTCCCCGCCGCACGTCGAGGGTGTCATCGACCTCCGGGGGAACACCACCTCCATCGTCGATCCCAAGGTCGGTCTCGGGACCGACGGCGACATCGGCGACCGGATCGTCATCTTCGATTCGGACATCTTCGAGGACGAGCGCTCGATCGGGTGGGCCGTCGACAGCGTCGAGGAGGTCTCCGATCTCGACGCGGAATCGGTCGACGATTCCCCGATCGAAGGCAATCACATAAAAGGGCTGATCAAGCGCGAGTCGGGGTTCGTCGTCTGGATCGACCCGCGGGCGATGGGCGAGGAACTCGCCAGCGATGGCTCGGCCGCGGACGTGACCCCGGATCGATAACTGACCGCCGAGCGGTCATAACTCCGAGCGGTCGGCATGCGAGCGAACCCATAGCTCTCCGATCCGAGAAAGCCGCGTCCGATAGGAGTTGCCGTGTTCCTCGCGCTCTATGTACCCCTTGCCGCCGGGGCCGAGGCGGTCGACGTTGTAGATGACCTTCGACCGGAAGGAGTCAGTGTACTCCTCGCCGAGTTCGCGGGCAAGCGTCCCCGCGAGTTCCGACACCGACTCGAACTCCTCGTGTTCGCCGAGGGTAAACAGGATCAATTCCTCGAAGGGCTTGACGTTCGAGAAGGAGGCGACGGGGAGTTCGATGATGTGGCCGTCGCCGAAGCGCTTGGCACCGATGGTGGTCCCCCGCTCGTCGAACTCCTCTAGAAGTTCGCGGCCGACTTCCAGCCGTTCGGCGACTCGCTCGTCGTCGATATCGCCATCGAGGACGGACTCGAGGAGATCACATTGGCTTCTGAGCTCCTCTGCCAGTTCGGTCTCAAGATACTTCTCGGGGACGGTGTAGTAGGTGTGGATCCGGTCGCGGTCACCCTCGCGTTCGACCATGATCGAGTGGGCGGCGGTGGCGAAGGCGAACGAAACCGTCCGTGGCATCGCCGAGACGTTGACCCATACCTCGCTTCCGGTGTCCAACTCTCCGTTTATTAGCTCGTACGCCTGTTCGAAGGCAGCGTCGTAGTCGTAAACGTCCTCAACGACGTACTCCTCCGTCTCGGCCCCGAGCAGGTTCGTGAAGTCCTTCTCGAGTTTACTCGCGAGGTTCTTCGAGTACTCGACGTTGGCCTCGCTGCCGACCGCCCCCTCAAGCAGGACCACCCGATCGACATCGAGTTGATCCCGCACCAACGGCGCGATCAGCCGGTCGTAGTCGAAGCCGACCGGGACGATGTGGGTCTGCATATGCGGGAAATGTGGCTGGCGTGTATATAAACCACCAGTCTCGTGGCCCTCGTTCCGCGGTTCGCCGGTGCCGGCCTCGGAGACTAGACTCCTTCAGACATCGCGTGGCTACCGATACGGACATTGACTGGTCCGCCGGCGCGAACAGTCTTGCCCGCGTTATTTGAACGGGGCTTAAGAGTCCAAGACGGGGAACGGTCTCATCTTCCAGCGGGCGTCAGTCGAGCGGATCGTCGATTCTCTCCATGCCACTTAGGTTTTCGATCCCGTCTGGCTTGATAAGGATCTGTCCGCGGTCCCCGGGGGTGTCCGGGGCGTTCGGCTTGGCTCCCACAAGCGTTCCCGGATATGTGTCGAAGAACGGTTCCAACCGGAAGCCGTCGAACGGGAGGTCGTACTGACGCATGTGTTCTTGAAGATACCGAACGGCGGCCTGCTCGCCGACGAGGAAGCCATCGATGCCGTCCGTTCGGTAGTGGATTCCGGCCCAGTTCCGGCCGAACGCCATGTTGGCGGCGAGTTTGTTGAGTTCGTCATTAACCGTGACGGTGCTATCACGAGCGCCGTCGATTTTTTGCTGGGTGGCAGCGATGGTTCCACCAGTTCCTCCGGATTCGTCGGCTATCGTCGAGAGCGTCGTTTGTTGCACGTTGGTGGTTCCGCCACCTTCGAGGTGCGCGTTGGTCGTCCCGTCCGCGATCGGTACGACCATCTGATCGTTGCTGAACGCGTGGGTTCCATCGAACATCGCCTTGAGTGTTGTCACGCAGGCGCCAGCGACACCGCTGTGACCGGCCGGAAACGAGGGGTGGGTTGGCGACCCCTCGGTGTAGGCCTGCGGTAAGAGTGAGCTGCCAAATCCGCCGTTGGACGGTTCTTTTTCGGTTTTCTTCAAGACATCTGAGTCCAACACGTTCTCCGGAATGTCGAACGACCGCTCCCGCTCTCGCTGTGCGTGAATTCGTCCGCCGTACTCCTCGGGCCGAAGCCGTCGGTGGAGCTTCCATTTTCGATACCAGCAAACGTTTTGCCCGGAGATGAACACGTTCACAACGATATCCAGCACGTCGTTCGACCCGAAGTTGATGAACGGTCTGCCTGTCCCAATCTCGTCCGTACCTGTTCCGTACGGAATATTTGGATCGAACGGAACCCCCATTCCCAGCAGAATCTCGGCGGCGTCCCGAATCGAAAGGTATGGGACCTGCCGGCGGACCTTGTTCGCGAGGTCTCGACCCGTGATGATGTGACGCTGGACCTGCTTGTCGGGGTCGTCTTTTCTTACAACCAGATTCGGCGGGGGATTCACGTCCGGAACGGGAACGCCGTTTTGAACCTTCTTCCACGTCTCGAAGTCCGTGAGGTAGTCCGGGCCATCAAACGTGAGTGTCGTATCGCCGCTGTCGAACGTTACAGAGGCCTCAGCGCCAGTCAACACCCGAATCCGTTGGCTCAACGGGATTGCTCCCCGTGGAACGGCCTTCCAGAGGAACTGTGAAATACGCGGCCCCTTCTGTGCCCCGGGAACGATGCCGCGGAACAGATTGTCACTGCTCAGGTCGTAAGCTCTTGGATCGGCGTCGCTTCCTGGGCCGTTGTATCCGGACATCCCTTCGAGTTCGTCGACGGCACTTGAGATCATCGTGTTCGAGTCGTAGTCCCCGTACTGTACATCGCGACACGACGCTCGCCAGTACAGTTCCACCATCTCTGCCCCCGACTGGTCGCTGGCGAATGGCGGGTGCGGGCGGATCTGGAGCATGTGAGGGTCGGCCCCGGACTTCTGAAACGCCAGCGCTCCGTGCGGTTCAACCAGCCTGCGCGGCCGGTCGTCCCCGTCCTCAAGCATGATATCGTTGAACGCATCGATACTACCGTCTTCGAGTGCCTCCACGAGGCTCCGATACGCCGCCTCAGTTGGTACGCCGTCCGCGTCGTGTTCGAGCGCCTTCCCGAAGTTGGTGACCGGGTCGTCGTCCCCGACGCTCTCGTCGGTCCGATACGTCGCCTGCAGGAGCTGCTGTCGTGCGACGCGGTTCCGTCTGAGAAACGCTTCCTGTCGTCGACGCTGTTGCTCGTCAGTCATGTCCAGGTTTCGTTGTTTCGTGCCTGTTCGCCGAAGAATCCGGTCGCGAACTCATACCTGTCCGTTTGCACGCCGTTGCCGACCGTGCGTGGCACCTCGAACTCGACGCGGAGTCCGTGTTTTGTCCCAGGCTCGAAGGCGTTGGGCGTCGCGTTCCCGAGGAGGATATCAACCACCGACGCGGAACCGTCGCCGTCCAAGATGACGCCGGAGCCAACGTTGCCGAGGCCGATTAATGAGGCTAGCGATGACGTGTACGCCCGTGTCGCTGCAGTCACGTCGTCATCGCTATCGATAGTTCCGTACGACACGGTCGTGTTTATCAACTCGTCAAGCTCACCCTCCCTGCCAACTGGGATAGATTCGCTCAATGCGCCTCGCTCCGGTTCCGGTTGTCCGTTTTCCTCGTCCGCTTGCTCCGCCCCCAGCAGCGAGACGTACCCCGGGTTGTCGTCGATTCGAAAGATGAATTCGATGACACCGTGATCGCCCGGTTTGACGTCCGCCAGTTCACAGATCGGCGCATCGACGTCGTTCGTCGGGGTCGGATACTCGCTACTGGTTTCGACCCGGGTTTCAACTTGGGTTACCGACTTCCGCCACGCGACTTTGAGATCCAATTCGCCAGCTGTAACGTTGTTTTTTGAAAACTCCTCGGTGTCGCTAAAGAGCGCCCTAGTTCCCAGACCGACACCGGCCGATGTCGCCCCGATTACGGCGAGCCCTGCCAAAGCCTGACGCCGTGAGACTGTCAAATCCTGCACGACGACCGGATAGGAATTTGTACACTTAATTACTGAGACGGTAAATCGGTCGCGCGCGATTTAACTACTCGTTTTATCGTACATTCACGGATATAATAGCCGATTAAATCGATGTATCGCGACATCATCCAGCAAATATGGCTGGCATAGACAGAACACGCACAATCGAAATATCGGCTTGGTCGCATCCGGCCGAGGCGGTGAGGAGTATATAGGTGATATGCGTGGGTAACAGAGCAAGTAGCACTGACTTCACGACCGTCAGTGTGTACGAATTGAGCTATCCTCGCTACCGCATCTTGATGCCCTCACGCCACCCGTGAGTGACGTGAGCGTGCGTTTGAGTTCGTATCCGTTTACAGTGAAACGCGAACGTCCGGCAGTCGGGGTGAATCTCTCCGGCATCATCGTAGGCCTTGCACCGGACGTATATACCGCGCTCCTCTCCTTCGGGGATACGTGTAATTGATGCGAGTACGTAACCGCCCCGCCTGAGTCACTCGGTCGTGTCGATGCCGAGCGCCTCGTTCGTTCCGCAGTAACACGTCGTCGCGTTGAACCCGAAGCCGAGTGCGCCGACCGCCGCAAGTACCCCGGCCTTTCGCTTGCCGCGTTTGAGTCTACGTAGCGCCACCACGGTCAGCACGACGGCGAGCAGCCCACGGACGAGACGGTCACGACCACCGACGTTCTTTGTGAACGACATACGACTCCGTTGGTCTTCAACTGATTTGTATCTTGACCCAATGTGCCCGATCATGTCGGACGGGTTTTTGCCGAACCTGTCTGTCAGTCTGATCCGAGTGGGTTGATTCCGTCCCGGATATCGAAACCATAAAGCTACCGCTGGTCGTTCATTTCATATCGTATCGATTGGTTCAGGGGTTCTCGAACGCGTGTGGGGCAGCGGACGAACCCGAAGCGGCAAAGCACGGATCGACGCCGCGTGGACCGACTCAACGAGACGCAAACGGGGCCAGGCGCTCACGGACACCAACTGAGGCTACGACCGACGATCATGGCACGTGACACCGACATCTCGAACGTCGTGTTGATCACCGTCGATTCGCTCCGGGCGGACGCGATCGGCGCGTACGACGCCGAAGAGCGCGCCCCAGACGTCGAAGGACACACCCCGGAGATGGACGCTCTCGCCGAGCGTGGGACCGTCTTCGAGGACGCCTTCGCGACCGGCAACTGGACGCCGTTTTCTTTTCCGTCGATTATGGCCTCCAGACCCGTCTTCGCCGACTCCGATCGGATCGGCGTCGCCGAGACGCCGACACTCGCGTCGACGCTATCTGACGCCGGCGTCTCGACCGGCGGGTTCAACGCCGCGAACGGGTTTCTCACGGAGCACTGGGGCTACAACGAGGGGTTCGACGAGTTCGAGCCGTTCGTTGCCAGCGTCGGGTCCAGCATCTACAGCCGCTATCTCGCCACCCACCCGACGGTCGAGGCGTGGCTCCAGTTGGCGACATCACCGGTCCGGCGTCTGGGGTCGTGGCTCCGCGGAGAGGCCGACGACCGGCCCTTCCTCGACACCTCCCGGATGTTTGATGTCGAACACGCAGCGAGCGAGTTTCTTGAGTCGACCGACTCGCCCTTTTTTCTCTGGGTGCACTACATGGACACCCACACGCCCTACGTGCCGGCCCCGCGGTACATTCGGGACGTGTCCGACGGGTGGGTCGGCACCCACCGGATGCTGCACGCCCACACCCGAACCGGGTTGGGGTGGGACGTCGACGAGCGAACGCTCTCGGAGCTCCGGACGCTGTACCGGGCGGCCACCCGGCAGGTCGACGCCAGTATCGGCCGGCTCCTCGATGCGGTCTCCGAGGGCGGGTTCGACGACGAGACGGCCGTCGTCCTCGCGGGTGACCACGGCGAGGAGTTTCAAGAGCACGGCCACCTCGCGCACTACCCGAAGCTCTACGACGAGTTGATCCGCGTTCCGCTGGTCGTCGACGTCCCCGGGGCACCGGCCCGCCGGGTCGAGGGGCCGGTCGGCCTCGACGCGATCCCGCCGACCGTTGTGGACCTCGCCGGCGTCGACTCCCCCGACGCCTGGCTGGGCGAGTCGCTGACCCCGAGCGTATTTGATGGGGACGCGCCGTCCGACGATCCCGTCGTCTCGGTTACGGTCCGCGGCGAGGATGTGACCGCACAGCCGATCCCGCGGTCGCTCGCCGACGGCGACTTGCTCGTGAGCGTCCGGGACGGCGAGTGGACGTACATCGAGAACGTCGAAACGGGGACGACGGAACTGTACGAACGGTCCACCGATCCGACCCAACAGGACGATCGCTCCGCGGATCCGACGCCGGAACAACGCGACATCGTCCGGGAGTTCGCGTCGATCGCCGACGCCCACGCCACCACACTACGGACGGAGCGGACGGACCGGGGCGACGAAGTAGACGACGACCTCGGGGCGCGCCTCGAGGCGCTCGGCTACCGGTAATGCGGTCGTTCCTCCGACGTCTCTTGGCCGGTCCGCTCGCGGCCCGTCTCCGCCGGTTCGTTGCCGTCGGTGCGTTCACCGCCGGGGTCCAGATGGGAGCGCTGTGGCTGTTCGTCGACGGTGCCGGAGTAAACTACATCATCGCCGCCCTGATCGCTATCGAATTCACGATCATTCTTTCGTACGTGCTCAACAACGCCTGGACGTTCCGGGCGACACAAAATAGCGGCCCCATCGAGTACTTACTCGGCCTGTGTAAGACCAACGTCGTCCGTGGAACGGCGATCCCGCTCCAATTGGCCATTCTTTACGTTCTCGTAGAGTGGCGGAGCGTTCCGTATCTGGCGGCAAACGCGGTTGCTATCGTCTTCAGCGGCATCTACCGCTACGTCCTCGACGCACGCTGGACGTGGGGATGAGCGGTCGTGAAGCCGTGGCCGTCGCTGGCTCGAACCTCAGCGACCCCTGTTCGACACGTGGGTTTATTTGACTGTTCGTCAAAATAGTCGAATGGTGGTACCAATGAGCAAGCAGATCCTGATGATCGTCGGCGACTTCGGCGAGGACTACGAGATTATGGTGCCGTTTCAGGCGCTCGAGATGGTGGGCCATGAGGTCCACGCCGTCTGCCCCGACAAGGAAGCCGGCGAGACGATCAAGACCGCGATCCACGACTTCCGCGGCGACCAGACGTACATGGAGTCCCGCGGCCACAACTTCGAATTGAACGCGACGATGGCCGAGGTAGAGCCGAGCGACTACGACGCCCTCTGTGTTCCCGGTGGGCGCGCCCCGGAGTACCTCCGGACCCACGAGCCCGTTATCGAGGCAGTTCAGCACTTCTTCGAGGCCGACAAGCCGGTCGCGGCGGTGTGTCATGGCCCACAGATCCTCGCGGCCGCCGACGTTCTTGACGGCTATGAGATCACCGCTTACCCGGCGGTTAAGGCCGAGTGCGAAGCCGCAGGCTGTTCGTGGGTCGATGGCGTCGTCACCGACGGCAACCTCGTGACCGGGCAGGCGTGGCCGGATCACCCCGAGTGGCTGTCGGCGTTCATGGACCTCCTTGGCGACGAAGTGAGCCACGGCGAAGCGCTCGCGGCGGCCGACGACTGACCGTCGTAATGGGCCGTGTGGCGACCGGAGGCGGTGTCGAACCGGGCGGTCGATAGCGTCAGTCCGCTCCAAGCCCGAAGTGATCGTCGACGTTCGCTTCGGGGTTTGCCGTCGTAGTGGCGGAAACGGCGACGGTCACAACGAGACCGAGAAGCATACAGTAGATCGAGATCCCCCACCCGAGGTAGGTGTCGGAAAACAGGGTGAGAGAGCCGACGCCGACCTCGGGCAGGAAGTTGAACGCGATGTAGACGGCTTGGGAAGCGCCGATCCCGGCGACGAGTCCGGCCCCGGTCGTCCGTCGCCAATACAGCGCAACGATGACCGGAAGGGCGAGTTGTGCGAACCCGCCGAATGCGAGGTCGCCGATGCCGACGAGGATCGATCCGACCGTCGCCGCGCCGAAGGCCTCCGCCTCGGCCCAGACGCTCGCCGCGAGGGCGCCGACCGCGAAGACGACGACACCGGCCCGGCCGAGGCGGTCCTCACCCGTTTCAGAGAGGTCCTTGTCGACGAGCGGACGGTAGATGTCGCGGGTGAAATACGACGAGCCGGACAGCAACATCGAGTCCGAGGAGGACATCATCGCAGCGATCGCACCCGCAACGACGAGGGCGGCGAACCACGCCGGGGTGTACTCCGCGAGGACGACCGGGAGGATGCTCTCGCCTGCGCCGATGTCCGCTTCGAGGCCGAGGCCGCGTCCCCAGGTGCCGAGGAGGAACGCGGGGACGAAAAGCAACAACACGAGGAGCGGCCACAGCGCGAACGACCGCTTCAGTACCGTTTCCGAGGAGGCAGTGAAGAACCGCTGGTTAACCTGCGGGAACATCGCCACGCCGAATGCGATCGAGATCGCGAACGTGAGCATCGTCCCCGCGGTGTAAAACTCGCTGCCCAGAGCGAGGAACTCGGGGTTCGTCGCTTCGAGGCCGGCATTGATCGTTCCGATCCCGCCGTCGACGGCGACGAGCACCCACAACAGCGCGCTCCAGACCGCCAATAGCATGAATGCGCCCTGGAGGGTGTCGGTCCAGGCGATCCCGCGCATCCCCGCCAGCACGACGTAGACGATCATAAATCCCGTTATTAGAGTCGCTCCGGCGACGAAGGGGACAGTCCCGTCTGTGAGGGCGGACAGCGCCCCGCCCGCGCCGATCTGTTGGAGCATGACGTACGGGAACAGCCAAAACAGCGAGACACCGGCGACGAGCGCGCGGATCGCTCGCGACCCGAACCGGTCACCGAGCAACTCACCCAACGTGACGTAGCCGTAACGCTGCCCCAACAGCCACTGCTTGTAGCCGACGACGTACCACAGGACGGCGAAGATAAGCCCGTCCATGAGCCCCATCACGAGGATCCACTCCGGCCCGAAGGCGTAGGCGGTGTCGGGCCCGCCGAAGAACGTGAACGCGGACAGGAGTGTCGCGAAGACGGTGAACAGTAGTACGACGGTCCCGAACGTCCGACTCGCCAGGTAGAAATCCTCCGCCGCACGATCGGTTACCCGGTAGGCGGCGAGGCCGACCCCGAGCGCGACGAAGAGGTAGCCGATGATGATTCCCATCTGGAGGCCGACCGTCATGTCGTTTCACCCTCCGGTTCAACGATCCAGAGCCCCCACGCGCGCCGGGAGAACGCCCTGAAGACGACCGACGCGACGAGCATCCAGCCGATATGCCACCACAGCCATACCGGGAGCCCCCAGACTATGCGGTCAACACCCCACAAAAACCACGGGACAGCGAGCGCGAGGAGCGCAGCCATCACCACCGCCCATCCGTAGCGTTCGGCTGTTGAAGCCATATCGTTGAATATAATTGTAGCTCCTCGTATTAAGGAACACCGATTTTCGATCGAAGCCGTGTATTGAAGATCAATATTCTTCACACTGATGTGCGTCACACGATCCTGCCCGGATAGAGGCGACGGCCCGTCCCAGCCCAACATCACCCCCCAACCCTGAACGAGAGGTCCAATGCGTCGGCGCTGTGCGTCAGCGATCCGAGCGAGACGACATCGACCCCCGTTGCGGCGTATTTGGGGAGTGACTCGAGAGTGATACCACCGCTGGCCTCGGCCACGACACCCTCCGGAAGGGCCTCGGTGGCGGCCTCCGTTTCGGCCGGCGTCATGTTATCGAGAAGGACGATATCCGCGCCTGCTTCGGCGGCCGCGACCGCCTCAACTTCGGTTTCGGCCTCGACCTCGATCCGGGTCGCGAACGAGGCGCGGTCGCGGAACCGCTCGACGGCCCGTTCGACCCCCAGTTCGGTGACGTGATTGTCCTTTATCATCACCATGTGTGAGCAGTCGAGTCGGTGCGTGTCGCCCCCACCGGCCGCGACAGCGCGCTTTTCGACACCCCGCAACCCAGGTGTCGTCTTCCGGGTGCCGGCGACGGCGACGTCGTCGGAGACGCGACGGGCCGCCTCGACTGCGTTCCGGGTCCGTGTCGCGACGCCCGAGGCGTGGCCCGCGATGTTGACCGCCACGCGCTCGCCGCGAAGCGTCTCTCGGGCCGGGCCGTCCGTCCGGAGAAGCACCTCTCCCGGTTCGACCCGGTCGCCGGTGCCGACCGCTGCCGAGGGCTCAACCCCGAGATACTCGAAAACCTGCGTCGCTGCCTCGATTCCGGCGGCGATCCCGCGTTCTGTGGCGACGAGTCGGCCGTCCGTTTCTCCCGGGACATCGTTTGTCACGTCGTGGTGGCCGAGGTCCTCGCGGAGCCAGGCCTCAATTGTGCTGGTCGGAAGCATCGGTTCAGTCGGCGCTTGCCTCCGGAGCATCGACAAGATAGTGGGTGCCGACGCTCTCGTCGTTCTCACTGGCGGCACGCGCGATCAACAGGGCCGCGGTGACGGCGTGGCGGAGTTCGTACAACGACCGCGAGGTTCGAGTGCGAACGTAGGCGTCAACCTCGCCTTTGAGCCGGCGGAGAACCGACTGTGCGTGCACGAGATCCTCCGGGCTGCGCTCGAGTCCGACCTCGCCGTCCATCACGCGCCGGAGTCGATGGAACTTCTCGCGGGCGAACCCCTCGGGCAGTGCCGGATCCCGATTCCGCAGTTCGGGTGGCTCGATAGTCGCCGTCTCGTGGCCGGCCGCATCCGCACCAGCACGCAGCCCCCAGACGAGCCCCTCCAGCAGGCTCGTCGAAGCCAGCCGGTTCGCGCCGTGAACGCCGGTACAGGCTGTTTCGCCGACCGCGTAGAGGGCATCCAGCGAGGTCCGCCCGTGGTCGTCGACGGCGACCCCCCCACAGACAAAGTGCTCTGCGGGCGCGACCGGGATGCCGTCGGCGTAGTCGACGCCGTTGTCCTCGCACAGCGACGCGAGGTCCGGGAACGCCTCGGCGAACGCCAGCGGCGAGACGTCCAGACGGACCTCGCCCGTCGCCTCGCGTTCGGCTTTCACCGCGCGGGCAACCACGTCGCGAGGGGCGAGTTCGGCGTCGTCGTGATACGTGGGCATGAATCGTTCACCGTCGCTGTTCCGCAGGATAGCACCCTCCCCGCGGACGGCTTCGCTCACGAGGAACTGCCCGTCGTCGCCGTCGCGGTTTCCATCGCCCTCCGTCGCGGCACGTGCTGCCTTGCTGCACACCGTCGGGTGGAACTGGACGTACTCCATGTCCGCAACGTCCGCGCCGGCCAGCGCGGCCATCCCGATGCCGTCACCGGTCATACCGTCCGGGTTGGTGGAATCGGGGTAGAGTTCGCCGATGCCGCCCGTCGCGAGCACCGTCGCGCCCGCAAAGGTGGGCGTCACGTCCCCGTCGCGTTCCAGTATCGCGCCGTACACCCGTCCTTCGTGGCGGATCGGTTCGAGCGCTGCGGTGTCCTCACAGATCTCGACGCCGTCGTGTGCGTCGAGGTAGTTCAAAAACGGCACGTGGATCGCTTTGCCCGTCGAGGCGTCGACGTGAAGGATGCGCTCGTCGCTGTGGGCGGCCTCTCGGCCGAGATCAAGGCCGTCACTTATCGACGTTCCCGCAGTTTGCTCGTCCGTCGACGCCGCCGGTCTCTCGCCCGACGGCGTCGCTGTGCGATCAAACTCGATGTCGAGCGTCTCCAGTAGTACGTCTTTGACAGCGTCGTTGGCGTTCTCGACGAGAACGTCGACCGCTTCGGGGTCGGCAGTGCCGTCGCTCGCTTTGAGGATATCGCGCTTGAATTGGTCGGGATCGTCCTTCGATACGGCGATGCCACCCTGGGCCCACCAGGACGACGCGCCCTCAGGCTGGGTGGCTTTCGACGCAACCGTCACCTCAGCACCCTCGCGCGCCGCCGCGAGCGCAGCCGCACACCCGGCGATACCCGATCCGACGACGAGTACGTCGGTTGTTCGTTCCGTCATACTCAGACCTCCAGCATCCGGTCGAGTGCCAGTTCCGCCCGCTGTTTCTCCTCGGGGGTGACCTCGATGACGTTTCGCTCGCGTCCCTCGACCAGTTCCTCGAGTACCCACGTCAGGTAGTTGGGGTCGATCTGCCGCATTGCGTTGCAGTCCATGCACGCATCACCACACAGCGGAAGCACGTTCACCTCCGGATGCCACCGCCCGAGGTGGTTAGTGAGGTGGATCTCCGTGCCGATCGCCCAGGTGTCCCCGGGGTCGGCGTTCTCGATCGTCTCACAGATCGTGGCGGTCGAGCCGGCCGCGTCGGCGGCCGCAACGACTTCGCGGCGGCACTCTGGGTGAACGATCACGTTCGCGTCGGGGTGTTCCTCACGGACCTGCTCTATGTGGTCCACCCGGAACCGCTCGTGAACCTGGCAGTACCCGTCCCAGAGGATGATATCGTTCTCGACGGCCTTGCTCGTGTCCGTGCCCTCGGCGTCCCAGGGGTCCCACTCGACGGTCTCATCCGCTAGGCCGAGTCGGTGGGCCGTGTTCTCCCCGAGATGTTTATCAGGAAGGAAGATCACCTTGTCGCCCCTCTCAAAGGCGTACTCGAAGGCGCGGTGGGCGTTCGAGGACGTACAGACCAACCCGCCCTGTTCCGCGCAAAACGCCTTGAGATCCGCGTAGCTGTTCATGTACGTGATGGGTACGATCTCGGTATCGTCGTCGACGGCAGCGGTGAGTTCCGCCCACGCGGCGTCAACCTGCAGCGCCTCGGCCATCCCGGCCATGGGACAGGAGGCCTCCATCGATGGCAGGATTACGGTCTGGTCGTCGTCGGTAATGATATCGGCCGACTCGGCCATGAACGTCACACCCGCGAAGATCACGTACTCCGCGTCGGCTTCGGCAGCGCGCTTTGAGAGCCCGTAGGAGTCCCCGATAAAGTCGGCGTGCTCCACGATCTCGCGGCGCTGATAGTTGTGACCGAGCACGACGACATCGTCGCCGAGTTCCGCCTTTGCGGCCGCGATCCGGTCGCTTCGCTCCGCTTCGTCCAGCGCCCGGTACGCGGGAGGGAGTTGCTCAAGATGATCGTACTTAAACAGGCTAAGATCTGTTTCGAGGTCCGCCGTTTCCATTTCGTTCATAATCGTTCTCCGGATGTATCTCGACACACAGGACCCCGTATTGATAAGTTTTTGTCTTCAAGAGACGTATAGGGGTACAATCTTATTTAGAAGGTGATCTATGAAACGTCACCAGCGTTGGTAGCCGTCCTTGGCAGCGAGAAGTATTATTCCCCGGCTACCGATGGATAGTAACAGAGCCGCCGCTCCGCGGGACGGAAGCCCTTAGTCGCAGGCAGCCGACCTCGCCGGTATGGATACCGACGAACTCGTCACCGCCGTCAAGGACGGCGATCTGCGGCTTCACGAACTCGAACAACGTGCCGACGCCGACGTGGCGACGGCGGCCCGCAGGCAGCTCCTGGCCGACGAGACTAGTGCGGATCTCGACACCGTCGGGGCCTACGCCTTCGACGCTGCCACAGCCGAACCCAACATCGAGAACATGGTCGGGGCGGCGCAGGTGCCGATGGGCGTCGTCGGCCCGGTCGCCATCGACGGCGGCGCGGTCGACGGCGAGCCGTACCTCCCGCTCGCGACGACCGAAGGCGCGCTCGTCGCCTCTGTCAACCGCGGTTGTGCGGCGATCCGAGCAGCGGGGGGTGCAACCGCCCGTGTACTGAAAAACGCCATGACCCGCGCGCCGGTGTTCAGAGTGGAAGATGTCGCCGAGGCGAGCGAGACGGCGGCGTGGGTCAAGGACAACGTCGACCGCCTCGCGGCGACCGCCGAGTCGACGACGAGCCACGGGGAGTTGCGGGACGTGACGCCCTACGTTGTCGGCGACAGCGTCTTTCTCCGGTTCGCCTACGACACGAAGGACGCGATGGGGATGAACATGGCCACGATCGCGACCGAGGAAGCGTGCGAGGCTGTCGAGGCCGAGACGCCCGCCGACCTCGTCGCGCTGTCGGGAAACCTCTGTAGTGACAAGAAGCCGGCCGCGATAAACAGCATCGAGGGGCGCGGTCGGACCGTCGCGGCCGACGTGTCGATCCCCCGCGAGGTGGTCAAGAGCTACTTCGGGACGACGCCCGAGGCCATCAGTGAGGCCAACACGAGGAAAAACCTCATCGGATCGGCGAAGGCGGGGGCACTCGGATTCAATGCCCACGCAGCCAACACCGTCGCGGCGGCGTTTCTCGCCACGGGCCAGGACATCGCCCAGGTCGTCGAAGGCTCGAACGCGATCACGACTGCCGATGCCCGCGGTGGCGGTTCCACGAGCGACGCGAGTGGAGCCGCGTCGGACGCGAACGAGTCCGGCGGCGACCTCTATGCGAGCCTCACGATCGCCTCTCTCGAACTCGGGACCGTCGGCGGCGGGACGAAACTACCGACCCAGCACGAGGCCCTCGACATCGTCGGAGTCCGCGGCGGTGGCGATCCGCCCGGTGTGAACGCGAACGCGCTCGCGGAGATCATCACGACGGCGGCGCTCGCCGGGGAACTCTCCTTGCTTGGTGCGTTGGCTTCAAATCACCTCGCGAGCGCTCACGAGGAACTGGGTCGGTGAGCGACGCGGCCGAACGGCGGGAAAGCTGCTCCGTCAGTCGGCCGTCTCGCCGTCGGCATACACGCCCTCCCGGACGAACAGCACCGGGCAGGGCGAGTCCGTCATGAGCTTGTGGACCGTGCTGCCGAAGACCGCCTTACCCGTCGGCGACCGCTTCCGCCC
>NZ_JBKEGK010000008.1:0-28478 GCF_046710025.1 Natronomonas sp. | reverse complement strand
AGAATACACCCTCGACGACGCCGAAACCGCCCGCGATAACGTCGCCGAGGCCGCCCGCCAACACCTCGCACTCGGGATGGTACTGCGGGCCGCCCTCGAAGAGGGCGACTTCGAATAACCGAGCCCCAGACACACCCCAACAGCGGACACGTAGAACAGCACCGCCGCCCGACCGGTGACCCCCGGCGATCACGACAGTCAGTCCGCGGTGGTGGTCGCGCGCCCCGCCGGATGGTGTCTTTTTTGAGCGTCCGTGCCGCACCGTCGAGTAATGACTCACGACTACGAGGAGTTGGGGCTCGTTGCCGGGCTGGAGATCCACCAACAGCTCGACACGGCGAGCAAACTCTTTTGCGGTTGCCCGACCGAGCGACGCGACCCAGGGGAGTCGGTTCGGTCGTTCAGCCGGTATCTTCACCCGACAAAGTCCGAACTCGGCGAGCTTGACGAGGCCGCCCTTGAGGAGTCCCGCGTCGACCGGGAGTTCGAGTATCTCGCCTTCGACACCACCTGTCTCGTCGAGGAGGACGACGAACCGCCGGGGCGGCTCGACCGGGAGGCGCTGAACACGGCGCTGGAGATCGCGACTCTCTTGGACTGTACCGTCGTCGACCAGGCTCACGTCATGCGGAAGATCGTCGTCGACGGCTCCAACACCTCGGGCTTTCAGCGCTCCACGCTCGTCGCCACCGACGGCGAGATCGAAACCGACGACGGCCCCGTCGGGATCGCGGACATGCTGTTGGAGGAGGAGTCCGCGGCCCGAATCGAGGAGCGAGAAAGCGGCGTGACCTACGGCCTGGATCGCCTCGGCATCCCCCTCGTCGAGATCGGAACAAAGCCCGACATCCGGACGCCGGAGCAGGCCCGCGAGGCCGCCGAACGGATCGGGATGTTGCTCCGCTCGACCGGAAAGGTCAAGCGGGGCCTCGGGACGATCCGTCAGGACGTGAACGTCTCGATCGCGGCGGGCGCACGCGTCGAAATGAAAGGCGTACAGAGCCTCGACGACATCGAGGACCTCGTCGCGGGCGAGGCCAACAGGCAGGTCGAGTTGCTCGACATCGCCGAAACGCTCAGTTCACGGGACGCCGCGGTCGCGGAGCCGACCGACGTGACCGAGGTGTTCGCGGACACCGACAGCGGTGTTATCGCCGGGGCCGAAGCCGTCCGTGCCGTCCGCCTCGTCGGTTTCGATGGCCTCGTCGGCCGCGAGATCCAACCCGACAGACGCCTCGGGACGGAGTTTTCCGACCACGCCAAGCGCCAAGGCGCGGGCGGAATCTTTCATACCGACGAACTGCCGGCTTACGGCGTCACAGAGAGCGAAGTTGAGGAACTCCGGGACGCCGTCGGCGCTGATCCCGGGGATGCGGTCGGGATCGTCGCTGCTGACGCCGATGTCGCCGAGCGGGCCATCGAGGCCGTTGCCAAGCGCGCCGAGACCGCGATCGAGGGCGTGCCGGAGGAGACCCGCGGCGCGAACGACGATGGTACGTCGCAATATCTCCGCCCGCTTCCGGGCGCGGCGCGGATGTACCCCGAGACCGACGTGCCGCCGGTCGACCCCGATCCCTCCGAAATCGAATCGCCGGAACTGCTCACACAGAGGGTCGAACGCTACCGCGAGGAGCTCGGGCTCGGGGCAGGGCTCGCCGAGCAGGTCGCGTACGGCCGTCACATGCCGACGTTCGAAGCCGCCGTCGAGCGGGGTGTCGACCCGACGACCGCGGCGAGCACCCTCGAATCGACGCTAACCGAACTCCGGCGTGACGATGTCCCGGTTGAGAACCTGACCGAGGAGCACCTGCTGTCGGTGCTCGAACTCGCTGCGGCGGGCGAGTTGGCCAACGAGGGGATCGCTCCCGTACTGACCGAACTCGCCGAGGAGCCGGCGCTGTCGGCCGAGGCCGCGATCGAGGCCGCGGGGCTGTCCGGCGTCGACCGTGAGGCGGTTCGGAAAACTATCGTTGAGGTGATCGAGCGAAACGAGTCTCAAGTCGAGGCCGAGGGGATGGCAGCCTTCTCGGGGCTTATGGGCGAGTGTATGGGCGCGCTCCGTGGAAAAGCCGACGGCGAAGTCGTCTCAGAACTGCTTCGCGAGGAGATTGGCAAGCGAACCTAGCTCGGGCTTCGAGCGCGGTAGCCCCGCCGTCCTCCGTGAGCCGTATCCTCCCGTCAGCCGTCCGCGCCCGCAAAGACGAACTCTTGGAGTAGCTTCCCGGCGAGGGCGGCCGCCTGCCCGTCGTCACGGTCGTTCACCTCGACAACATCGAACCCGACGGCGCGCGGCGCGACCGCCCGGACGACCGCTCGCATCTCCCGGGGACACAGGCCGAACGGGGCCGGGGTGCCAGTCCCCGGCGCGAAGCCCGGGTCGGCGGCGTCAATGTCGACGCTCAGGTACGCGTCACCGTCGAACGTCGGTTTCCAGGAAGCCACGTCCTCGGGTTCGACCACGGTCACATCGGCCTCAGCCGCACGATCCCATTCGGCTTCACTTCCCGTTCGGACCCCGAGCAAGACTGCCTCCTCGGCGGTTTCGAGCGCCCGCCGTGTGACGGTCGCGTGCGAGCGTTCGTTTCCGGCGTAGGCGTCATAGAGGTCGAGGTGGGCGTCAAGACAGATGTAGACATCCGGCTCCGTCGCCCTGACGCCGGCGACGGTGACGCTATGTTCACCGCCCAAAAGCAGTGGAACGCGTCCATCCGCACGGTGATCAGCAAGTTCCCCCTCAAGAAACTGAAGATACTCCGCCGCGTCGTCCCACGCCTCGAGATCGCCGTCGTCGGCAACAAGATCGCCGAAACGGCGGCCAGTCCGTCGGTCGTAGTCGTCGAATGCCCGAGCGAACCGCCGTATCCGCTCCGGGCCGAACCGTGCGCCGGGGCGAAACGTCGTCGAAACGTCTAACGGCGCGCCGACGATCGCGTAGGCGGCCTCCTGCAGTCCGGCGTCAGCTCCGGGGAACGCGGCCATCGGCGGGACCGATCAGACGACCTTTCGTTGCCCCTCGAACTCAAGATACTCGATATTGTCGTCGGACTCGGGGTCGAGGTCCTCGGGGATGCGCATCGTGATCGTTTCGTAGGTTTCGAGATCCATAACCTGCATTTCGTTGCCGGAGACGGAGACGACCTGTCCCTGCTTCCGGTTGACGATTGGAACCCAAATATTTGCGTCGACCGGCTGAGTGAAGTTGCGCTTCTGGCCGTCGAAGACGCCGGTTCCCTCGACGCGGGCCTTCGCACTCCCGTGTTTACCGGGCTTTGAGGTGCTGTAGGATGTGATCTTTGACGGAACGTCTTCAATCATCACGTAGTTGCCTTCCTGAAGATCACGGACCTCATTCTGTTGTTTCGGCATACCAATCGATTCCCGTCGGCGAAGTATAAACGGTTTGGATATCCGATGTGGAGGCACTCTCAGGGGCGGACTCGTTAGTCCTGCGCTCCACGAAAATACAGACCGAAGCGAGGGGCTATCGCAGTCCGAAGCTCTCGGCAAGGAGGGCCTCGTCGGTCCCGCCGATTACCTCGACGCCCTCTCCGATCACGTCAACGGTGACCTGTGCCGGCGCGAAAAGCTCCACCGGGAGGTCGTAGAAGTCCCACTCGTGGTCCGCGAAGATCTCCGCGAAGGGGGTCCCGAACTCGTCTCCGGCCGTCGAGGCGACCTCGTCGAACCGGTCGAACCCCGTCTCGACGGTCGCGTGGACGCGGGAGCCGTACGCGAGGGCGTCGTTCGTCCTCGCCATCGCCTCGTTGTCGCTCCCCGGTACCGGCGCGACCGGCGCGGAGGCGGTCACGCTTAATACGTCGAGGGGGTCGTAGCCGAGCTCCGAGAGCCGAAACGTCGCGAGTTCGCCCGCCCGTCCGGCGAGTGCGACACTACCGGTCAGGCTCGCGGTCGAGAACGTCGGCAGGAAGACACTTGACGTCGGGACACCCGTCCGCTCGGCGACGTGCTCGGCGACCGCCTCACCGGGTAGTTCGTCGCTCTCGACCGCCAAGACGGTGAAGTCTGCCGCGTCGCGGTAGCCGATCCGCTGGAACTCCTCCTCCTCGGCGACAAGCGCGCGGGCGGGTCCGCTTCCAAGCCCCTCGAAGCCCTCTATCGAGAGCTCCCAGCCCGCCTTCTGTGCGGCCAGGAACGCCATCGCAGGGTGATCGGTTGAGACCTCGACGTACGTCCGGGGGGTTCCCTCAAGATCCCTGACGCCGGTCTGTACCGTCGCCAGTCCGCCGGTCTGGATCTCCGCCAACAGCAGTCCGGCCTCAACGCCGCCGAGCGCGTCGACCCCGAAGTCGAGAACGACGGCCCCGTTGTCGAGTTCGTGGACCTCGATCGCGAGCTCGTCGGCGAAGTCGATCGCCTCGTCGACCAACTCGACGGCCATCCGATTGAGACTCTCCATACCGCGACCACGGGTGGATTCGAATAAAAGGTTCCCGGATGCAGGACCGACTCCGACCCGCCACGCCACACGGCTGACCGACGACGGTGACCCCGCCCGGACGAGCCGCCGGTTGAACCGCATCGCGGGCCTCAGCCGCCACAACGTCTATGCTGTCGCCCACGGAACGAACACATATGAACGCATACGATATTATGACACGGGACGTCGAGACGGCCTCGCCCGACGACGACGTCGGCGAGGTTCTCGGTCGCCTCGCACGCGCGGATTTCAACGGGTTCCCGGTCACCGAGGACGGCCTCGTTGTCGGGATCGTCACACAGGGTGACCTCGTCGATCTGTTTCAGCCCTCCGACCGGACGCTTTGGATACCGGTCGGCTTTCCACCGTTTCTCGAATCGCTCACCTATGCCGTCGACCTCTCATGGGACGAACTCGACTTCGGGATCGATCTCGCCCGGAACGTCGGCCGGCCGATCGGCGACGTAATGACAGAGGCGGTCGTCACCGTCGGGCCGAAGGCGGACATCGACGAACTACTCGAACTGCTGGCCGACGACGAGCTAGATATCAACCGCCTACCCGTCGTCGACGAGGCGGGCGCGCTCCTCGGAATCGTCGCCCGTGAGGACCTCCTCCGAGCGATCCGTACCGAACGGCTCGAGGCAGATGTACCGGGGTAACGCGCCCGGGGCGAGTGGGTCACCTCCCAACTCTTGGGCGAGGTCACGCCGCAGTTGCCACCGGCCGCTCCGGGCCAGCGACGACAACGGACGGGAGTCCAGACAGACCCGCCTGCAGGCTCGGATCTCTAGGGCCATCGAGTTCGTCGGAGTCGCGATTGCGGTCATCGTTCCGCTTGCGCTGTTGATCGTCGCCGTCGAGACGCGCTCGCCGGTCGCGGGCGGCGCCGGGCTGTTCCTTGGGGGAATCGCCGCACTCCTCATCGCCAACCGGTGAGTCTCACGAGCGCGCCCGCCCTTCGAGAACGATGCCGAAAACGTTGAAAGCGTGGTCGTCCCAGCGTCGGGTGTGCGCTACCGCAACGCTCTGTTGTTTCTGATGCTCGCCGCGGTGTGGGGATCGGCGTTCATGGCGATCAAGGCCGGTCTCGGCGATCCGACGAATCCGGCGTACTTTTTCGATGCGCCGGTGCTCTTCGCCGCGCTCCGCTTCGACGTCGCTGGCTTGCTAATGTTCGGGTACGCCCTCCGGGCGACGGACCGGTGGCGGCCGAAGGGGCGTGCCGAGTGGGCGACGGTCGGCGTCGGCGCTGTTTTCATTATCGCCGGCTACCACGCGCTCCTGTTTGTCGGCGAACGGGGCACGACAAGCGCAGCGGCGGCCGTCATCGTCTCGCTATCGCCGGTTATGACAACTGTATTTGCGCGGGCGCTGCTCCCCGACGAGCGGCTGACGGCCGTCGGCCTCGTCGGCATAGCGCTCGGGTTCGTCGGCGTAGTCGTGCTCTCGCGACCCGACCCGACGAACCTCGTCGGGTCGCGTTTCGAGGCGTTGGTCTTCGGGGCCGCGCTCTGTTTCGCGCTGGGGAGCGTTTTGACCCGGCGCATCGACGCCGACCTTCCGATCGAGACGATGGAGGCGTGGTCGATGCTCGGGGGCGCAGCACTTATGCACGGTTTTAGCATCGGACTCGAAGAAGCAGTCCCCGGCGTTCCGACCGCGGAAGCGACCGCCGCGCTCGCCTACCTCGCCGTCGTCTCGAGCGCGCTCGGCTTCCTGATATACTTCACCCTCCTCGAACGGCTCGGTGCGATCGAAATCAACCTCGTCTCCTACGTCGCGCCAGCGTTCGCAGCCGTAACGGGATTTCTCTTCTTGGGTGAACTGATTGACGCGCCGACCGTCGGCGGCTTTGCGATCATCCTCGTCGGGTTCTCACTCGTGAAACGTCGTTCGATACGGGCCGAACTGTGGCGGTGACGCAGAAAAACAGCGAGGGCCGGCCGTCACCGACCGTAGCTGTGTCCGATAATCAACGCGGCGACGTTTGCGAGCACAAGCGACCCGAAGAGTAGGTACTCAGTTCTTGTCCCGAGACCACCGAGAAACAGCACGAAAGAGCAGAACGGCAACAGGACGGCGGACCAGAACGCCCCGGCCTTGAGCGGCTTCGGGAGCAAGGCACTTCGAGCGGGCCAGCCGTGTTCGTTCGGTGACGTGGAGGGTTTCATCGTGTCTGTCGCAATGCCCGGGGACCACTAATACCCGACCGAGGGTTCGGGTCGTTTCACCGGATTTTACACCGTCTCCGGCCACAGCATGGACGTTTCATAGCGGATCGAGCAGCACGCAAACATTTCAAAACCCGTTTTGCAGCCGTCTTGAGCGCCCGACGGCGATGATCAACCGAGCGTCGCGATCCGCACCTCGTGGACACCCACCGGGGTTTCGATCGTCGTCCCCTCGCACACCGCCGCCTGGACGCGGTCGCGCCACGCCTCGACGGCGGCCTCGTGGCGGGTCCGATGGCGCTCGGGCGTGTACGTCTTCTCCGGGTCGGATCGGAGTTCGTCCTCCGTGTCGTCCGGCGAGGGAAACGGCGGCATGGTTTCGAGAAATCGCTCCGGCGGGACGTGCAGCGGCTGCGGGTCTTGGTACTCGCTTTCGGTCCCGTCCAGGTGGAGACGGGCCCGCATCCGCCCGCTAAACGGCGGCGTCACGCGCAGGACGGCCCCCGCGTCGCGTCGCTCGTTGGCCTCGATGGCGGTCACGATGTCGTCGGTCGTCACCGCGAGTACGCGGATGACCGTCGGATCGTCTGACTCCACACCCGAACATGGGCGGCCGTCACAATCAGCGTGTCGACATCGGACGCCGGGCGTTCGAGTCTCGCTACCCGCTCAAAGTCCGGGTTCGAACTCGGCGAACCGCTGGCGCCACGAGTCGGGGATCCGGCTCGGCTCGCCGTCCTCGACCGCAACAATCGTTCCGTCGGCGGTTGCGGCTGGTTCCCCCTCATCGCTGGCAAAAATGCGCGATCGCATCCGAAAGCTCGATCCGCCGATCTGGGTGACGCCGCAGGCGACCCGAACCGTTCGGTCGTCAATCGTTAGTGGGTGGGCGAACTCGACCGACTGGCTCGCGAGCACCATCTCGCGCTCCTCCCACGGGGCGTCCAACACGCGATCGAAGTATCGGAGCCTGGCCTGCTCAAGATACGTCGCGTACACCGCGTTGTTGACGTGTCCGAGGGTGTCGAGATCGCGAAACCGGACCTGGAGTTCGGTCTCGAACGGAAGTTCCATGCCGGAATGTCGGCAAGGACGTCGAAATCGGTTTCGTTTCACATATCGTCGGGACGACCGCATGGCTCGTCGTCGGCAAACCTGTCGGCAGGCTGGTTGACGCCGGAATTCGCATCAGTATGGTTTTCGAATACAGTTATTAGTGAACGGTTCCGAAGCACACGGATCACCGGTGGGCTCCCGCGAGCACTCGCGTTATTTTTGTACCGTAGTGCGGCCTTAATCAGGACCAGAACGTTCAACTTTGTTTTCAGCCGAGAGTACGGTATGCGCCGTCGAATAGTAGTCGGTTGCACGCTTGTGGCGTTCATCGCCACTGTCGGGAGTCTCTATTTTAGCGAAGTCGCTGGCTACACGCCGTGCGAACTGTGCTGGTATCAGCGAATCCTGATGTATCCGCTGGTAGTCATTCTCGGTATGGGGGCATACGAGGGCCGAATGACGGTCTGGAAGACCGCCATACCGTTGTCGGGGCTCGGCGCGGGGATCGCAGCATACCATACGTATATACAGATCTCGCCGACCGGCGGGGCAACCTGTGGCGTCGGAGGTTGTGGCGGAATCCTCTGGCGTGGACTCGGCGTATTCACGATCCCACGTCTCTCGTTGCTGTCGTTCATGTTGATTACTGTGGGATTGGGAGTCGTCGCATATCTCGGCTGGCTGGGAGAGCCGTAGTTTGTTCGCGGACCGCTCGGATGAAGGCCGGTTGTCGGGCCTCGAACCGAAGTCTATCCAATCTCGACGTTAGGACCCGCCTCCTCGGAATGCTCAGAACAGGGTTCCCGGCGTGACTGTCGATGTCTCCATCAAATCATACAGAGCGCTCGGGCCTTTTATATCACCTCGGTTACCGTGTCGATATCATCTGCGGACGTCTCGACACGGACTGCGCGCGCCCTCTTGCCGGGACTCTCGATCGTACTGATCGTCGGGTCCGTGCAGTCGAGGCAGCCGAAACGCGGCTGGAAGCTGTAGTCACTCACTCGAATATACCCCCAGCGAATCGCCGTTATGCGTGGCTCTATGCGAATATAAAGATCTTGAGAAGTGCCCGGGGAGGGCTCCGAACCCTCGATCTCCGCATGTCCCAGGAACGAGGCGCAGGCAGCGCCTCGGGACATCGCGGCTACCGCCTCGTACCCTATGAGTGCGGCGCTATGTCCAGCTAAGCCACCCGGGCTCACATACTGGTTGCTCGCTTTCGCCCTTCAACTTTCCTATCTCCCTCGGTCGATTCGGGGTGTCACCGCCCCGCACGATCACACCGTTTTATACTGTGGTGCGGGCACACCACAGGTATGAGCGAACTGCCCGACCTGCTTTCGGAGGCCGTCAGCGATGAGGCGATCATCGACACCGTTGACATCGGCGGCGGAGACGCAATCGCTGTGACACCCAAACGGACCTACCTCTATCGCTCGGAGGGGTTGTTGCGGGACGAGTCCATCGAGACGTTCGAGCACGCCGTCGAGCGACTCTCGGTCCGGACGAAGCGCCGGAAGAGTTCGATCAAACTCGAAACGATGGAGGGCGAGGCGAGCTTCACCGTCCCGTCCGATATCTCGGACTCGGTCGTCGAGTCGATGATAGAGGGTATCCTCCTGACCACCGGCGCTATCACCCCCGACGAAGAGCTATCGGCGTTGTTTCGATTCAGCGAACTCACCGTCATCGTCACCGACCGGCGCTTGTTCGAACACGTCGGAAACGCCGTCTGGGACGGGGACTTCGAAACCGTCCAGTACGCCGATTTGACCGGCCTGGACTTCGAGCGCGGCAGCGTGGCGACGCAGGTCGTGCTTGAGACCGAGGACCGCCGCCGTCGGGTTAAGGTCCCGAACGAACACGCCGGAACCGTCCGCCAGCGGATCCAGGCAGCGGTTCTCGCGTTTCACGATGTCGCTTCCATCGAGGCGTTCCGGGCAAAACACGCCGAGTCGGAACAGGATAAAAAAGAAAACACTCATCCGGCGGAGGGTACCGGGGCGAACACCGGCGGCACTGAACCGTCCGGGACGAACGGCGCCGGCGCGGACGACGACCGGGGCTCGACCGACGAACGCAACGCCGTCACGACCGGCCGGTCACTCCCCGCGGATCAAGACCCCTCGGAGGCGGTGTACCGGCGCAACGCGGGGACTGACACGGCAACAGACGAAGACTCGAAGCCACAGAGCACGGCAGACAGCGACGGGACGATCACCGATCGAACGGGCGAGATCGATGCCCTCTCGGAGCAGGTCGATACCCTCTCGGAGCACGTTGATGACCTCTCGGAACAAGTCGAACAACAGACCGAACTCATCGAGAGCCAACAGGATCTTCTCGAACAACTCGTGGACGAGCTTCGGCGCGGTCGGTGAACGACGGAGTGGTGCGTCCTCCGTCGGCGTTCCCGCCCGACCGCGTCCGACGGAGCACGCCCGGCCGGTTACTCCCGGCCGGTCACCTTCCGGATGCAAGAGGAGCCGAAGGGGCCGTGCTCGCCGGCCGCAAGGTTCATGAAATATCCCGTCGAGATCGACGCGCCACAGCGGCGACACTCGAAGTCGCCCTCCCGAGAGACAACCTCGCTCTCGAAGCTGAGGAACCGCCCGGAGACCGGCGTAACCGTCTCGCCATCCCGACGGATGTGCCCGCGGCGCTCGGCTTCCTCTAATATTGCTCGCGTCGTCTCCGGGTGCGTGCTCACCGTCTCGATCCGATCGACGACCTCGGGAAGCGACAGTTCGGCGTGCTCGAGGCGGGCGAGCAACTGCACGCCAAGTTCGACGGGGTCCTCGTCTCGCGCCACGCGCCGATTACGTTGTGGGTGGTCTTAGAGGCATGGATCGATAGCGATCAGGGGCGAGCGCGTTGCTCGGCGGCGGCATCCGAGACACTCGCGCGTAGCGACCCCGCCGGGACGACCACAAGAGGTTTGTCGCCGCGGGCGATTCCTTTTCGCGTGCATCGCGCGACCGTTCGGCAACTGCTCGGCATCGGGGTCCTCGGGTCGATCGCGGCGGCCGCCGCGCTCTCCGTCTCCCCCGAAGCAATCCTCGGCGAGATGGACGCACTCGCCGGCCGTCCCGTGTTGCTCGCGGTCGTTCTTCTCGTCTTGTATCTCACCCGGCCGCTGCTCGCGTGGCCCATCAGCGCGCTGTCGATCCTCCTGGGGTACCTGTTCGGCCCCGGTGCGATTCCGGTCGCGCTCGCCGGCGCCGTCGTTACGACGCTACCGGCGTACCTGCTCGCGCGCCACCTCGGCCACGACGCGGGGCTGTTGGCGCGGGTCGGCGACGCCGGGGCGGTCGTCAGGCGAACGACCGGAGACCTTCGGGGCGTGATCGCCGTCAGGCTCGCGCCGCTTCCGACCGACCCCGTCTCCTACGCCGCCGGAATCGCCGAAGTCCCGTTCCGGCCCTATGCCCTCGGGACCGCGCTGGGCGAGGCACCCTGGGTCGGAACGGCGGTCCTGCTCGGTGCCTCGATGGGGCAACTCGCCACGACCGGCCCCACCGCAAGCCCACTCTTGATCGGGACGGCGGCCGCACTCGCACTCTTGATGGCGCTGTCGCGGCCCGCCTACCGCCGCCTCGCTGGCGAAACGGCGGAGACGGTTTAAAATACAAACGGGTCGCTGCAGTCGACGACGACGCCGTGCTGTGGGCAGACGTACTTACAGTGGCGTTTGTACATCTGCGCGTCGCACATCGGACACGGCCGCCCGCCCGCCTCGTTGCCCATACAGATAACGCGAACGAGGCGATAAAAAAAGTCATCGGGGCGAGCCGTCGGCCGCACCCCGAACACGCTCTACTCGTCTACCGGTTCAACACTCCGACCAGCCGCAACTCTCGCAGGTCTTGCAGCCCTCGGAGTAGTACAGCGTCATGCTCCCACAGTCGGGGCACTCGGGTGACTCGCCCGCGTCGATGAGCGACTGTGCGGCGTCGGTGTCGTCGTTCGGCGACGCCGGCGAGCCCGTCCGCCCGCTCGCCCCCGGGTCCGTGACCGCGCCGCCGTCGGTCTCGGGGGGCGTCACGGAGCTATCATCGACCGGCCGTTCCGTGTCCTCCGATCGATCGGCGTTGTCGGCGATCTCCGTGAGGTTCTGCTGTTGTGGATAGGCTTTGTCAACCTCGCCGTCGAGGTAGCGGCGCATCGCTGTCCCGATCGCATCCGGAATTGAGTTGATCTGTTCGCCCTTGTCCCAGGCGACCTTCGGCGACCGGATACCCTGGAGTTCGTCGGCGATTTCTCGGGGATCGACGCCCGAGCGGAGCGCCGTCGAAATTGTCTTCGCCAGCGCCTCTGTAAAGGAGGCGGTGAACCCGCCGGAGTTGCCGATGTTCGCGAACAGCTCGAACGGGCGGCCGTCCTCGGGGTTTTCATTGATATTGACATAGAGCTTTCCGTAGCCCGTGTCGATCCGCTGGGTGACGCCGTGGAGCACGTCGGGGCGGGCCTGCTTCTTCCCGAGTCCGGGGGAGACGTCGAGCAGTTCGCGGACGTCCGCTTCGAGGACCGCCGCAACCTCCTCGCTGTCGAGGAAGTCCTCAATGCCGCCGAAGATCTCTTCGATGTTCTCGATGATCGCCTCGGCGGCCTCCGCCTCGTCGGCGAACTCGGTGTTTTTCGCTCGCGTCGTGAGCACCTGCTTCGACCGGGTGCCGTCGCGGTAGTAGGTAACACCCTTGCCGCCGTGGTCGTAGATGTACTCGAAGACGTCCTTTGCGTCCTCCAGCGTCGAGTCGTTGGGTGCGTTGACAGTCTTCGAGATAGCCGAATCAACGCCTTCCTGGCAGGCGACTTGGACGCCAGCGTGGTCCTTCGCCGAGAGGGCCCCGGTCGTCACGAACAGCTCGCCGATCGCGTCGGGAACCGTCGAGAGGCCGTCGATGCCATCAAACGCGTTTTCGGCCATCTGCTCTTGGGCTTCCCGCTTGACCGCCTCGACGTCGAGATCGTTCTCCTCCAGGACGCGGAGGAAATAATCATCGAACTCGACGAGCATCTCGTCGCCTTGGACGTCGTCCGAGACGTTCTTGTAGAAAGCGACGTTATAGATTGGCTCACAGCCGCCGGTGGTGTTGCCGATCATCGAGGTCGTCCCGGTCGGCGCGATCGTCGTCGTGTTGTGGTTCCGCATCGCGAAGCCGTCTTCCCAGTCGTCGGCGTCGAGACCGGTCTGTTTCTCGAACCACTCGCGGTACTCCGTGGGATTGCCGTATTTCGATTTCCCCCATTCCTCGAAGACACCGCGTTCCTCGGCGAGTTCGTGGGAGGCCCACTTCGAGCCGTGGTTTATATGCCGCATCACCTGTCGGGCGACCTCGTTGCCCTCCTCGGAGCCGTACTTGATGCCGAGTTGGATGTACAGCTGTGCTAAGCCCATCACGCCGAGGCCGATCTTCCGCATCTCCCGAACCTTTTGTTCGATCTCCGGCACCGGGAAGTCGGACATCGTGACGACGTTCTCGAGGAACCGCGTACCGAGCGCGATACGCTCGTCGAACGCCTCGAAGTCGATGGCCTCCTCAAGGAAGGCGTCGACGGCGGCTTCGAGGTCGGCGTACTCCTCGCCGTGGTCGTCGTACCAGACCCGCCAATCCGGGGACTCGAGGTCCGCGAGCGTCGAGAGGTTGATATGGCCGAGGTTGCAGGCCTCGTACTCCTCAAGCGGCTGTTCGCCACACGGATTAGTCGCCAGAATTCGGTGCTCCGGGTGTTCCTCCACGTCGAAGGAGTGCTCCTTGTTGATTCGTTCGAGGTAGACGACGCCGGGTTCGCCGTTCTCGTGGGCGCCCTCAAGAATGTGCTCCCAGAGCTTCTCGGCGGGCACCGATAGCGTCTCACCGACCTCGACATGCTCGCCGAGACCGAACATGTCGTAGAGTTCTTTCGTCTCGGGCGTGGCAACGTGCGGCTCGCCCGTCCGGGGGTTGGTGAACGTGTACTCCTCGCCGGCCTTCAGCGCCTCCATGAACCCGTCGGTGACGCCGACGGAGATATTGAAATTCGAGAGGTGTCCTTCGACCGCGTTCCGGAGGTGTTCGGGCACCTTCCCCTCGTCGTCGATGAGTTCGCGGGCCTCCTCTAGGGCGTCCTCGAAGGAGTTGTGAGTGAAGTCGTCCGGGTCGTTCAGGCGGAGCGTCTCGGCAAGGGAGACGTCCTTGTTCTTCGCGTGAATGAACTGGATAACGTCGGGGTGTGAGATGCGCATGACGCCCATCTGTGCGCCGCGGCGGGCGCCGCCTTGGGCGATCGTCTCACACATCTGATCGTACGTGCGCATGAACGTTATCGGCCCGGACGCGATTCCGCCGGTCGAGCCGACCGCGTCGCCGTAGGGGCGGAGCCGCCAGAAGGCATACCCCATCCCGCCGCCGCTCTGGAACACCTCTGCGGCCTCTTTAGCGGTTTGGTGGATATCGTCTATGTCGTCCTCGGGCGAGTCGACGAAACACGCTGAGAGCTGTTGGAGTTCATCGCCGGCGTTCATAAGCGTCGGCGAATTCGGCATGAACGAGAGCCGCTCCATCTGTTCACGGAAGGCCTCGGCGGTGTCCTCAACGTGGGCTTGGACCTCTTCGGGAAGTTCGGGGACCACCGTCTCGTAGGCGAACTTGTTGACGTTGTACACCGAAAGGGTCGTTTCAGCGTCCGAATCGGCGGTGGCCCCTGCTCCGAACACATCAGCCGCGAGTTCGTCGCGGCGGGGGTGGTCGGGTTTGAGTTGATCGGGCGTGACGGTGATCTCGACACCCTGCTTTTCGGATTCAAAAACGGCTTCGGCCAGCGCGACGTTTTTTGCGACGCGCTCGAAGAGGTCTTCCTGTTCCTCTATTGGCTCGCCGTCGCTGTCCTTCCGGAGGTACCGAGCGGGGAGGATGTTGTGGTATGCGTTGCCGGTGAGGCGATTCGCCATCGTGTCGCCGGTCGTCCGTTTGATCGGAAGAGTGAGTTCGTCCGCGGAAGGGTCGGCCCCGGCCATCACTCCGCCCTCCGGGTCGGTGCCGCTTTTTTTACTGCTGTAATGCGTTCAACGAAGTGTCCTGTGCGGGTCATTTGTGACGAAGTCTGCGTACTGGTGCATGCCGGATAACCCTTGGCATCGGGGAATATATCGGCGATTCGATGGGTCCTCTGAGGCACGCGTTGCTGTGTCTCGGATCCGGTATACGTGTGCCCCGCGCGTACGACCGGATGGAACTAACCGGACGCACATAAGACTACTCAGTCCGGGGTGAAAGTGAAATTTATCCAGCGAAACCGACGTGCGTGGCTTTCTTTCCATCGGAAACAGTTGGGGGTTCGAGACAGCAATCCATCGAGGATGATCGAACCGGTCGCCGCGTGAGTCGACCCCGGCCCGCCGCGTCGTCCGCTGTCTCGAAGCGGACTCGCCGAGCCGCCTGATTCCGAGACGTGACACTTACCAGACATCACTCGAAAAAGACGTTTTCTCGGTATCGGCGGGTCGAACCGGACGATCGTGCAGTACCGCGTGCTGGACAAGGTATCCGAGTCACCGAGAGCGGGCCGACCGTGCAATCGGTCGCGGTGACGTCGCACCGACCGCGAATTGTCAGCGTCAGACTGATCGTAAGAAGTTCCCGACGACGTCGTGTCCGACGGCGGTGAGGACCGACTCGGGGTGGAACTGGACGCACTCGATCGGGTACTCACAGTGTCGGATACCCATCACCAACTCGGTTCCGTCGTGATCCGTCGTCGCGGTTATCTCGAAGCAGTCGGGAACGTCGAGAGCGACGAGAGAGTGGTACCGGCCGCCCTGAAAGCCCTGTTCGATCCCCCGGTAGACGCCCTCACCGTCGTGGTCGATCTGGAACGCCTTGCCGTGGATGGGTTCCGGGGCCCGATCGACGGTGCCGCCGTACTCGTAGACGGCCGCCTCGAGGCCGAGACAGACCCCGAGCGTCGGGGTTTCGGGGCTTATCTCCCTGAGTACGTCCATGGTGACTCCCACGTCCCGGTTGTTCTTCGGATGGCCGGGGCCCGGTGAGATGACGATCGCATCGGGGTCGGCAGCGCGGATCGTCTCGATTTTGGCCGTGTTGCGGAGCACCTCGACCTCAGTCCCGCTGTGCTGGCTGACGTACTCGACGATGTTGTACGTGAACGAGTCGAAGTTATCGACGAAGAGCACGTCCGTCATCACCGGACCTCCGTCGGTTTGGATCCCGTTTCGATGTCCCGCAGGGCGGCGAGCACCCCGCCCATCTTCTGTTCGGTCTCCTCGTGTTCGCTTTCGGGGTCGGAGTCGGCAACGATCCCGGCTCCAGCTTGGACAGTCACCCGATCCGTCCCGTCGACACCCGCATCCCGCTCGACAGTGGCGGTCCGGATGACGATCGCGAAGTCGGCGTCGCCGCTCAACGAAACGTAGCCGACGCCGCCGCCATAGACGCCGCGCGGGCGGTCCTCAAGATCGTCGATGATCTCCATCGCACGGATCTTCGGCGCCCCCGAGAGCGTCCCGGCTGGAAACGACGCGCGCGTCGCGTCGAAGGCATCGCAGTCGTCCGCGAGCGTACCGGTTACCGTCGACTCGATATGCTGAACGTGGCTGTACTTGAGAACGTTCATGAACTCCTCGACGCGGACGCTGCCGGCCTCGCTGACCCGGCGGACGTCATTGCGCGCGAGATCGACCAACATCGTGTGTTCCGCGCGCTCTTTGCCGTCCGCGAGCATCTCCCCGGCCAGGCGTCGGTCCTCGACGGGGCTCGTTCCGCGGGCGCACGT
Source organism: Natronomonas sp. (assembly GCF_046710025.1). Taxonomy (GTDB): domain Archaea; phylum Halobacteriota; class Halobacteria; order Halobacteriales; family Haloarculaceae; genus Natronomonas. The sequence continues at coordinate 12,035 of NZ_JBKEGK010000008.1, read as the reverse complement.
CCCCGCGATCGGGTTGCTGATTACTTCCTGTCCCCGGACAGAGACGAGCGTCTCGGGTGAGGCCCCGACTATCACGAGGTCGTCGTAGTCGAGGAGGTACATGTACGGCGAGGGGTTGATCTCCCGGAGAGACTGGTACAGCCCCAAGGGGTCTATCTCGCCGTCCAGTTCGCGCGTCCGCGAAATGACGCCTTGGTAGATGTCGCCGTCAAGGACGTGTTCTTTCGCCCGTTCGACGGCCGCCTCGTATGTTGACTTCGCCCCAGCACGCTCGGTTACCGGCCGGAAGCCGTCGGTCTCGAGGGTGTCGTGGCCCGCGAGCAGCGATTCGACCCGGCTAACCTCCTCGACGATGTCCGCATAAATCCGGTTCGGATCGTCCTCGGGGCGGACGAGTGGGGTGAAGACGAGCGAGACCGTTCCGGCGGCGTCGTCGAACACCAGCGTCGCCGTCGTAAGCACGAACTGGGCGTTCGGCACCCGGGAGTCGGGGCGCTCGAGGCCAACGTCCTCGAGCCAGAGGTCGTACACCGCGTCGTACGCCAGAAACCCGACCAGACCCCCCTGGAGTCGCTGGCGTCCGGTTTCGGGAAAGTTCCGGAGCGGAACGTCCGGGAGCGCGCCCCGGAGCGTCGCGAGCGTGTCGCCCCCGCTTGGATCGACGAATCCCTCGTATCGGTCGTCGAGGACATCGACCGTTCCGCCGGCATCGCCGTCGACGGTCACGACTGCCGCCGGATCGTAGCCGACGAACGAGTACCGAGCGTGACGACCGGCACCGTCGCCGGCCCTAAACGCGCCGTCCGGGTCGCTCGAGGCGACCTTTTGTGCACTCTCCAAGAGGAACGCGTGGGCAGCGGATTCGGCGTCGGTCGTCCGTCCGGTCAGGGCGGCGTACGCGTCCAGCGGCTCCGTCGAGACGTCCAACTCGGCGACGGCGCGGACGACTGCCGGTCCCGCATCGGCCAGTTCGACGAACGCCGACTCGGAGATCACAGGTGCCCCCGTGCATGCCGAACGAAGGCGTCGACCAAAACGGGCTCTTTCCGCCCCGGCCGCTCTTCGACACCGCTGGCGACGTCGACAGCGAACGGGTCGACCGTTTCGACCGCTTCAGCGACGTTTTCCGGCGTCAACCCGCCGGCGAGGACGACCGGCGACGAGAGATCGGACACAAGATCGCGCGTGCGCTCCCAATCGTGCGTCGACCCGGTCCCGCCCGCCCCGGCCTCATCGAGCGAATCGACGAGCAGCGCATCCGCGACCGTATCGTAGCGCGGCGCGTCGTCAGGGGAGACGGCCACGACCACGCCTGCATCGAGGTCAGCCGAAATGGACGCGATCTCCTCGGGGGCAGAGTCACCGTGAACTTGGACGATGTCCGGCCCGACGCGTTCAGCCAGTCCGGTCACCGACTCTAGTGGATCGGGCATGGTAACCAGTACCGTCGTGACAAACGGCGGGGTCGCCGAGACGATATTGGCTGCCCGCTCGGCATCGATCTCTCGGGGCGTCTCGACCGGGACGTCGACGGTGAGCCCGATCGCGTCCGCGCCCGATTCGACGACTACCTCAAGATCCTCTCGGGTTGTCACGCCACAGATCTTTGCCCGGGTCATGGCTCGAACCCACGCAGCGACTCGAGTTGGCCGCTCGCCGCCCCGGAGTCAATCGCCTCCCGGGCGGCGTCGACGCCATCGGCAATGCTTTCTGTGGCCCCGGCAACGTAGATTGCCGCACCCGCATTCGCGAGGATGATCGATCGTTTCGCGCCCTCGACCGATCCATCAAGTATCCCCCGCATATCGCTCGCGTTCTCCGCCGGCGATCCGCCGGCCACGGCCGAAAGGTCGTATCGGTCGAGGCCGATGTCTTCGGGGGCAAGCGTGTACTCTTCGACGGAGTCGCCCTCAACTTCGGCAACCGTCGATTCGCCGTGGACGCCGATCTCGTCCAGTCCCGCGCCGTGGACGACGAGCGCCCGCTCGACCGCCATCCGTGAGAGGGCGTCCGCCAACACCGGTACCAGTGCTTTGTCGTAGACGCCGACGACTTGGGCGTCCGCGCCGGCGGGGTTTGTCAGCGGTCCGAGCACGTTGAACACCGTCCGCATCCCGAGTTCCTTTCGAGGGCCGATGACGGCCTTCATCGCCGGGTGGAACACGGGCGCGAGCATGAACCCCATCCCGGTTGATTCGATGCAGCCCTCGACTGCCGGTGGTTCGGCATCGATCGTGACGCCGAGTTCTTCCAAAACGTCGGCGCTGCCCGACGACGACGAGACGGAGTAGTTGCCGTGTTTCGCGACCGGCACGCCTGCCCCGGCGGCGACGAACGCGCTCGTCGTCGAGACGTTGATGGTGTCGTGGCCGTCGCCACCGGTCCCGCAGGTGTCGACCAGCGGCTCCCGGTTCGGCTCGATCGTCCGGGCCGCGGCGCGCATCCCCTCCGCGAAGCCGGCGATCTCACCCTCCGTCTCCCCCTTTCCGCGGAGCCCCGCGAGCAGCGCCCCAATTTGCGCCTCGGTCGCGTCCTCGAAGACGCGCCCGGCCGCCTCGCGTGCGTCCGCCTGTGTCAAGTCCTCGCCGTCGGTAACCCGCTGAATGTACTCTTTCATCATGATCACTAGTAACCAAGACTGGGTTGTAATGTACAAATGAGTACATAAATATAAGCGTATCGTTGATGACCGCGGTCAAAAATCTCTTTATCACCGCCGTTCTCGTCCCGTGTTTCCGATCCACAGATGGGCGGAGATCCGAAAGCTTCAATTACATCACCCGGATATCGATGAGTGTAGTCAAAGGCTGGTAAGGGTTCGTGGTCTAGGCTGGTTATGACACCTCCTTGACATGGAGGAGGTCGGCAGTTCAAATCTGCCCGAACCCATAACAATTTAAACATTTTCGGTGCCTCAGGTAAGCAGCCTAAAGTATCTTCCGGCGGTGAAAGCCGATGAGCCGCCCCGACTCGGGCGGCGACACCGCCACTGTCGAACCCAAAATCTGCGAGTACTGCGGCACCTACATTATCGAGGCCGACCAGCGCTGCCCCGCCCTCGCTGACTCGCTTTATTATGTCACCAACTCGCGCTACTACGCTGGTTGAGAGCGTGCCCGGAACCAGTTGGCCTGAGGACCGAGCAGCAGTTCGACGACGGCGGGCAGGATCATCAGCCAGAGCCAGTCCGGGCGATAAAAAGTCACCCCAGTCCGCCGACACACATAATATCCCGAAACACGTGCGGCCAGTCGTGGCCGCCCTCCCGAACGTGTACCTCCTGTCGGCCGACTCACTGCGGGCCGACCACGCTGAAGAATTAATGAATCGAGTTGCAGAGCGCACCGGTGGTACGCGGTTCACGAACGCAGTGGCACCGGCGTCTCACACCGCCAGTTCTGTTCCCGGCTTGCTCACCGGCCAGTATATCGACGGTAACGGGCCTGGCGACGGGAAACCGCTGCCGGAGTCACTGGGAGCAGACGAGTACCAGACGCAGGTCGTCACCGACAACCCTCTCATCGGCTCCGTGCTCGAGCAAGACACCGGCTCGAATAACGCGAAAGGGCTCGAAAACGTGCTCGACGACCTGTTACCCCGCGGACTAACCAGAAGCATCGAACGGTGGTACTTCCGGTGGGCCTGGCCGATGGCCAGGCGGTACGGTCTCGCGAACGCCTACTACCGGCCAGCAGGTCTTCTCCACGAGACCGCCCTCGATTCCCTTTCGGATGTCGACGGACCGTCGTTTTCCTGGGTCCACTACATGGATACCCACAGCCCGTACCACGTTCCTCGCGGAGCCGAGAGCACCGATGTATCCGGTCGCTACCGGACCGCGGCAACGTCCCGACGTATCGCACTCGAGCGTCCCGAAGCAGTGAGTAAAGAGGACCTGGCATCGGTGTCGCGGCTCTATCGGACTGCGTGTTCCGAACTCGGCGACTCTGTGGTCGATTTCGTCGAGCAACTCATCGAAGACGGGCAGTACAGACCGGAGACGGACATTCTGGCAGTAACCGCCGACCACGGTGAGTGTCTCGACACGGACCGTGGAATGGTCGGTCACGTTCCGCCGGCGTCCTGGGAGTCTCTCGTTCACGTGCCGCTGGTTGTGGCACGTCCCGACTGGCCGGAGACAGAGGTGGCCGAGCAGGTTTCTCTCGTCGACCTCCCGGCCATGCTCGGCGCCGATATTGGCGAAACACGGGCGCCGGCGACTTTCTCGCGGGAGTACGCGGTCACCGTCGCTGGGTCGCTCACCGATGTCGGGACGGTCCGTGGCGTCCGACGCGACAATGGCACCAAACTGTTCGGGCGCCGCACAGATCAGGGGGTCGACGTCGTCCAGACAATGTACGACGTTGGTGACCCGAGCGCAGAAACCGTTGTTTCCACCTGGAGTGGTGACGACACTGCCGCCGGTGCACCGACCGACCTGACCGACAGGCTCAGGGATATGGGTGGGGTAGTCGAGCACGGCTCGTACCTCCCCGGATTTGACGAGGAACAGCTGCGGTCGCTCGGCTACCTAGAGTGAATCAGGATTTCGCGGCTGCGGTCCGACTGTATTGCCACTGGAAAAGCAGATATCCCGCGACGGCCCAGATACCGGCTTCGAGGTAAAACGAGGGCGTGCCGACGTACTGCACCACGAAGGGACCCGGACCGGCTTCGATAGAGTCCCACTCGCTCACGAGCGGCCAGAGCAGGAACACGGTGTTGCTCGGCCGGCCGTTGAGCGAGAGGTGGACTGCGTCGGCGGCGAGGTGACTCGCCCACCCGACCGCCCCCGCCTGTACTATCCGCATGACGCGACCTCTACTGGTCGTCCGCACGACGAGCCAGACAGCGAGAATCGGAATTCCGAACAGGACTGAGTGGGCGACTGAATGATAGAACGTCGTCACTCCGATCATGGCCAGTGGCTTGTCCACGAGATCCGGGAGTGCTGCGCCCGCGACGGCCCACACGACCGGGAATCGCCGTCGGGCCACGAGGGCTGCGATGACGAGGTGCGTGGGGAAGAGCACGCTTTTGTTAGGACGTGCTCGGATTTTGCTCTTCTGGTCGGACGAGTGCCTCGGCGGCGGTGGTTCTCAGACATCGTCTCAGCAGCAACAGCGCGGCGCTCAGAGCCGTGTGAGCGATTCTGAGCTCACTGGATTAGCGTGTCAACGACTTCCCTCACCGCCCGTCGGCAGGAATGTTTCGACGGTCGCGTTGACTATAGCCGTTACAGTAGAGAGTTCCAACGGCTCGGGGGTGCCGGTGCTTGCTGGACCGTGCGGCGCCGGCGCAGCAAGAGGAGCAACTGCACCACACCGCCACTCTGGAACCGCCGAAACGTCCGGGTCGGAATGTTCAGTTGACGACGGGCGCAACCTCGTAATATGTTCGCAAGCTTCGGGGACCAGCGCGTCGACGTCGGTGACGCGGAAATCTTCCTCCGGCGTGGCGGCGACGGGCCACCGCTGCTGCTGTTGCACGGCTACCCGCAAACGCACGCTGCCTGGCACAAAATCGCCCCGGAGTTGGCTGAAGAGTACACTGTCGTCGCGCCGGACCTCCGTGGGTACGGTGATAGCGTGGGTCCCGATGACCCTGAGACAGCCGAGTACACCAATCGCGTCATGGCTGAAGATATGGTGGCAGTCATGGACGAGCTGGGCTACGAGGAGTACCTAGTCGCCGGCCACGACCGTGGCGCCCGTGTGGGCTACCGGTACGCGCTGGACCATCCCGACCGCGTCCGAAAGCTGGCGGTGTTCGATATAATCCCCACGCTGGAGACGGTGGAGGCGATGGACTACCGATACGCGAGGGGATGTACCACTGGCTCTTTCTCGCCCAGCCCCATCCCATCCCGGAGCGACTTATCTCGCACGAGCCCATCTTCTACGTCGACCACTTGATCGAGAATTGGGCCGCGTCCCCCGAGCACCTCGCCGACGAGGCCGTCGCCGAATACCACCGCTGTTTCGAGCGGGAGTCGGTCATTCGAGCTAGTTGCGAGGACTATCGTGCAGGGTTGAGTGTCGACCTGAAGCACGACAGCGCCTCGCGAGAGGCCGGCGAGCGAATCGAACCCCCGCTGCTGGCGGTGTGGGGCGGGCGGGGCCTCCGGGACGGTCGAGGGTACATAGCAACGGCACTTAGTGTGGCCAGGACGCTCCAGGTTCGTGTTCTGCGGCTGTCCGACGGAGCTCGTCCAGCGTGTCCGCGGGCTTCTCACCGGGGATCTGGATCTTTGCCTTCGGATCGTACTGTAGGTATGGCATGAATTCCGGTCCCCCCTCAACGGTAGTTTCTGCTCCATTAGCGAACACGTCAGTCATGAGTGCGAAGGCCACCTGCTCGCCGAGTTTGACGCCCCAATAGTGGTCGCTGTAGTAGTGGACGCCGGCAAACATTCGCCCAAGCCCGACGTTGGAAACCAGTTTGTCGATCTCTTGATGAACGCCGTTGTGGTCGGCTGGAACCTCGATCTCGGCCACGTCGGTGCCGAGGTGGTCGTCACCGGAACTGGCCCCAAGCTGGTCGCGCTCGTGGGTGACGACGTGGTAATTCAAGTCGATGTCGCTCCAGTCGACGTTCGAGAACCACGTTTTCAACACGGTGCCGCAGGCACCTGCGATGACCGAGTGGCCGCTGGGGTATGCCGGGTGGACGGGTGAGCCCTCCTTGTAGGCGGTCGAGAGGTAGTCCGACTCGTGGGGGCGAGCCTCAATCAGGTCCGCATTGGTGAGTAACTCGTCGATCCCGAAGTCCGCGTTGTCCCGCAACTGTGCGTGTAGTCGGCCACCGTACGTCTCCGGGCGACACCTGAAGTGGCGCTCGTACTTCTGGTGAAACGCCGCCAGCAGTGCCGCGCGAGCGGCTCGTGCGACCATGTCGAGCAGCCCGACTGGGCCGCCGTCCGTATAATTGAACACCCGCTCGCTGTCGGGCAAGTCGTCGCCGGTCATCACGTACTCCAGTCCGGGGTCGAGCGGCACCTCGTCGTCGTTGAGAAGTTGCAGCGCCGCGATGAGGTACTCTTGATACGGCGGTTCGGCGTTGACAATCGTCGCCAAATGGCGTGGCGTCGCTATGTACCTCTGCGGCTCCGATGGGCCTCTAGGGTCGGTCTCAGAAGCGAATTCGTCGTTCCCTTCGAGGGTGTCTCGCCAGTCCGGTGGCTTGATGTTGAAATCCTTGTTGGCCTCGTAGCGAAGGTACCGCTGTTCGACCGGCAATGACCACAGTTCGAACTTGTGTACGAGGAACTGCGAGATATACGGCCCCCAAAAGTCGACAGTGCCGTCGCCGGCCTCGACGAACAGCCGTTGGGTGTCGTACCAGCGTTCGCCCGGACCCCCGGCGGCCCGATCGAGGTCTTCCCGTAGTGCCTCGATGGTGTTGACCAGCGCGTCTGAACTGTCCTCATCTTCGAGCACCGCTTCGACGCTCTCTCTATCGTCTCCCTTCGGCCCGGTCAGCTCGTTGGGCCAAGCGGTAAACGGCACATCCCGCAACTGTTCCATGGCGTACGTGTCGAGCATCTCCGCGGCATTCACCTCTCCCCTCGGGTCGGGCGCTGGCGGCATCCGTCCCTGATGTGAATCCATTCCTGCTAGCGGCACCGAGTTCGCACCCGGCACCCCAATGAATAATCGCTCCCCGCCACGCTCGAATGTGTCCCCGCCTGTGTACTTCCCCTCAGCCACTGCATCGAAGTAGTTGTCTCTCTTCTTCGCGGCCGATACGACGCCTTCGGTATACTGCTCGTCGTTGTTGTCGGTCGCCAGTGGCATCCCTTTGGTAAACCAAAACGGCGCGATATCTATGTCGCGGAAGGACCTCATATCACTATACCGGTCGTTGACGCGCTGATCGATATCGTCCAACCCATCGAGGGGCGTTGCTGGGGATCGTGACCCATCATCGCCAGGGTTTGGGTCATTGTTCCCTGATGACATATGCCGTCGCTAGGACTATTACCTATTATATTTTGTCCGGCTAGTGCCGCGTCAAGTCTGAACTACTAGAATTAACCGAGAGACGCTGTATCCGATAAATCTAGCGATTCACGGCTGAAGCGGCACTAGTACTCGCCGTGTACGAACTCAATAGATGATCTGTGACAAACGCGGACTCTATCTTGCATCTCAGCTGCTGAGTTATTTGCAGCATCGCTAGTTATTATGGATATTTCTCCGACAGTTGTTATGCTTGGAAGATCACTTCTAGTGGCGAACACAGCATTATCAGCAGATGATATCCGGACATTCCTTAGAGGTCTAACGCATGATGCGTCCACAGTATACCATCACAGAATTGAGGACCATTCACTAGTCGTTTATCAGTCCGTTGGAACAAACAATTCTGAATTTAATTAAGCTGATCGAAACTGATGCCGACTACTAATTTATTTATGCAGCGTGCGGATTCAGTTTATCGACGTGTTCCGCCGCGTCGAGATCACAATCGAAATACCGCTGTCCCTCACCGGTCAGTTCGTACATCGATGCGTCCTCGGAGATCGGGGCGATGAGGCCGGCATCGAACAGTAGCTCGAGACGTTCGTGCGCTCGGTCTTCCGGGGCGTTCGTTGTCATGATGTCCTCGATCAACCGCGCGGTCGACCAGCCCTCCCGATTGAGGATCTCCATGATCCGTTCGTCGAGCGGGCACATCCAAGGCGCCGATCGGCGATCGCTCATATCTCACCCGGTTGTTCACCAGCCGACGGCGCGCCGTTGTGATCTCCGTTCCGTATCCATACTCCGTTTTCCGCATCGTGTTCACCGTCGAGGTATCCTTCTCCTTCTTCCGTTAGACGTTCCGAACCCATACTATTCTAAAAGTTCCTCCCGTAGTCTGCCCTGGCAGTTATACACATATCCGATACTCGACTTTCGATCAGTCGCCCCCGACTCACCTCAACGCCCCAAGGTCATCGAAGCAACGGTCCGCTAGTTACTCAGCTGCTGAGCTAGTCATAAACTGCGACCCGGCCGTGGCCGTTTACATCCCGATTAGCTCGGCTCGACAGTCCGCACAGTAGTTGACGATGCTCTCCTCGGCCTCCGGGGCGATGTTCTCGAGTTTGTCGCCGACTCGATCCTCGATGGCGTCCCGCGTCGCCTCGCTGGCGAACTCCCGCCCGCAATCGGTACACCGCAGCATCGTCCCCTCGTACAGTTGCGTCCAGGCCGGATCGATCGGGTCGTCGCTATGCTCCGGTAGCAAGGAGAGGTCGAGGCCGCTCTCGAGGGTGATGACGTCCTCGACGCAGACATCCGCACAGAGCCCGCAGTTGACGCAACGCTCGTGGTTGAAATCCAGGCCGTCGCCCGTCCGTCTGAGCGCGTCGGTGGGGCAGAAATCAGAGCATGTTGGGGTGAGCGTACAGCCATCACCGACATCGACGATCCCGAACGACTCGAGGCCGCGGATGTGCTCACGCTCGGGGTCGGCGTGTTCGAGAATCGCGCGGACGCTCTCAAGGGCCCATCCGTGCGTGTCGAAGGCCGGGTTGGGGCGATCGGCGTCATCCAGTTGTCCAGTCGCCTCGTGCTCACCGACGGGGATCGGGGAGGAATCGAGCGTCTCGACGGCAAACCGCGAAACGGCCTGTACGAACGCGCTCGGATCGGCCGGGTCAGGGGCGAAGAAGTCGGCCCGCTCGCCGAGGCCCAGGTCGGCCGTCGCCCGGTTGAGCCGTTCGACCAGTTCGGCCTTCGGGTCGGGCCCGGAGTGGAGGCATTCGCCGCCGCAACCGACGATCGCGACGCCGTCGGCGCCGGCCGCAAGTGCGTGTAGCACCTGCGCCTCGCCAACGGTGTCGGTGCAGTTGACTTCCACGGGAAGAATCGGCGGGTACTCGACTTCGAGCGCCCCGGCGGCGGCCAATCGGCCGTACTCCCGGAGCGCGTCCCGGGCCTGCTCGGAGCAGACGAACGCGACAATCGGCGACTCGATCGCGCTCTCGGAACCGCCCAGCAGCCCGCTCACGAATCCGCCATCGTCCTCGCCGGGGTCGAGAAGCGCCTCGACCTCGCGGGCGATTCGTTCGTTGCTGGGGTCGTCGAGGCCGACCGCCCCTGTCGGGCAGGCACTGGTGCAGGCGCCGCAGTTCTGACAGCTGTCGCGGTGGAATCCGACCTCGTCGACGGCGGTTCGTTCGACCGCGTCGTGCGGGCAGGCGTCGACACAGACGTTACAGCCCGCCTCGCGGTTGTGGCCGGCGGCGCAGACGTCCATATCGAGATCCAGAAAGTCCGGCCCCTCGAACCCGCCGAGCAGCCGTTCGACGCTGTCGATCGTCACCGCGTCCACCGGTCCGGTGTAGAAGCCACGCTGGCCGCCGACGGGGCCGCCGTCGCCGCCGGGGTAGACAACCTGATCGCATTCGATCGTCCGCTCGACGCCGTCCATCTCGATGGCGTCGGTCGGGCAGACGTCAATCCAGTCACCCCGGGGTGCGTCCGGGTCGATGTCGACCGGCCGGCGCGTCACCATCCCGTCGGGGCCGGCGTGGACGCACTTCATACAGGAGATGCAGTCCTCCGTCACCTGCGCCCGTACCGTCACCTCGAATTCTCCGTAGGTGCCATCGACATCAACGACACGACCACGCTCGACGGAGACGTCGTCAACGTCAGCGTCGGCGAGTTCAGCGCCGTCCGCAATTAAAGTGACATCCGCGGCCCCGGAGAGTGCCGAGGCGGTTTCAGGGTCCCCGGCGACGACGATGTCGTAGCCAGCGTGGTGGATCGAACTCCGCGGCATCGTCGTCTCCCGGCGCCCGGCTCGGGCGGCGTTGACGAGTCGGGAGGTCTTCTCGGTCGCGGCCGCCTCCTCGTGGACCCATCCAGCCCGTTCGCGCTGGTCGACGAACTCGATCTCCTCGCGGCGGATTCCTTGTGACTCGGCGACCGTGGCTAGTTTCTCCTGCATCTCCGATTGGGGGCAGGTCACGACCAATTCATCGAGATCGTACTCCTCTAAGACCTGCTCGAAGGCCCCGATCTTGTCCTGACAGAGCAGACTCGAACTCGCCGCGACCTCGACATCTTCGATCCCTTCCCGGGCCGCTTCTAGGTCGATGTCGCAGGTCCCAGCACACGAACAGACGAAGGCTCCGGTGTCCATCACCGTCAGTATTGAACGCTCGGGTGTAAACCTGTCGCGGTGGATACCGAGTTAAGACCGGATCATCGCCGGCGACCCGCGGTCACGTCCGCATCGACTCGCCCTCGGGTGAGAGCTCAACGCCGACATTCTGTCGGGTCTGTTGGTCGATCTGGTCGAGGTTTCGAACCAACACCTCGAGAATGTCTGCCGGTTCCGGGTAGACGAGGATGCGCTCGTCGGCGTCCTCGATCACCAACTGCGTGTCCCGCAGCGTGACCGTATCACCCTCGATGCCAGCGATGACGACCGAGAGCGCTTCCGCATCGTCGGGCTCGCCGTCCTCAACCTTCGTGATGTACACCGCATCGAGGTTGATAAAGTCCTTGTATTCGCGGATCTGCTCGGCGCAGGCGACCATGTCGCGCGTGATCTCGGTCTTCCGATCGTTGCCGTGGGTCCCATCGTAGCAGTGTTGACACACCCGCAACTCCATTCTCATACCCGTCCGTTCCGGTCGAATCATCATGACGATTACGGCGTCGCCTCGACCCGGTCCCCGGCTCACTCGACGATGTCGACGACTCGCCCTCGATCCATCCGCCCGAGGACGACCCGATCGACCCGCGACGAGGCACACAGTTCCGACGCGATGGGTCGGGCCGTCGCTTCGAGGCCCTCGTTGTCGACCATGTTTATAAGTGGGACGACACGAGCACCCTCCGGACGGCCCTTCAGCCCGCCCTCGTCGTGGGTGAGCACCGTCACGAGGTCATCAGAGCGTATCGGATCGCCAAGCGACAGGTCCGTGAGTGCCGCGACCCGTTCGGGACGGTGGACGTGCTCCGGATCGAGGGGCTTGCCAACGGCCTGGACGCTCGCGACTGGGACGAGTAGGTCTGTCGAGTCCGGTACCC
>NZ_JBKEGK010000007.1:0-29016 GCF_046710025.1 Natronomonas sp. | reverse complement strand
TCGCTCTGTGAGCGCGTCCTCGCAGATCAGCGCCAAGGGATGGGCCACGTGATTAAAAGTGCCGGCACGCTCGGCGGCGGCAACCACTTCATCGAGTTCGCGCGCTCGCGAGCGACCGGGCGTTACTGGCTCGTCGTCCACAGCGGCTCGCGGTACCTCGGCAAGTCGGTCGCGGAGTTCTGGCAGAGGCGAGCCAGCGACTACCGCTCCGCGGACCGAATCCGCGAGGTCATCCCTGACTCGGACTACGAGTTCCTGAAGTTCGACCCCGAGGCCGTCGGCGATCGCGAACTCTACACCTGGGTCACCGGCGGGATGGGCGAGTCACACCTCCGGAAGGAAGCGATCCGGGAGGCCTTCGATGGGAGCGAGATCGAACGGGTTTTTGACCGCCTCTCACGGCCGAAGGCCGACGCCGAGACGCGGAGCGACGACCTCGATTACCTCGAAGGACGGGAGGCACACGGCTACCATGTGGATATGCTGTTCGCCCAGCAGTACGCCCGCTGGAACCGAACGCTGATCGGCGAAGCGATCTGCTCGGCGCTCGGGATTGAGCCGGCCGATTCGTTCCAGTCGATCCACAACTACATCGACTTCCGGGACCTGACCGTCCGAAAGGGCGCGACGCCGGCGCGGGAAGGCCAGCGGATCGTCGTCCCGTTGAACATGGCCGAGGGATCGATTCTCGCCCGTGGCCGGGGCAACCACGCCTACAACCGGAGCGCCCCCCACGGCGCCGGTCGGACGATGAGCCGCGGAGAGGCCTTCGAGACGGTCGAGATGGCGGAATTTGAGGCCGCGATGGCGGGCGTCTACTCAGAGTCCGTCGTCGACGGCGTCCGCGACGAGGCACCGATGGCGTACAAACCCGTCGACGCCATCGCCGACGCGCTCGAACCGACCGCGTCGATCACGGACCGGCTCGACCCCGTCCACAACATCAAAAGCGTCGACTGAACGGAAACCGGGGGCGGTCAGCCGAAGTACGTCGCGAGGCGCTCGGCAGCGTCGGCCGCCCGTGGCGTCACCACGGCGAAGCGGAACCACGATGCTCGCGACTCGCCGAAGGCGTCCCCCGGCATGCCAGCGACGCCAGCCTCGTCGATCAACTGTTCGGCGTTCTCGAGCGTCCCCGGGTAGCCCTCGAAGCGCGCCATGACGTAGAAGCCGCCCTGCGGGCGGGTGTACTCCGCGCCCGCGCCGTCGAGGGCGTCGCAGAACGTCTCGATCCGGTCGTCGAGGCGATCGCGATTGTGCTTGTAGTACGACTCCGGCGTCTCCTCGAAGGCGTCGAGCACCGCGCGCTGGGCCGGCCGCGATCCGGCGACGTTGACGAGCATGTGTCGCGTCCGGACCGCATCGACCAGCCGCTCGGGGAAGATTCCGTAGCCGACCCGAAAGCCCGTAATCGCCATCGACTTCGAGAAGGCGTTCGTGACGACGACGCCCTCCGAGTCGACGGCGAGGGCCGTTCCGAAGGCACCGTCGTCGTAGACGAAGCGCTCGTACACCTCATCGGAGAGCAACAGCGCGTCGTGGTCCTCGGCGACGGCGGTGAGGTCGCGTTTCACCGTCTCGCCGTAGACGGCGCCCGTCGGATTGTTCGGCGAGTTGATAACGATCGCGGCGGTGTCCTTACCCGCCGCTCGGCGGACCGCCGCGGGATCGAGCGTCCCGTCCGGCGCAACCGGCACGAAACGGGGGGTCCCGCCGAGCATCCGGGTCCGCTTGTGGTAGTACGGGTACACCGGATCGGCCATGATGATCTCCCGGCCGTCGCAGTCTTCGAGTGCGGTCGCCATCGCCAGATAGTTGGCCTCGCCCGTGCCGTTGGTGACGACGACGCGCTCTGTGTCGACGCCGTGTCGATCGGCGATCGCCGCCCGAAGATCGAACAGTCCCTCACTTGGCGGGTACTGAAACGTTTCGACCGCCCCCTCGGCGTACCGCTGCAGCCCGCTCCGAATCGCCTCGGGCGGCTCCCAGTCGGGGTTGCCCGAGACCATATCGACGACGTCGCGGCCGGCGTCGGCCGCGTACTCCATCAAGTGGAAGAAGGGTGGCCGTTCGTAGCCGTCCATACGTTGAGTCCGGCGGGGTCCCACGTCGGTCTGTCGCTTTTATCTTGCCACTTAGAACGTGTACGCGAGCATGACCTCGTCGACGTAGCCGTCGTCGATCGTGTAGTGGTCTTTTCTAATGCCCTCTGTCTCCCAGCCCCGGCTTTCCAAGAAGTCGAGCGCCTCGTCGTTCGTGGTCGGGACGCTGTTGTACACCTTCCGGTAGCCGTTGGCCTTCGCCCACTCCAGTGCGCGGTTGACGAGCCGGCTTCCGATACCGTGCTGCCGGAACTCTCCTTTGACGCCGACCGTCAGTTGGGCAGTGCTCTTGAGCTTGTCTAGTTGTGGCAGATCGAGGTGGGACCACCCGACGACGTCGCCCTCGACTGTCGCGACAAAAAAGACGCGCGATTCAGCGGTGTTGTGGCGGTTGACGGCGTCCTCGTAGAGGAGCTGCTCGGCGATCGACTCGGCGACGATGTAGGTGTCCTCGGCGGTCACATCCCGGATCGTGTCGATGAGGCCCTCGAAATCTGACTGTCCCGCCGGACGAACGACGTACTCAACCCCATCGGTCGAGTACGCTTCGACGGAGCCAACTTCTAGGGCGATCTGTAACGTTCCGCCGTCGTCCTCGAGGTACCCGCGATCCTTCAGCTCCTCGAGTGCGTCCTGGAACTTCTCGGGCGGCAACGAGGTCACCGTTCGCACCCGGTGGCGAGCCGCCGTTCCGTGTCGCTCGACGTAGCGGTAGATCTCCTCGCCGGCCTCGGTTTCGAACGTGGGCCGCTCGGACGTCTCCATGTGGACTCCCACGCCCACAGGCCTCTTATAGGTTGGCGCGTGTTGACACGGGTCTCGAACGGACGATCGGCTCCCCGTCGCTAGTATATAAGTGGTGGCGCTCACTGACGACAACGGCGGATAGTCGGGACCGTAGAACTCATGAATCGCCGTTGTCCGATCCGCTGAAACGATTAGTTCGAGCGACCGTCGGTGCAGTTCACCGCCAGATCGCAGGCTGTATCAACCCACTCGTGGTCCGGAAACGGGGCCGGCCGCACGCTGTACGTGTAGCGATAGGGACGTTCGTCCGCGTCCAGCGTGAGATCGTACGCGTAGATAATGCCATCTTCGACTCCGAGCTGAAGCGTTCCGTCGATCGGTGGGGGTGTTTGTGAATCCGGACGCGTTCCGGTCACTCGATACGTGATAACCGGGACGCCGTGGTGAGTCGTTTTATTGGTTGCCTCCCAGGTGTACGAATCGAGCAGCATCGTATGCCGACCGATGTTCGTGGGAGCGATCGTCCCGTAGTGGGGGTCATATCGATAGTACGCGTCGGTCGCGTTGTCGTAGACGAACTTTGGATCCGAGGCGAACTGCTCGCGTTGGTGCTCGGGAATACCGTCAACAGGCTGGAAAAACACGTACGTTGCCCCGTTGTGATAGACACTGACGCCGTGCCAGCGGTCCGCGATGATCTCCCCCGTCGAGGAGTTGATGTAGTAGTCACCTTCGACAAGTCGCCGCTCGGAGGGGGCCGTATAGAGAATCGCGTACGAGTCCCAGTACTCTCGGGGCGTATGTGAAACGTTGGCACCGGTAGTGCCGAGCGTCGAGAAGTTGATGCGGTCAGACGCTGCTCCGGGCGGGTAGGCCCCATCGGAGCCAAGAGGTCCGTGCGGGACAGACAACGCAGCAAAAAGAGCGAGGAGGACGGCAACTAACACCACGAACGTCAGCAACCCAGCGGCAAGGTAGCGCCGATCCATACAGCGTTCAACCGTTACTGTCCGGATGTATCTGTTTGAAGCTCAAAGAAACGTTTGTGTCATGATCGGGTGCGCTTCGCGCACCGCTCCTCGAAAAACGTCGATTAAAAAGACCGTGACTCGCTTGGTTCGCCACGGTGAACCCGCCTGCGGCGCGGTACGTTCAGTCGTCGGCTGTGGCCCGCTCGCTTCCGGTTCCGTTCGACAACGGTGTCCGCTCTACGACCGTTCCGTCGTAGGTTGGATACTGCTCGACGATCTCTCCCTTCGGGACATCGCCGTCCTCGACCATCTCCTCTAGAAGCCACCACGCCAACTCGACGTGCTCGGACTTGACGGCGTAGAACTCCTCTGGCACGCCGAGTTCGCGGAGCCGGGCTTCGCTCGTCCAGGCTTTCCCGTAGACGAGGGTGCCATCGTCGGTGGTCTCATCGAACTCTCGGCCGACGGTCTTGGCCATCCGTTTAAGACGCGAGCGGTGCTGGGCGGCGTCCTTGAATACGCTCGTACAGAAGTACACCTTCTCGTGATCGCCCATCTCCGCAAGAATGTCGTGAGAGCCCTCTACGGCGCTCATGTGGTCTTCTTTCAGTTCGAAGCCGGCCTCCTGCATCCGGCGATAGTTGCCGTCGGACATCTCGAACTCGTTGATGTTGCAGAAGTCGGCGGCCCCCTCGTCGAGGAACTCCAAGAACTCGGGTTCGGCGCGGATACCGGGAATCTCGAAGGCGGGGGTGAGCCCCTCTTCGCGGGCAACGTGAAGGATTTCTTCCCACTCGGTGCCGTGCAACTCGCCCCACTGCTCGAGGGGGGGATGAAACCGGATCTCGTCGAGGCCGGCCTCCGAGAGTCGCCGCATGTTCTCGCGGCCGCCCGTGATGCCGGTGTAGAGGTGGGTGTGGTGATCCTCGCCGAACTCCTCTTTCAGGAGGCGCAGGTACCGACAGGTCCGCTCCATCGCCTCTTGGGGCTCGCCGCCGGTGATCGAGGTGCCCAGGGCCTCCATCCGCTTTGCCTCCTCGATGACGTCCGCGTCGCTCTCGACGGGCCGCTCGTTGGCGTACACTTGCGTGACGTTCTTTCGGTTCTCGCCGAGCGGGCAGTAAAAGCAGTCGCGCTGATCGCAGTAGCCGTAGACGAAGAGCACCATCTTTCCCCCCTTGGCGCACTGCTCGCAGCCCTTCGAGATCATTTGTTGTCTGTAATTAACTGCCGAGGCTGAAAAGTCGTGCGTTCCGCCGATCCGGGCGTCGGGCCGGTGGGCAGGGCGTATTCCACGC
The DNA here is from genome assembly GCF_046710025.1 of Natronomonas sp. GTDB lineage: Archaea > Halobacteriota > Halobacteria > Halobacteriales > Haloarculaceae > Natronomonas. The sequence continues at coordinate 23,898 of NZ_JBKEGK010000007.1, read as the reverse complement.
TTCATCTCCTCCTCAGAGCTCCTCGAAAAACGCCTCGACGAACTCGCCGGTATCCCCGACGATTGACGCCCAGGCGTCGTTGTCGGGTGCGATCCCGACGAGGCGAGCGATCCGCATGATCGAGACGTGATACACCCGCTGGACGCCGGGATCCTCCTGCCAGATCACGAAGTTGCAGGGAAAGAGCGCGCCCTGCTTGCGTGTCTCCTCGAGCGCCCGGTCGGCGACCGCGGGGTTGCACGCGCCCAGCACGTAGTAGGGGTCTCGATCACCCTCGGACTGCGTCGGACTGCTTGAGGCGCTTTGTGCCTCTCTGTCGAGCTTTTCGTTCAGCAACTCCGAGGGCGAGAACTCGACGGGGACGCCGAACCCGGCCGCCTCGGCCGTTTCGCGGACGTGCTCGATCGCCGCTTCGTGCTCCATCTCTAGAGTGGCTTCTCTTTCACCGATGTCCTCGGGGCCGATCTCCGCTGGGTCGAACGCGAGCGTCATACGCGTTCATGGCCTCCGAAGCGCAAAAACAGTCGGGTCGCGCCTGCCGCATCGGGCCAGGGCCCACGTCGAATGGTGTCGGATCACGGCCCGCGTTTGATCCGCTTGGATTGGGCCTACATTGGACGCCATTGGATCGGAGCGCAGACCCGACGGCGTCGAGCCGGGACCTCGATTACACGTTGTCGGGCTTTTCGGCGTCGTCCTCGACGGCGCGTTTCATCGACTCTCGGCGCGATTTCGCGTCACGGCCGGTACACTCGAGGAGGAAGTCGTTTTTCGCGTTATTGGCGTCGCCCGCGGCGTCGACATCACCGGTCTCCATCAGCGACTCGAGGTCGCGCTCCTCGAAGTGGACGGCGAGTTTGTCCTTCTTACCGGAGTACGACACCGTGCCCGCAACGATCCGGGTGAAAACCGGGTTGTCCGGGTCGCCGACGACGTACAGATCGCTGCCTTTGAACTCCTCCGTGTCGGTTATCGGCCCGAAGTACTCCTCAACCGTCGCCTCCAGGTCGGGGACACGCTCCTCTAGATACTCCCCGCGTCGCATCTTGTACTCTTCCATACCCAGGGTATCGGAATCCGAAGGTTTACTGGTTTCGTTCGGCCTCCAGCCACGCGCCACACTCCGGACAGGGGTCGCCGGCTCGATACCCCGAGTCGGCTCCGACCTGGAACGAGCAGTCGGGACAGACGATCTCCCCCTCCGGCACCGTGATTCCCGACAGCGACTCCTCACCGGGGGCCAGCGGGGCCTCCCCCACGTCGTCGCCGCCGGCATCGCTCGCCTCGGCGTTCCCCCCGGTACCGCCGGGCCACTCGCCGGGCTCTCGGTCCCCCGGGTCCGCGTCCTCGTCGCCGTCGTCGGTGAGAATCTCGGCGTCCTCCTCGGCCGGATCCGGGGGGCCTTCGGAGCCGGCGCTCTCGTCTCCCCCCGCGTTCGGATCGAGCGCAGTCGACGATCCCGTCGGTCCATCGGTCTCGAGGCCCTCTGACTCGGCGGCCCCAGGGGGTGTCGCGTCGAGTCCCGTCCCGTCCGGATCCGTCTCCATGCCCGCCGCGTCAGTGTCGCTGCGTTCGATCGCACCCGTGATCCCAGTGTCAGGATCTGCGGGACTGTCCGAATCGTTCGTGCCCGCATCCGTGTTTGCCGCCGCGCTCGACGCACCGGAATCCGGCGCCGACCCGGCCTCGAGGCCGACGTCAGAGGCGTCGACGACGGCCGCGACCTCTGTGCTCTCGGAGACGACACGCTCCGTGCCGCAGCGACGACAGCGTTCGATTTCCCGTTCGGTGGTGACCACCTCGCTGCCCTGCTCTTCGCGCTCGCGCTCTACCCCGGCGTCCTCGAAGGCGTGACCGAGGAGCGAACATTGGAGTCCCATTACCGACACGTGGCCGTGACGGAGGTATAAAACTTGAGTCCCGGCCGCACGAGCCCGTGCCCCTAGAGGTCCTCGTAGCTCATGCCTATCGACTCCAAGAACGAGCCAACGAGGCCGTGGGCGACCAGCCCGGCACCGACGGCGAGTGCGGCTGCGCCGACGGCGGCCCGACGGTTCTGTCGTCCGACGATGACGAGGCCCAGACAGGCGAGCCCGACCCCGGCGAGGCCGGTATCGCCGAGCGTCGCCCGCAGTTCGTTAGTATCCATACCCGGGGGTTCCGACGGCGGCGAATAAAACCGGACGGTTTGGGCCGGAAACTTGATGCGCGAGCGGGAGTCTTTTGATCCGCGGTCACCCACCGGGTGATATGACCGGCCCGGAGATCCCGGACTCACACCCCAGATACGAGTCGCTCCTGACGCGACACCGCATCGAGGCGGGTGTCGACCGCGGCCTCACGTCCCGACAGGGCCTCATCGCACAGGGTCGTGGCGAGGCGTTCGACTACCTGCTCGGCGAGGAGACGATCCCGAGCGCAGACAACGCCGAGCGCGCAGCGGCCGCCCACCTGCTCCGTGCTGACCACGCTGTCCTCTCGGTCAACGGCAACGTCGCGGCGCTCGTGCCGGACGAAATCGTCACGCTGGCGACGGCGACCGGGGCCGACATCGAGGTTAACCTGTTCAACCGGACCGACGAGCGAATCGAACGGATCATCGCCCACCTCGAAGAACACGGTGCCGAGGACGTCAAAGGGGCGACGGCTGACGGACGGATCCCCGGCCTCGATCACGAGCGCGCGAAGGTCGATGCGGACGGAATCGGGGCGGCAGATGTCGTGTTAGTGCCCTTGGAGGACGGCGACCGCGCCGAGGCACTCGCCGCGATGGGAACGACAGAAGTGGTCGTCGATCTCAACCCGATGTCTCGCTCGGCGCAGTCGGCGGCTGTCCCGATAATCGACAACCTGATCCGGGCAGTGCCGAACATGACCGAACACGCGAGAGAACTGGCCGGCGCCGATGAGGCGACGCTGTCGTCGATCGTTGACGGCTTCGATCGCGAGGCGACGCTCGCGGCCGCCGAGGAACGGATCAGGGATCTGTGATCGCTCTCGCGACATCGGCCCTACCCCGTCTTACGCCCGTCTGACATAGTGTTTTGTGGGTTGGGGAAGTACAGTCGGTATGGCTAGCCTCACGGAGGTCTACAGGGGAGGCGGCGGGGCCGGCCTCCGGCGGCTGTACGCCGGTGTCGCGCTATTCGGGGTCGGGGCGGTGCTCGTCACCGCCGGCCTCGTCGTCGCGTCAACCGATCTGGGCGCGTACTTCGGGCTCGATCAGTTCGGGGCGCGCGAATTGGCCGGCGTGTTGGGCGGTCTCGGGCTTCCGGCGGTCCTCTTCGGAACGATGGTCGCGCTCCCGCGGGCGTCGCGGCGACTCCAAGCGACCGCCGCCATCGGCGCACTCGTCTGTTTCGCCGGCGTCGGGATGTTCACCCGCTGGTACCCGGTCGATTGGGTCGGCGGCTCCGGGGACACGACGATGACGCTCGCCGTCTCGGCGACGTACTTTATAGGCGCGATCGTCACGAGCTGGTGTCTGTTCAGCGCCGTCGCCAACTTCAAAGCGCGCAACGACCCTGGCGGCACAGTGTCGCTGGAGATCACCAAGGAGGGTGAAACGCGTGTCGTCGAGGTCTCGAACGACGAACTCCGGGGAAAACTCGGTGGGATCGGGATGCTCGGCGCGACGCCCGACGGCGACGCCGAAACCCAGACGAACCGCTCCGCCCCGAACGGGGGGTCGACCGCGTCCCGAACCGGTGCCGGTGTTGAACGGAAATCGGGCACTACGGTAGCGAACTCGACTGACGGCGGCACCGACAGCGCGTCCCCGATTCGCGAGCCAGACTTTTCCGACGATGCTGAACTCCTCGACGACGGGGACGGCTCGGCCGCACCGATCAGCGATCGGTACTGCGGCAACTGCGCGTACTTCCGGTACGTCCGAACTGAGGAGGGATTGGTGCCGTACTGCGGGCTCCACAGCGAGACGATGGAAGACATGGACGCCTGCGAGGAGTGGTCGCCGAACACCAATTAAGCCGCGCCTCGGGGGCGTTACGCCGTAAGAACCGATTTCATCCGCTCGTAGTGGCTGCCGAGCCAGAACAACTGTTCGCACGAGCGACAGCGCCAGCAGTCGACCTCCTGTGTGTCGGGGGCGTACTCAGGCGTGTCCGCCCTCGCCGGGACCGGCTCGAGCCGGCCGTTGCATCGCCCACAGTACGCGGGTTCGTCATCCGGCACGAGTTCGACGCCGGCCGCCCGGAGTTCGGCGAGTTGGGCCTGAGGGTCCCGTTCGGTCAGCAACACCGCTCCCTCGACCCGATCGGCCAACTCGACATCCCGGGTGAGCAGTCGACGGCCTTCCGCCTCGGCGAGGGCGGCGATGCGATCGTCGGCTTCGAGCCCCCGATCGAGGGCGTAGGCGGTGTCGTACCCACAGACGCGGAGGTAGACGGCGAGTTTGCCGAGCATGACGTCGAGCAGCAGCCGATCCGTTTCCGGGCGGATCTCCTTGTCGTCGTCGGGCGTTTCGGTGTCGTCCGGAGTTTCCGGCCCGTCCGGAGCCGAGCCTCTCTCGCCCGTCATCCGAGGAACTCGCGGACGCCGGCCGCGTCACGGCAGTTCAATACGTCCGCCGGCTCCGCCCACCCGCGACGGGCCGTGTGGACGCCGAAGCGGACGTTCGCGTACGCGGCGGTCCTGTGGGCGTCGGTATTGATTGCGATCGTCGCGCCGGCCTCGATGGCGGCCTTGACGTAGCTCGAGCGCAGATCGAGCCGTCTCGGATCGGCGTTGATCTCGAGGGCGGTCTCGGTATCGGCGGCCGCCGTCGCGAGGCGCTCGATGTCGACGTCGTGACCGGGGCGCTGGTTCAACAGTCGGCCGGTCGGGTGGCCGAGGATATCGACCTCGGGGTGCTCGGTCGCGGCCACGAGCCGGTCAGTTCCGTCGTCGTCCAGCCCGCTGTGCGGCGAGGCGACCACACAATCTAGTGCCGCGAGGACGTCCTCGCCGACGCTGATCGAGCCGTCCGCGCCGATGTTCGCCTCGACGCCTGCAAGGACATCGATATCCGTCTCCTCGTCGATTGCCCGGATCGCGTCGGCGTGATCGAGCAAGTCCTCGTCGCCAAGTCCAACGCCGCCGACCATTCCGGGCCCGGTCGCGTGGTCCGCGACTGCGAGGTACTCGTGGCCGAACTCGGCCGCTGCCGCGGCCATCCCCTCGATCGTCGCCGTCCCGTCGGAGGCGGTCGTGTGGAGGTGGAGGTCGCCGCGCACGTCGGCCGTTTCGACGAGATTCGGGAGCTCGCCGTCGGCCGCGGCCCCGATCTCGCCGCGGTTCTCGCGCAGTTCCGGGGGAACGAAGTCGATCCCGACGGCGTCGTAGACGCCGATCTCGGTTTCGCCCGCGACTCGTTCGCCGACGCGCTGGCCAGCGTCGGGATCGTCGACCTCGGAGACGTCAAAAACGCCGTACTCGTTGAGCTTCAGACTCTGTTCGATCGCGCGGTTCCTGAGCGCAACGTTGTGCTCTTTGCTCCCAGTAAAGTACTGCAGCGCCGCGCCGAACTCTCCGGGGACGACGACCCGGAGGTCGACGCGTTCGCCGTCGGCGCGGATAGAGGCCTTGTTACTCCCGGCCTCGATAACCGACTCCGCCCTCTCCCAGTCGGTGAACGCGCTGACGACGGCCGCACCGTCCTCGCTCGCCGCCAGGACGTCGACATCACCGATCGTTGGCCGCCACCGCCGGATCGACCCAGCCGTCTCGACGGCGCTGACCGCGTCGAGGTCTCCGACGAACTCGACGAGGCGGTCGGCGACGGGGCGAGCGTCGCCGAGTAGGCTTCGGGCTCTGGCCTCCCTGGCAAAGGGGATCCGTTCGAGGATGTTCGCCTCGGTCTTCTCGCCGAACCCACTCACGGTCCGGATCTCGCCGGTCTCGGCGGCCGCCTCGAGATCGTCGAGCGTCTCGATCCCGAGCGCCTCGTGCAGCGCGCCGACGGTCTTCGGCCCGACCCCCTCGACGGCGGTGAGCGCGTCCATCTCGACGGGCATCTCCTCGCGGAGTTCCTCGAGTTCCTCGATCGTCCCCGTCTCGAGGTACTCGGCCGTCTTCGCGGCGATCGCCTCGCCGACGTCGTCGATTTCGGCGATGGCGTCCTCGCCCCCGGTTTCGTTGAGGCGCTCGATCGCGACCGTGTGCCCCCGGATGCTCTCGGCCGCCCGGCGGTAGACGTTCGGTTTGAACTCGACATCGCGCGCTTCGAGGTGATCGGCCATCTCCTCCAGCAGCGTAGCGACAGCGTCGTTCTCGCTCATACCTCTATCCCTCCGCGTTCGCCTGTCCGTCTCATGGTCCCCGTACCTCCGGGCCGTCGTCGCGGCCGAGGGCCTTCTTTAGGAAGTCCATCCAGCGTTTGGTGTCCGCGGTCTCCTGCCGTTTCGCCTCCGCCTCGACGCTCTCGGGACCGAGGCTCTCCAATGCCTCGAGCGCCCGATCGATCCCGACGACCGCGTCGGCGAGTCGCTCGCCCTCCTCGAAGCCGATCTCGCCGTCCTCGATCAGTTCCTTGCGTTCGAGGCGCTCGCGCCGCAGGTTGCGCTTGGCCCGCTCGACGCGGTCGCGTTCGCCCTCGGGGACCGTCTCGCGACGCTTGATCTCGAAGACGAACTCTTGGAGTTGTACCTCCTCGCCTTGGATATCGATGCGCTCGGGGATGTCGACCCCGAGCGTCGACCCCTCCCGGCCGATCCGTTCGAGGAGTTGCTTGCGTTCGTACTCCTGCACACGTCACAATCGGGCACGCGGGGACAAATACTTCCCGTCCGGGGACACCCACTTGCCCCCGGGTACACTTTCGGAGCCGCCACCGCCCGTCGCCCCCGGAGCTCAGATAGTGCAGGTATCCTCGTACTCGACGTCGTGGATCGAGTCGATCCCGCCGTCGCCGCAGACTGCGCAGTCGGGGCGCGGTTCGACGGCGATCTCCCGGAACGTCATGTCGGCGGCGTCGTAAAACACCATCCGACCGTCGAGCGTCTCGCCGTACTCCAAAACGAGCTTGACGGCCTCGGTCGCCTGGATACAGCCGACGGTGCCCGGAAGCACGCCCAACACGCCCGCGGTCGCACAGTCGGGAACGGTGCCGGGTTCGGGCGCTTCGGGGAACAGACACCGATAACAGGGCCCGCCCTCGTTGGCCTCGAAGGTCGTCACCTGCCCCTCGAAACGGAGGATCGCGCCGTGGGCAAAGGGAACGCCGGCGAGCGTACAGGCGTCGTTGACGAGATACCGGGTAGCGAAGTTGTCGGAGCCGTCGACGACGACGTCGTACTCCTCGATCAACTCCTCGACGTTGTCGGCCTCCACCCGACAGTCGTGGGTTCGGACCGTCACGTCGGGGTTCTGCCGCTCAACGAACTCGCGGGCGGACTCGACCTTCTGGCGGCCGACGTCGGCATCGCCGTGGATGACCTGGCGCTGGAGGTTCGAGCGCTCGACGGCGTCGTCGTCGGCGATCCCGAGCGTGCCGACGCCGGCCGCCGCCAGATACTGGATGATCGGCGACCCGAGACCACCGGCCCCGATGCAGAGGACTGACGAGTCGAGCAGTCGAGCCTGGCCGGCGGGGCCGACATCGTCCATGATGATGTGTCTGGAGTACCGGTCGAGTTGTTCGGCGTCGAGGTCAAGCCCGGCCATGTCCGACCGTTATGCGCGCCGATATAAAATCCGTCGGGTGGGAGCGCATCGAGAGGGATCGACGCATCGGGCAGGGCGTGACGTGGCTAGACGGACCGTTTGCCGCCCGTCGCCACCGGAACACACCCCTTCTACACGTCTTCCTCACTGTTTCGACGCATCAACATGATGAACGCGAACGGCGAGAGGAACGCGATGACGGCCGAGAGGCCGAACAGGGCGAAGACGCTGTTGTCGCCCTGCATTGCCGGCGGGGCTTCCTCGTCTCCGCCGTCGCCGCTACCGCCGTCGGACCCCTCGCCGTCGCCGCCGGACTCTCCACCGCCGTCGCCACCACCGGCGCCGACGCTCATCTCGCCTACGGAGACGTCCGGAACGCCATCCCCGGAACCGACGACGACCGCGCCCTTCATGCCGACGGTCGCGTGGGGGGTGCAGACGTACGTGCTGATGCCGTCACTCTCGAAGGTCAGCGGGTAGCGCGTGCCGGCCTCGCTGGCGAGGTCGCTCTCGTATCGCTCTCCGGACTCCCGTTCCGCGACATTGTGGGTACCGCCCTCGCCGGTCCACTCGAAGACGACGGTCGTGCCCGTGTCGACGTGGACCGCCGGCGGACCGAACGCGAGGTTATTCTCGCCGGCGCCGACCTCGACGATGACCTCGTCCTCGCCGGTCATATCGACTGTCCCGTCGTAGTTGTTCGCGTCCTCGAACCAGCCGCCGTAATCAAACTCCTCCTGTGCGTAGGTCGGTCCGGCCGCCCCTGTCGCCGCTGCGGCCGTCGCCGCACCGACACCGACACGGAAGAGATTGCGCCGAGTCATCCCGGCCCCGTCGTGAGCTGTCATTCGTGCTCGCCATTGTCGGTGGGTTTATTTTTATTTTCGCATTACAATGCAGCGCCGCCTTTCGGTGATTCGCCTGGATGCGATGGCTGTAGCGCCCGCGCGACCCTGGTTCGGCCGTCACTCACCGTCGTTGAACTCGAGCGCGACCGAGTTCATGCAGTAACGCTCGCCGGTCGGGTCGGGCCCGTCCTCGAAGACGTGCCCCAGGTGTCCCTCACACCGCGCACAGACGACTTCCGTCCGGACCATGCCGTGACTGCGGTCCTCGCGGAGTTCGACGGCCCCTTCCTTGGCATCGTAGAATGAGGGCCACCCCGAGTTCGAGTCGAACTTCGTCTCCGAGTCGAACAGTTCGGCCCCACAGCCGGCACACTGGTAGACCCCCTCCTCGCTCTTGCCGAGGTACTCGCCGGAGAACTTCGGTTCGGTCCCCTGCTCGCGCAGGATTTGGTACTCATCGTCGGTGAGTGCGTCACGCCACTCGGCGTCCGTCTGTGGTATCTCCGAGTCCATACTCGATGTTCGGTCTCCAGCGGCTTTGCCGTTGCGGGGGCGGCCCAGGGTTCCGCTATCGTTGCCGCGATCCGGCTGTCGACGACGCCGTCGCCCACCCCCTCGGCGTGTCGGTATTAAGTCTCTCCTTTGTCGACCCCAGGCGCGTGCCCCAAACCCAAAGAGGCCTCCGCCGGTCGAGTCATGTATGCGCACCGAGGCCGAAATCCGCGAGCGGATCGAGGAACTGGAAGCCGAGTACGACGACTACGATCCGCCGTCATCGGAGTTTGAGGACGCGGCCGAGGTGGCCGTCCTCCGGGCGATCGAGGAGCTCGAGTGGGTGCTCGAGGAGTACGACGGGGCGGCTGGTTTCACGACCTCCTGATACGGCACCAATCGGTGCCCGCCGAACGTATTTGAGGCGACGCGGGGCGTCAGTCCTCGGTCCCGCCGTCGCGGTCGGCGCGTGCGCCGGACCCGAAGAGTCGCTCTTTGATCCCGCGTTCGTGTTCTTTCTCTGTCAAGAGCACCGAGCACTCGACGTCGTACAGAACGTCCAACACGAGCGATCCCTGGACGAGCCGCGAGAGCAGGCCCCGCTCGGTCGCACCGATGGCAAGCATGGTAGCGTCCTCGGCGGCACGAGCGATGTTCGCCTCGATATCACCGGTTTCGACGAGCAACTCGGCGTCTTCGAGGCCGTTCGCCTCGGCCCACCACTCGAGGAACGCCCGGCCCTCGACCTCGTCGTCGGCGACGTGCAGGAGCGTCACGGCCGAGTCGAACTCGGCCCGGAGAGTTTGAGCGACGGCGGCCGAGAGCTCCGAGTCGGGGCCGCCCGCGGTCGGCACGAGGAGCCGCGAGGGGTCGAAGCCGCGGTCCCGGAAGACGAGGAAGTCACACGGCAGCGAGTACGCCAGCTCGTCGATGGCCGACTCCGCGCGCCCCGGCGAGCCGTGGGCGTCCTCGCCCCAGCCCATCACCGTGACGTCCGCCCCATAGGTTCGCGCGGCGTCGAAGATCTCCTCGAAGCCCCGGTGTGAGAGAATGACGTGGGTCTCGACATCGACGCCAAACGTCTCGGCATCGGTTTGGGCGCGCTCGAGGAGGTCGCTGGCGGCGTTGTGGGCACCGCGATCGCGGGCGGCCTCCAGCGTGGTCTGGTCGGGCACGTTCGCGATGTTGATTGCGACGACCGTGCCGTCGTGTTGGTTCGCAACGGCGGAGGCGAGCGTGATCAGATGCTGCTCCGTGGCGGGGTTCGACAGCGGCACCATCACGCGGTAGTCGTCGCCCTCCGGCTGGACGGAGGTCGCCGCTGAGACGGCCGCGTCGGGGAGTTCCTCGGAGCGATCGAGGATCCAGCCGCCGAGGACACCCCTCGCTTCGACGTGCGAGCGGGCGTACAAGAAGTACCAAAGCGCCGCGAAGGCGACCAGCCCGCCCGAGAGCACGATCACACGGGGTTCGATGTACGCGATAAGAGCGAACGACGAGACCGTGCCGACGACCGGGACAAGCGGGTACAGCGGCACCTCGAAGTCGGGGTCGTACCCCGGCGGCTCGGACTCGCGCATCACGATCAACGCGAGGTTCAACAGCCCGTAAACGATGAGATGGAGCACCGATCCCGCGGTCGCGAGTAGCTCCAGGTTGCCGACGAGCAGGAAGACGATGATGAGCGCCCCGGTGAGCGCGATCGATTTGTACGGCGTCCCGAAGCGCTCGTGGATCTCGTTGAGACTCGGGGTGACGATCCTTTCTCGGCCCATCGCGAAGTTGATCCGCGACGACGAGAGAATAGAGGCGTTCGCCGAGGAGGCCGTCGCGAGCAGGCCGCCGAACAGCAACAATCCCCACCCGAGAACGCCCAATTCGAACCCGAAGAGACTGTACTGGCCGAACAGCAGCCGGGCGGCGTCAACGACCGCCGTGTCGTTGCCCGCGACGAGATCGTTCGGTACCGACGCCAACAGCACGAGCAAGAAGAGCCCATAAACGACTGTCACGAGAACGACCGACCCGATGACCGCACGGGGCAGGTTCCGGCCGGGGTCCTTGATTTCCTCGGCGACCGAGGTGATCTGGACGAAGCCGAGATACGAGACGAAGACGATGGCGGTGACGGGCAGCACCTCGCCGATCGAGCCGGGTGGGGCCAGCGGGCGAAGCGAGGCCAGATCGGCGTTCAGCAGGCCGACGACGGTAAACAGCCCGAGAATGCCCAAAAGCAGCAGGACGATGACGATCTGGAGACCGCCGGTCTCCTTTGCTCCGGCGTAATTGACGGCGATGAAGAACAGAGCGCCGACGAGGCCGATCACCTGGGCGGCCTCAAGAAACAGCGGGCCGACCGACAACGCGGGCGCGCCGACGAGCGTGTTAACGTACTCGCCGAGGCCGTACATATAAAAGGCGGAGGCAAAGGCGAGGCCGAGCCAGTTGGCCCACCCGCTGATTGAACCGAACAGCGGCCCGAGCGCGCGGTTGATATAAAAATACGCGCCGCCGGATTTCGGCATCGCGGTGCCGAGTTCCGAGGCAGAGAGGGCGGTAAACAGCGCGATGACGCCGCCGAGAACGAACGTGCCCGCGGCGAGGGGACCGGCCCGGAGCACCGCCGTCCCCGGAAGGACGAAGATACCCGCGCCGATCATCGTCCCGACGCCGATGGTGAGCGCGGCGAGCGGGCCGAGGTCCTTTGCGAGTTCCTCGTCGCTCATGCGCTTTCACCCACGTACCGATGGAGTGATACCAAGGTGTGAAAGGAATGATATCGACAAAACATACGCGGTCGTTCTGCCGCACCTCTTTTATATATTGCTAAACGTTGTCGGAACGGGGCGACCGCCGTCGACCCTCGAAAGGGTATAAATACTTCGACGGTAGATACCGGTTATGACCACCTCTCAGTCCGACGGTGGCGGGTTGCTCGCGCACGTTCTCGTGCCGGTCGCGAACGAGGAGAACGCGCTGGTGACGGCGCGAGCGCTCGAACCCTACGATCCCGGGCGGGTGACGGCCCTCCACGTCGTCGAGAAGGGAGAGGGCGCCCCCGACAAGACGCCCGTCGAACAGTCCGAGGAACTGGCCGAGGCATCCTACGCCGCGGTTCGGAGGGTCTTTCCGGACGCCGACGACCACACCGCATACGCCCGCGATGTCGTTGGCGCGATCTTCGAGGCCGCGGCGGAAGTCGATGCCAGCGCCGTCGCCTACCGCGCACGCGGCGGGAACCGCCTCCTCCAGTTTCTCTCGGGAGACCGATCGTTGCGGCTCGTCACCGAGGCGGACTGCCCGGTCGTTGCGCTGCCCCGCGAGTCCGGCGGGGACTGACGGGCATTCGAGTCGGATTCGGCGTCAGTTCGTTCGCGATCGGTGGCCGCGACGCGACGATTCAAGCCTCTCGAACCGCAAAGAGGGGTATGTCCGATGCCAGCCACGACGAACTCGAGACCGCGACACTGGGCGGCGGTTGCTTCTGGTGCGTCGAAGCCGTCCTCAAGAAACTCGACGGCGTCCGATCAGTCACCTCCGGCTACGCCGGCGGCCACGTCGATGACCCAAGCTATGAGGCAGTCTGCCGCGGCGAGACCGGCCACGCTGAGGTGGTGCATGTCGAGTTTGATCCGGCGAAGATCGCCTTTCGGGATCTGCTCGAAGTGTTCTTCACGATTCACACGCCGACGACGCTGAACCGCGAGGGACCCGACATCGGTAGCCAGTACCGATCGGCGGTGTACTACCACGACGACGAGCAACGCCAGGTCGTCGAGGATGTCATCGAGACGATCGAGCCGTTGCACGACGACGACATCGTGACCGAGGTCGAACCACTAGAGACGTTCTACCCCGCCAAGGAGTATCATCAAGATTACTTCGATAAGAATCCCAACGACACCTACTGTACGGTCAATATAAACCCGAAGCTGTCGAAACTGCGAGATAAACACGCCGAGTTGCTTGCTTGAGGGGCAACGGCCGGCGTGTCCCAGCGGTTGCGATGCTGGGAGTAGTTCTTTGTACTGGTGGGGAAATGACCCGAGTATGTACGACCGGATTCTGCTGCCGACCGACGGAAGCCGGGGGAACGACCGCGCGGTCAAACAGGCCATTGGACTGGCCGCCCAGTCCGACGCCCAACTGCACGTCCTCTTCGTCGTCGAAGACATCCCATACGCCCCGGAGATGATGGACGGGCAGGTCGAGGCCCGCCTCCGGGAGATCGGCGAGGAGGCCATCTCGGACATCCGCCAACGCGCCGACGACGCCGGCGTCGCGGTCGAAACGGCCCTCGAGGACGGCACGCCTCACCAGTCGATCCTCGAATACGCCGAGGAAGCGGAGATGGACCTCATCGTGATGGGGACCCACGGCCGGAGCGGCCTCGACCGGTATCTTCTCGGGAGCGTCACCGAGCGCGTCGTCCGGGGAGCCGATACGCCCGTGTTGACGGTCCGCGTGGACGGCGGCGACGAGGACTAGCGGTAGCCAAACGTCCGGAGTGCCGCCGACCCGGCGGCGGCGGCAAGTCCCGCGGCGACGACGGCGACGAGAACATACTCCGATGATGTCCGCACGCCGTACACCGCGGCGCCGGCCGCTCCGAACGTCGACACCGCGGTCAGCCAGATGAATCCGAGGCCGATGAGCGCCTCCCGAACGCGCACGACCCCCTCGTGGGGCGATTCGTCGCGCGCGGACACCGCCCCCGATTCGCCTTGGTCATCAGCCGGCGGGCTCCCAGTCACACCAATAAAAGCGTACCCACACAAATAAGTCGACCCTATCGATCGGCGCGCCGCTCGCGGATGACCGTCATCGCGGTCACGAGGTCCGAACGCGTCACGAGGCCGACGAGCGCCCCCGTCCGGTCGACGACCGGCAGCCGACCGACGTCGCCGCGCTCAAGCCTCGTCATCGCCTCCATCGCCTCGGTGTCCGGGCCGACCGTTTCGAGGTCGGTGCTCATCGCCTCCTCAATAGTGGTCGTCGCCCGCGAGTCCGGCGCGACGTCTCGGATGTCCGAGAGCGTCACGACACCGACGAGTCGCCCCGACTCGAGGACCGGATAGCCGGTGTGACGCTCGCCGAACATCCGATCGAGCACCTCGGCGAGCGATTCGGTCGGTTCGACGGCGCTGAGTTCCGAGGCCGGCGTCATCACGTCGGCGACGCGGACACCCTCGAACGTCGCCGCCAGCGCGGTCCGCCGGCCCTCCGCCGCCGCCGCGATGTAGACGAAGAACGCAACCGCGACCAGAAAGGGGTTGAACGCGACGATCCCGATGATCGCCAACACGACCGCGAAGGACTTCCCGACGGAGACGGCGAGTTCGGTCGCGGCCGCGTGCGACCGCGTTCGACCGAGCAGCGCCCTGAGCACCCGTCCGCCGTCTAGCGGGAACGCCGGGAGCATGTTGAACCCGGCGAGGACGATGTTCAACACCGCCAGGTAGCTGACGACGAACCGCCACGGCTCGGACGGGACAGCGTTGATGGCGACGAAACAGCCGACCCCCAACGCGACGCTGACGACGGGGCCGCCCAGCGCGATCCATAGCTCGTGGTTCCAACGCTCCGGGCGCTCCTCGGGGCGGGCGATCCCGCCGAGTAGCCACAGCGTGATCGACTCGGTCTCGTAGCCGTACCGGCGGGCGACAGCGGCGTGGCCCAACTCGTGGAGCAACACGCAGACGAACAGCCCGGTGGCTGACGCGAACCCGATGGCCCACGGCGTCGCCCCCGCTGTCAACGCTTCCGCGTCGAGGCCAGCGCCGAGGACGGCGTTGAGCGCTGTCACCGCATCGGCCATCCCGCTGCCGATGAGATACGCTAATACGGGGAGGATGAGGAGGAAGGTAACGTCGAGTTTGATCGGGATACCGGCGACCGACCCGACGCGGAACCCACGGAACATACTCGACCCTCAACCAGGGTACCAAAGAAGCTTTTCGAGGCCATCCGGGGCGAGACCCCGGTAGCAGCCTGCTACGAGCGCCCCGGGAACGACGCGTTCGGGCGCGAACCGCACGTTTCTTACCCGGCTGTCGCGTCCATTTATTTATATGGACGAGACCGTGTTGCTCACCGGGGCCAAGGGATCGGTCGGGACGGCCATCCGCGAAGGGCTCGCCGACGAGTACGACTGGCGGTACCTGTTCCACAACCCGCCGCCGTTCGATCCCGATCACCCGTACCTCGTCGGCGACGTCACCGACGAGGAACTCATCGCCGAGGCCTGCGCGGACGTTGGCGCGGTCGTCCACCTTGCCGGCGACCCCCGGCGTGACGCCCCGTGGGACTCGGTGCTCGAGAACAACATCCACGGAACAAAACTGCTCTACGATGCCGCCGTCGACGCGGGCGTCTCGCGGTTCGTCTTCGCCTCCTCGAACCACGCCGTCGGCCACTTCGAGGCCGAGCGCAAACCCGACCTCTATCAGCCCGACGACGACTTCCGACTCGACGGCACGGAACTGCCCCGCCCCGGCAACTACTACGGGATCTCGAAGGCCGCCGGCGAGACGACCGGCCGGTACTACCACGACGAATACGGCATCGACGTCTGCAACATCCGGATCGGCAACCTCACCCGGGGACACCCGCCGGTTGACTACGAGCGCGGGCAGGCGATGTGGCTCTCCTATCGCGACTGTGCGCACCTCCACGACTGCGCGCTGCGCGCCGACTACGACTACGAGATCGTCTACGGCATCTCCGATAACGACCGCAAGTACTACTCACTCGAGCGCGCGAAGGAGGCGCTGGGCTACCAGCCGCGGGACAACTCCGCGGAGTGGGACGGCGAGGAGCGAAGCTCTTAGCCGCTCTTAGGCCGTTAACGAAAATCGGGATTTCTGCCGATCCGCATACCCTGAGTTTGTAGCCATACACGGCGTGTCGGTGGGCGGTCGCCATCTGGCGGTTCGCTTGTAGTACAGACTGGGGGGTCTAGTTCCTGTGGTCAATCTGTTGTATTTCAGTATTTAGCCAGACCATTGACCAATAGAGAGATAACAGCCCTATCGCTACCGATGGAATAAGCATAAGTCCCAAAACACGGTTGAGTAGCCAAATTGCAGTTCCACTAACGGTAAAACCGCGTAAGACGAAGAAATTGATAACCATCACCTGTAGTTCTACGAATCCGAAAAAGGACAGGGAGAGAAAAGTCATAGAAATGCAGTGATAATAGTAGGACCTTGGATAAAACCACTTAGAGCCTCTTTTATCAAGAACTCGGTCAAGTGAGCGTATCTCAATTATCGGCAAAATCAGCAGAAAGACCCCCAGAACAACCGCACCAAGGACCGCTGTTTGACTGTCTGTAGCGACGTCTTTTATAAGCCTAATGCCAATCAAAAGGAGTAGAATATTAGTAAGATGAATCACCGGAAATCGACCAAGCGGGGGAAGGAAAGACAAAAACCCCGGGAAAGAGGAACGATTTTGAGTTACTGCAGATTCCAAATCTACGCTTTCCCTGAGAAAGGAAGATAGACCGGTCACAACGGCCAATAACAGGGGTATGAATAGGGCTACAGTTTCGTTTACCATTCAGTCATAGTCTCATTATCAAGAATAAAAAGTAATCAGGGTGTCTGGCAATAGAACACAGGGCCTTCCCCAATGTATGAGTTCAGGTGAATGTAGTACAGTTAAAAATCATTAATATTAATCATGACTCCCCTTCACATATTCCCGAGTTGGCCGAACTACCTGAGGCTGAAGCGCAGAGAAATAGTGAAGCCGGGAGCATGGATGACTTCCCTCAGAATATGTGTTTTCACCTTTCACGGAATGTGAATCGGCTTCTAATGGGAACTGAGAGTAATTCACCATACCCTACTGGGTACTAAGTGGGATTGAAGCCGAGGATCTCCCCGCACACGCCGCATTTATATACCTCAGCGGATCCCTCGATGAACCTAAACCGATCCAGATTAACCTCGGGAACGTCCGTGATCGTGTTGATGTCGTTGTGAGCAACGTCCTCGTCACAGGTTTCGCAGTAGAACGCGTCGTCTGCCATACCGGCTGTACGGTTCCCGCGCATACATACGTTGGTGTCGTGTGTGATACTAATTTATTATCGTCGCGGGGGTGATCCCCGTCGGACGGCCCTCTCACCCCCGCAGGGCTTCGACCGGCGGATCGTTGGCCGCCTTCCAGGCCGGATACAGCCCGCTTACCACGCTCGCGAAGACGGCGAACCCGAAGCCGTACAGCAGGTACCGCGAACTCTCCCAGCCGAAGACCAACGTTGCGTCCCCGGCGAGGACCTCGAACAGGACGAGGCCGGTCCCGAGCGACAGGATCGCGCCGATGATCCCGCCGATGATCCCGAGGAACGCGGCCTCGGCGAGGATCATCCGGAGCACCTCGCCGCGGCGGATCCCGACGGCGCGCAACACGCCGATCTCGCCGCGGCGTTCGATCGTGCTCATCAGCATGATGTTGAGGATCGCAACGCTCGCGACGACGAGCGAGATCAGTCCGATCCCGAGCAGCGCGAGGTTGAGCGTCCCCAGGAAGGAGTTGATGTCCTCCTGTGCTCCCGCGAAACTCCTGACACTCAGTATCTCCTCGTCCTCGTCGTTGAACTCGGCTTCGAGCGTGTCGGCGATGCTGGTGGCCGCGTCGCCGTCCGCGGCGACAACCGTCACCGTGTCGTAGTACTCCTGCTCGGAGAGCGCCGAGAGCGGGAGGACAAGTTCGTCCCCCCCGGGACCGAACCCGTCATCGGATTCGATGAACCCCCGGAGCCGATACAACGTCCCGTCGTACTCCACGGGATCGCCGAGTTCTAGCCCCAACTCCTCGGCCGTGTCGGCGCTCAACAGCGCGCCGGAACGGAGCCGCTCGGGGGCCTCCCCAGCCGACGTCTCATAGAGCGCATCCGCCTGGCTTACCCCGGTAACGGAGACGCGGACGCTCTCTCCGCTCCGCGTGGAAAGCGTCGTCGCGTTGGATTTCTGCGGGACGACATCGGCGTCGACGACAACGCTCCGGATGTCGTCCACTTGACCGTCGGTGATCCCGTCTTGATCGCTGTCGGCCCCCGACGAAACGATCACGTCGCTCGTGAGGCTGCCCAGATTCGTGTTCGCCTGCTGTTGGATCGCCGCCCCCGCCATACCGAGCGAGACGATGGCGACGACGCCGATGATGATACCGAGCGTCGCAAGCCCCGTCCGGACCCGGTTGCGGCCGAGGTTCTGCCAGGCGATCTCCACGCTCGGGAACCGCCGGAACGGTCGAAACCGGGTCACGACTGTATCCTCCCGTCGACCAACTCGACGACCCGATCGGTGTACTCAAGCAGCTGTTCGTCGTGCGTGACGGCGACGATCGCGACGTCCTCCTCCTCTTTCAGCCGGGTGAGCTCCTCGAGGATGGTCCTGCTCGTGTCCTGATCGAGGTTGCCCGTCGGCTCGTCGGCCAGCACTACGTCGGGTTCGTTGATCAACGAGCGGGCGATGGCGACGCGCTGCTTCTGTCCGCCGGAGAGCTCCTCCGGCGTGTGGTCGAGCCGGTCACCGAGCCCCACCCGTTCCAGCAGGTCGATCGCCCGATCGCGCCGGTCGACGGAGGTGTCCCACCGTGAGGGCAACTCGACGTTCTCGACGGCGGTGAGCATCGGCAACAGGTGAAACGCCTGGAAGACGAAGCCGAGTTTCGACCGACGCTCCTCGGTGAGTTCGTCCCCGGTAAAGTCGGTCACGTCCGTCCCGTCGAGGTAGACGCTGCCCTCGGTCGGCGTATCGAGCAGGCCGATCAGGTTGAGCATCGTGCTCTTTCCCGATCCGGAGGGTCCGATGATCGTCACCATCTCGCCGTGACGGGCGTGGAAGTCGACGCCCTTCAGCGCCTCGACGACGTTCTGCCCGCTCCGATACCGCTTGACGACGCCGCCGAGTTCGATGACGTTCACCGCCTGCGCCATGTGTACACACCCGCACCGAGAACTACGAGCACGCCGAGGCCGATCGCGATCGGCACGAGCGGAAGACCGCCGACGTTGCCGCCCCCGCCCCCGCTGCTTTCGGCCGCCGGCGTCACCCCGCCGGTTTCCGCGAGGTCGATGCGCTGGGTCGTCTGCACCCGTTCGTTCTCGGCGATATACGAGATCTCGACGGGGACGGACGACGCGTTCGGCTGCGCCTCCGCAGTGAGTTCGAACGTCGCGAACTCGCCCGTCTCGACCTCTCCGACAAAGTACCTGCCGGACGGCGGTACCGGCCGTACGTCCGCGGAGCCGGACACCTCGACGAGTACCGACCCGGCGTCGGTGCCGCCGATGTTCGAGGCGTCGCCCTCGAGCGTGACGCCCGTTGCCGTTCGCGTGATCTCGACGCTCGTGAGCAGCACCTCACCGAGCACCTCCTCGCGCTCCCGCAGGTCGATCGTGTGGGTTGCGGTGTGAGACCGGTCGTTCGCCGTGAATGTGGCCTCGAACGTGACGCGTTCGTTCGAGGCGTTTCTGGTGTCGAAGACAGCCGTCCGGTTCGTCTCGGGGTCCAGATCAAAGATGTAGGTCCGGTCGATCACTGTACCGTCCGCGCTGGCGGTTAGTTCGATGTCGGTGAACTCCACGTTGCCGGCGTTCGTCACGTCCAGTTGGGTCGTCCCGTACCGGCCGTTGTCGGCGTCGGCGTCCAGTTGGGCGCGCACCCTTGGCTCCTCAACGTCCAGTATCAGTGGGCGCTCATACGTTTGGATCGTGCCGTCATCGCTCTTGACAACGACGTTCACCGTCAAGTCCTTCTCACCCGTCGTCTCGAACGTCACCGACATCGGGACCGTGACCGATCCACCGGGATCGAGCGTGCCGATCTCTTCGACCCGAACGAACGTCTTCGCCCCCGGCGCCGTCCGGAGGTAAACGTCTGTGATGTCCAGGTTCCCGTCGCTGCTCTCGAGGTTCGCGATCGTGGTCTCGATCAGCACGCTATCGCCCGTGACCGGGTTATCGGTGGTCACGTTCACGCCGGTGATCTGTCCGTTGGTCTGTGCCGCGGACGTGGAGACCGCCGCGACGCCGAGGCCGGCGAACGCGAACGCACACACCATCATACAAAACACCAACCGCCGCACGTTCGTACGCCCAGTCATCGAAACCGCCGAGTCGTCGGCCGGACCTCGATCCCGAAGTCCGTCACCGACCGTG
Source organism: Natronomonas sp. (assembly GCF_046710025.1). Lineage (GTDB taxonomy): Archaea > Halobacteriota > Halobacteria > Halobacteriales > Haloarculaceae > Natronomonas. The sequence continues at coordinate 3,720 of NZ_JBKEGK010000007.1, read as the reverse complement.
TCGAGACCGTACATCTCTTGTTAATCATATATAAACGCTCGCCGAGTTAAACAGTTGTCATCGCACGGCCAGACGTCGAAACCAACCTCGGACAGGCGTCAGTCTCTCGGATTCGGATCGAACCTTCGGACTCGTCTCAACCGCTCGGATACCGCCCAACAGGCCGGACGCCGTCGAATCGGACCCCCGCCCTCCGCTCACTCGAACAGCCCCTCGACGTCGGCCGCCCGTGATCGTCGCCGCCCGACGTGGTCGCTCAGACGCTGCCGAACGATCGGCGCCGGGTCGCGAACGTAATCCAGCGTGAGCGTCACGATCGGGCTTGCCTCATCACCGTTCTCGAGGTCGGATTCGGCGTAGTCGACGGCCGCGCGGAGCAGGTCGTCGTCGGCCGTCTCCGCGACCGCTTTCGCCGCCGTGACGACGCCCCCCGGGGTGAGGTCGTAGACGCCGATGGCGTCGCCGTCGAGATGAATCTCGGGTGGGGCGTCGCGGGCCCCGAGCGTCGGATCGGCGGCGAGTCGCTCGAGCCACGCGAGAAGTTCGCCGACGTCGACGCGGCCGTGAGCCTCCCTCCCGGTGTCCCCGCTGATGGGTATATACTCGCCCGCGCTTTCCGCGAGTCCGGCCGCGCCTGCTTCGTTGCCGTTTTGCGACTTATATACGGCGGCACAGGCCTGTATCAGCCCCTGTACGCGGTCGTCACGCTCGCCGGCCGGCGCGTCGAGCCACAGGTCCTCAAGCGGTTCATGAGCCGCGAGGTAGCGTCCGGTATTATAAAGGGCGATCCCGACTCGCAGGCGATCCATGTTCGCCCGTTTCGACTGGATATATAAATGGCCGTCGCCGGAGGCGCGGCCGACAGCGTCCGTCGCGACACCAGTGTCGGCGACCGCTGTCGCGCGCCATTAGCCGCCGTCCGACTCCACCGGCCCCGGACGTCGCCCCCGACATCGCCCCTCCGAACAGCGGATGTCGAACCCCGCCGACACGTAGAACGGCCGTACCGAGGGATCGAACCCCGCCGAGAGCGACGGACGGCGGTCGGCGGCCGCCTCGATCAGCGCCGCCCCGACGCCCTGTCCCCGCCGACCGGGGCGGACGGCGACCGCGTCGATCTCACATCCCCTGAGGACCAACGCGCCGAGGATCCGGCCGCCGTCGACGGCGACGAGCGTCAACGATCGGACGAGGCGGCCGCGCTCGACGGTCAACAGTGCCCCTTCGAAGATCGACCGGGCAGTCACGTACTCGTCGGGCGTCGCGGGGCGGACGGCGACCGAGCGGCTCACGTTCCGCCTTGTATAAGCTTGAGCACCTGAACCGACTCGGCCCCGACCGGGCGGTCCTCGGGAACGGGACTGTCGTCAACGAGCACGGAGGCTTCGTGGGTCGAGAGGCCGACAGCATCGAGCACGTCGCCGTAGGTCGCGTCGGCGTCGAGTTCGAGGTCGTGGATCCCGCCGCCGAGGACCTCACACGTCACGTCCATGTGCGCCGGTACGATGTCGAGCGGTTTCAGCGTGCTGTTCCGGCCGTCCGGTCGGTACGGATGGATTCAAATATCCGCCAGGCCGCCCCGGCGCTGGCTCGCGAGCCGTCGCAACGACGACAACCCGAGCACGACTACGCCCGCGCCGACGCCGAAGACGATGACCGAGACGAGCGCCCCGACGTACGGGACGAGTCCGAGGAGCGTCACCCCGAACACGCCGACGAGGAGGGCGAGCGAGCGGCTCCCGTACTCCGTGTACGAGAGCACCACCGCGCCGACGACGTACTGCCCGTAGACCCGGGCGACCCACCCCAACACGAGCACCGAGAGCAACACGCCGACGGCGAGCGGAAGGCCGACCACCGTCACGGCAAGGACAACGACCGCGAGGAGGGACCCGATCGCCGCCGCCAGCCCCACGCCGACGGTGTAGACCGGCTCCGTCCGCGCCGTCTCGGTCGCCGAGTCGGCAAAGCGCGGTGCGACCCGGAGGAGAACGAGACCCAGGAGGATATCACCGATCAGGAAGGCAGCGCTGACGACGGCGGCCAGGATCTCGGTCGGCGGACCGAGCGCGAGGTCGCGACCGTCCTGGATCGCGCCTTCGACCGTCCCGCCCCGGTCTTCGAGGTCGCCGAAGTGATTGAGGTTCCCCTCGACGGTCGCGGTCTCGGCGAGCGTGACCGAACCGGCGATCGCCGAGGCGTCGCCACCGACTCGACCCGAAAGCGTCACATCACCGGCGACCGCGCCGAAGGAGCGCCCCACGGCGGCCGTCTCGCCGACGCGGACCGACCCGCCGTATGCGAGGACGTTGCCGCCGACCGATCCGTCGATCGCGACCGACCCGCCGTAGGCGCGGACGATCCCCGTCACCTCGCCCCCCTCGGCGATGCGGACCGACCCGCCGTAGACCCGGAGGTCGCCGTCGACGGTCCCCTCGACCACGACGGTCGCACCGGCCGCGGAGGTGTCCCCGACCGTCTCCTCGGGGCCGACCTGGACCGATCCGCCGACGAGCGTCTCCGCGGCGACGACCCCCGGGAGGAGGGCGAACGAGGCGACAAGGCCGACGAGCGCGAGGAGGACAACAGAGCGTCGCATAGGGGTGATCTGACCGCCGCCGTGCATATGTTTTCCGCGTCTCCTCGAGGGGATCCAGCGACGCCCGGAGGCCCACACGGCCCGCCGTCTCGGGGCCTTTATGCCCGACCCGACCGAGGTACAAATATGAGCGAGGCCGCTGCCGAGGACCGCGGGCGGGAAATCTGGATCGAGAAGTACCGCCCGCAGGCGCTCGACGAGATCGTCGGCCACGAGGGTATCACCGAACGGCTGAAGCAGTACATTGATCAGCAAGACTTGCCGCATCTTCTGTTCGCGGGGCCGGCCGGAACGGGAAAGTGTCTCACCGGTGAGACGCCGGTCCTGACGGGCGACGGGATCGAACCAATCGGAAACGTCGTCGGCGAAACGGATGGACTCACCGAGGCGGATGCCGATCTCGAGGTGGCGACGTTCGACAAAAACAGCGGGTTCGAGTTCGTCTCCCCATCACACGTGTTCGGAACGGAGACCGACGATCTCGTTCGCGTCTCGACACGGGACGGCGGCGAGTCGACGGTCACACCGGAACATCGTCTGTTGACGATCGACGACGACGGGCTCTCGTGGAGACAGGCTGTGGATCTGGAAGCCGGTGATCGCATCGCCCGACCCCACGGAACGCCGCTCCCTGAAACCGACGGGACGATCGAGTGGGTGGACGCCCTCGATGGCGACCGCGTGTTCGTCCACGTGACCGAAGCATTCGCGGAACGACACGGGATTCCGGCGACACAGAACCACGTCGGAATCAAAAAAGCGGTCTTCGAAGGGATTCGAACCGGGGAAACAAACGACGAGATAGCCGACCGGATCGAAGCAAAAACGGACCGGATCGAAGCAAAAACGAAGACGATCCAACGCTACCGACGCGAAGCCGCCGACATTGACCTCGATGCGACATCGAGTGTCTGCTCGCTCTCGTATCTGCGCTCCTTGGACGAGTCACGGGAATCACTCCGAAAACACGTCGATGCGATCCAGTACGTCTCACCGAACAATAACCGTTCCCGCCCGATCGAGCCACCCTGGGAACTGACGCCAAAGCTCGCCGCGTTCGCCGGACTCGCGTTGAGCGAGGCCCGGATAGAATCGACCCGGATCAAGTTCTATAACACCGA
>NZ_JBKEGK010000006.1:0-29147 GCF_046710025.1 Natronomonas sp. | reverse complement strand
ACGGCCCGACCCCGTCCGCTGGACGACGACGTCGCCCTCGAAGAGCGCCGCCCCAGCGCCGGCCCCGAACTGGTAGTCGGCGACCGTCCGGAGCGCGTCGATGTCGCTTGCCATACTTGCCGGTGGTGATGGGACCGAATACGCCTTTCGTCCGGCCATCTCCCGCGATCGTTTCACAGGTTTTATATAAGTCAACTGTCGATCTGTGAGTATGGCAACCGACACGCGGAAACTCGTCCTCGGTGCGATCGCGCTCGCCGTGGGTAGCGTCCTCATCTTCGCGGTAGGCATCCTCAACACCCCGCTTCCCGGTCCCACCTCCGCCGTCGCGGCGCTCGCTATCGCCGCCGGTGCGCTGCTTGTCGGCCTCTCTGAGGTCGGCGCGGGTGTGTAGGATTTCCGGACTCGATTTTGTATCGTTGGCTGAGAATCCCGTTGCTGGGGTCTCACTCCGTTGGGTTCTCAGCCCCTCAGCCGCTCGCCCCTGATCCAAGGGTCGTCGGCTTTTGATCGCACCGTTCGGCCGGTTCTCACACACTTAACAGCCTTCGAGCCCTTCGGACGGACAATGCGTGGACTCGACGCCGCCGGTCGGCTAGGTATCGCTCTCGTCGTCGCCGCGGTCGCGGCCGTCGCCGGCTGGACGCTGTTCGTCGAACTGCCGACGAGCGGGGCCGAACTGGTCGGCGTCTTGCTCGTCCTCGCCGCCGCCGTCGGGGCACTCCGTGTCGGCGGCGCGATCGGACGAAGTGTCTTCCCGACGTACAACGCTGCCGAGGTCGCCGTCGAGGGACCGATCACCCGCGACGCCGGGGGCGGCGGCCCGCTCCCCTCACCCGGGTCGCCAGGCGCCGACGACGTCGTCGATCTGATCGAGACCGCCGACGACGACGACGACGCCGAGGCGCTCGTGCTCAAGCTCAACACCCCCGGTGGCGCGGTCGTCCCGAGCGACGACATCCGGCTCGCGGCGAAGGCGTTCGATGGCCCGACGGTCGCGTACGCGACGGACGTCTGTGCCAGCGGTGGCTACTGGATCGCGAGCGGCTGTGACGAACTCTGGGCGCGTGAGGGGAGCGTCGTCGGCTCCATCGGCGTTCGAGGATCTCGGGTTACAGCTGCCGAGTTGCTTGAGAAGGCCGGCTTGGAGTACGAGCAGTTGGCCGCCGGCGAGTACAAGGAGGCGGGCGTCCCATTCAGCGAACTCGAGGAGGACGAACGCGAGTACCTCCAGGGGATCATCGACGACTACTACGACCAGTTTGTCGAGACCGTCGCCGAGGGGCGGGACACGGACGCCGAGTCGCTCCGCGAAACCGAGGCCAAGGTCTTTCTCGGCGAGACGGCCGCCGAGATGGGGCTCGTCGACCACATCGGGACGCGCGAGGACGTCGAGGCGCGACTTGAGGAGCTGCTCGAAACCGAGGCCGAGCTCGAGGAACTGGAGCCCTCTGCGGGTGTCACCGAACGCCTCCGCGGCGGGGCCGAACGCGTCGCCTACGCCTTCGGCGCCGGGATCGCGGCCCGCTTCACGGACCCTGGCGGCGAGTTCCGGTTTCGGTTTTAAGCGCCGCGTCGGGCCGTCTCGACCACGCCGACGTCTTCAACCGGCCCGATCGTTCTGATCCCTCTCGTCCCCAGTGTGTCGGCCAATCACCCGGCCGGTCGCGACCCTCGTCACCGGGGCGGTCACAACTGTTTTGTCCGGACCGCCGAAAACCCGCGTCATGACCGAGACGATTCTGTACGACCGCCTCGGCGGCCGTGCGGGGATCGAAGCCGTCGTCGACGAGTTTTACGACCGGCTGGTGGCGGACGACGAACTCGGCCCGTTTTTTGAGTCGGCTGATCTAGCGTTGCTCCGCCGGACGCAAACTGATTTTCTCTGTGAGGCGGCTGGCGGGCCGGAAACGTATGACGCCGCGCCCGTCAGGGAGGCCCACCTCCACGTTCCCTTTGAGCCCGCCCACATCGACCGGGCGATCGACATTCTACGGGCGAGCCTGGAGGCGTTCGACGTGCCGAAGGCGGACGCCGACGCGGTCGTCGGAGCGGTGGCGGAGTACGAAGCTGACCTGCTGGCCGAACCGGACAGACCGGCCTGAGGCCGCGATCACCCCGTTCAGAAGCTCTGTTTCAGCTTCTCGAAGAAGCCCTGCTCGACGTCGATGTCCTCGCCGCCGGCCTCGGCGAACGCTTCCAGAGCCTCGCGCTGTTCCTCGTTGAGGTCCTCGGGCGTGACGATCCGGACTTGGACGTACATGTCGCCGTGGCCGCGGCGCTGCAACCGGGGCATCCCCTTGTTCCGCAGCCGGAACGTCTCGCCGCTTTGGGTGCCCGCCGGGACGTCCATCTCGACAGTACCGTCCAGCGTCGGCACCTCGACGGTGTCGCCGAACACCGCCTGCGTGAACGAGATCGGCTGGCGGGTCCGCAGGTCGTCGCCGTCGCGCTCGAAGCGGTCGTGGTCCCTGACCCGGATTTCGACCAGCAGGTCGCCGTTTGGACCGCCGTTCTCGCCGGGGGCGCCCTCCCGCTCCATCCGGAGGGTTTGGCCGTCTCGGATGCCAGCCGGCACCTCGACCTGGAGGGTGGCCTCGTTTCTGACCTGCCCGTCGCCGCGACACGTCGAACACGTCTCGGAGTAAATCGTCCCTTCGCCCTCGCACTCCGGGCAGGTCTCGGTCTGTTGGACGCGCCCGAGCGGCGTCTGCCGCACCGTCGTCCGCTGACCTTGGCCGTTGCAGGCCGAACAGGTCCGCGCGTCCGCGTCAGGAGGATGTCCAGCGCCGTCGCAGTTCGGACAGCGCTCGGGACGGGTGATGGTCAACTGTTTCGTGACGCCCTCGTGGGCGTCCTCAAGATCGACCCGAAGCCGCGTCTTGAGGTCCGAGCCCTGCTGGGGACCAGACCGCGAGCGGGAACCGCCACCGCCGAAAAACTGCTCGAAGATGTCGTTCATGCCGCCCATGCCGCCGGCGCCACCCATACCGCCAGCACCGCCCATACCGCCCATGCCGCCGGCGCCGCGGTCGGTGTCGGTCGCGCCGCGCTTTTCCGCCTCCACGAAACGCTCGTGGCCCATCTGGTCGTACATCTGGCGCTTCTCGTCGTCCAAGAGTACCTCCTTCGCCTTCTTCACCGTCTTGAACTTCTCTTCGGCGTCCGGCTCGTCGGAGACGTCCGGGTGGTACTCGGCGGCTTTCTTCCGATACGCCTGTTTGATCTCGTCCTCGTCCGCGTCCCGGGAGACACCGAGTGCCGAGTAGAAGTCCTCGCTCATTCGTTGTCGTGTCTAAACGATTGAGCTACTTGAAAAGAACGGGTCGCGGACACGAAACGGCGGTCGTCCCCATCCCGTCGTCGCCGGTGTGAGGTTCGACGTCGCCGCGACACCCCACGACCGCCCGGGAATCCGCAACGCTATTTATACCGTCGGGAACGTACCCTCATATATGCCCGACACCGTCACCCCGATTACGCCGAAGGGAACCTCAACCGGTAACAAGATACTTGACCTCGTCATCGCCCTCGGTGCGATGGTGCTTTTAGCGCCGGCCATTCCCATACTGGTCTTGGTGTGGCTCGTGGAACGTCTCGGCAGTGACGATCCCGACGAGACGGAGTGAAGCCATCGGGGCGGCGACGGAGCGAAACCGTCAGGGCGGCGGGTCGGCAACGCATTCAGTTACACACTGCTCGTGTGTTTTCCTCCGTTTTGTCAGTTTTATTTCATATATGATAACTGAACCCACGGCTCGTTAGCTTATATACAGCGCCCGTCAACCGGGGCTCCTCGGAGATTTTTGTGGTCCCCGCAATAACGGTGCGCATGGTCGAGACACCCTTCGACGCGACGATCCGGGTCGCAGACGTTACGGACGCCGAATCGTTCGAGGCAGCCGAGAAACCGGCGATGGTGAAACTGTGGCTCGACCTCGGCGACGAGTCGCGCCAGTCGGCTGCACAGCTGGGGTATCGATATGAGCCCGACGAACTCGTCGGGACGCAGGTCCTCTGTGTGACTGATCTCGGATCGGTCCGGATCGCAGGGTTCGAATCCGAGGCGCTGACGATCGGCGTCCCCGGCGAGGACGGTACCCCGGTGCTCGTCACGCCGGAGCGGCACGTCCCGCCCGGGGGTGCGCTGTATTGATCGAGAGGTAGTTACTCCTCGTCTTCGTCCTCGTCGACATCCTCGAAGTCCGCGTCGACGAACTCCTCGCCATCGGCGTCGGGGCCACCGGCACCACCTGGGCCGGCGCCACCCATACCGCCGGGGCCACCGGGGCCGCCCATGCCGCCCATGCCGCCGGCGCCACCCATACCGCCGGCACCGGCGCCTTCGGCCCCTGCAGCCTGTTGTTGGTACATCTGCTTGCCGATCTCTTGGAGCTCGTCGGCGAGCGCCTCGGTGGCCTCGGTGAGCGCCTCGGTCGTGGCCTCCTCGTCCTCGACGACGGCTTCGAGGTCCTCGATCGAGTCCTCGATGTCGGCGCGGATTTCGTCGTCGATCTCCTCTTCGTTCTCCTCAAGCAGGGTCTCTGCGCGCTGGATCGTCGACTCGGCGTCGTTGCGGGCCTCGATGCGCTCGCGGCGCTTCTCGTCTTCCTCGGCGTGCTCCTCAGCCTCCTCTTGCATCTGTTCGATCTCCTCCTCGGAGAGGCCAGCGCCGCCCTCGATGGTGATATCCTCGCTGTTGCCGGAGCCTTGGTCCTCGGCGGAGACGTTGACGATGCCGTTTTCGTCGATGTCAAAGGAAACTTCGATCTGTGGCGTTCCGGCCGGGGCCGGCGGAATGCCGGTCAGTTGGAACGCGCCGAGCAGTTCGTTCTCATCGGCGATCTCACGCTCGCCCTGGAAGACGCGGATGTTGACCGAGGTCTGGTTCGGTGCCGCCGTCGTGAACACCTTCGAGGCCTCCGTCGGGATCGTGGTGTTCTTGTCTATGAGTCGCTCGAAGAGGCCGCCCTTGACCTCGATGCCGAGGCTGAGCGGCGTCACGTCGAGCAACACGATGTCGTCGACATCGCCCGCGAGGACGCCGCCCTGGATCGCCGCGCCCAGCGCGACGACCTCGTCGGGGTTGACGTTCTTTTTCGGCTCTTGGCCGGTGAGGTCTTCGACCTTCCCCTGGACCTGCGGCATCCGAGTCGATCCGCCGACGAGAATCACCTCGTCGATGTCACCCTTCGAGTAGCCGGCGTCCGAGAGCGCTTGCTCGGTCGGCGCGACGGTGCGTTCGAGGAGATCCGAGGTGAGCGACTCGAACTTCGCCCGCGAGAGCTTCTCCTCGAGGTTGAGCGGCCCCTCGTCCGTTGCGGCGATGAACGGGAGGTTGATCGTCGTCTCCTTCCGCGAAGAGAGTTCGATCTTGGCCTCTTCGGCGGCCTCAGTCAGCCGCTGGAGGGCCTGGCGGTCCTCGCGCAGGTCGATCCCGTGCTCCTCGGCGAAGGAGTCGGCGAGGTAGTCGATGATCGCCTCGTCCCAGTCGTCGCCGCCGAGGTCGTTGTCTCCGTTCGTCGCGACGACCTCGTAGACGCCGCCGCCGAGGTCGAGGATCGAGACGTCGAAGGTGCCTCCTCCGAGATCGTAAACGAGGACCGTCTGATCCGAGTCGTCGTCGAGCCCATATGCCATCGCGGCCGCCGTCGGCTCGTTGACGATGCGTTCGACCTCGAAGCCCGCGATCTCGCCGGCGTCCTTCGTCGCCTGCCGCTGGCGATCGTTGAAGTACGCCGGGACGGTGATGACCGCCTTTTCGACTTCGTCGCCGAGGTACTCCTCGGCGTCGCGTTTGATCTTTTGGAGGATCATCGCCGAGATCTGCTCGGGCGTGTACTCCTCGCCGTCGGCCTCGACGGTGTAATCGTCCTCGCCCATGTGGCGCTTGATCGAGGCGATCGTGTCCTCAGGGTTCTGGACGGCCTGATTCTTCGCCGGCTTCCCGACGAGCCGCTCGCCGTCGTCGCTGAACGCGACGATCGACGGCGTCGTCCGTTCGCCCTCGCCGTTGACGATGATCTCGGGATCGCCACCTTCCATCACTGCGAACGCGGAGTTGGTGGTACCGAGGTCGATACCGAGGATCTTGTTGCTCGCCATGTTGAGCGTAACTACCGGTCTGAACCGGTTAAAAGTTGCTAGACGCGACGAATCGAACGCCCACTGACGGCCGCCCCGTCGTGCGGTTTTTCGAATCGGCTGTTTCCACGACCGGGAGATATAAACAGAACCGCTATTCGTCCCGTCCGTTTGCGGCGTGTCCGTCGCCACCGTCAGCGTCGTCGTCTTCAGCGTCGTTGCTTCCCCCGGCGTCGCCACCGTCATCCCTACCGACATCGTCCTGTCCGTCGCTGTCGTCCTCGCCGGGCCCTTCCGATACCGTCACCTGTGCCGCTCGCAGTACCTTGTCGGCCATCTCGTAGCCGGGTCGGTGGAGGTCGGCTACGGTCCCTTCGGGTTCGTCGCTCTCGACGCGGAGCAACACCTCGTGGCGCTTCGGGTCCGTCTCGGTCCCCGGATCGGGTTCGATTGGTTCGACGCCTTCGCCGGCGAGGACATCTTCGAGGCTCCGGAACGTCGCCTCGACGCCCTCGCGGATGTTCGCGTCGGCATCCTGTTCGAGCGCCCGAGAGAGGTTGTCGCGGACTGCAAGCAAGTCAGTGACGAGGTCCTCGGTTGCGCGGGCCTGTTCCTGCTCACGGCGCCGCTTTTGTCGCTTCTTATAGTTCTGGAACTCCGCCTGCTTGCGCTTGAGTCGGGACGCAAGATCCTCTCGCTCGCGTTCGAGGGCGGCGACTTCCTCGCGGAGCGTCGCAATCTCCTCGGCGACCGCTTCGGGAGCCTCGCCGTCGACGCGCTCTGTGATCGCTCCGATCGGCGGTCCGTCGGCCTCGCCGGAGGCGTCGTCCGGTTCCCCGTTTGCTCCGTTCGGTTCCCCCTCGATTCCGCCCGGGTCCGCCGACGGCTCCGCGCCGTCGTCGCCCGCATTGACGGCGTTCGCCTGCTCGTCGCTCATGTCTGAATGTACCCGTCGGCGACAATAAGGGTTGAGAAACGCCGCGACGGAGAAGTCGCTAACCCGGGTCAGCCGCCCACGGTTTCGTCTCGGCTTCGGCGAACTCGAAGAGTTCGTCGAACTCCTCGGGTAGTTGCGCTTCGACGTGGGCTATCTTTCCACCCGGCACCGTCTCCGTGAGAAGTGCAACGACGGCTTTCGCCCGGTAAACCGCTTCCCCCGGTTCGATCTGGGATGGACGGCCGTATCCGGTTTCCAGATCCAGATCGGCGTAGTTCAGCCGATCGACGACACGCTGTATGAACGCGTCGTAATCGTACGTGTGTCCGTGCTCTGCGGCCAACAGGTACCGATCTATTTCCATCGGGAGTGGGCCCGCGATGTCGGTTGCGCCACCTTCCACGACCCGCTCTCCGAGGGTCGTAAGAACGGCTCGCGTCGTCCGGACTGCGTCCGCCTGATTCCCGGCATCGATCCGGTGCTGAACCTCACCGACGAATCCGCTAAAGTTCGTGCTCATGGATATCCCAGGAGTGAGTCCCCGTTCCAGAACTGGAGCATCACACGATATAAACCCCCACGCTGAATCCAAAGGAGTGCGTTCGAACCTCGCACCGACGGCAACGTTCCCGAAGCCCCGTGGAGTTAAGCCGTTTCACCGTCCACCTCCCGGTGTGGTCACGCTTCGGTACGACGAGGGGACGATCCGGATCGAGGACGCCCCCGACGATGTCGCCCGCCTGTCGTTCGTCGAGGCCGACCCCCGTTCGAAAACCCACCGCGCGCCTGCCCACCGGTACCCCTTCCTACGCCGGATCTGCGCGGATCGAGGGCTCCGGGCTGACGACCGCGTCTTCGATCGGTTCGACCTCGAACCCCTCTCGACGGCCTACGACCTCCGAGGGTATCAGACCGAAGCGCTCGAGAATTGGCGCGACGCCGGCGACCGCGGCGTGATCGAGTTGCCGACCGGCAGCGGCAAAACCGTCGTCGCGATCGGCGCGATCGCAGCGCTCGACACCCCGACGCTCGTCGTCGTACCGACGATCGACCTGCTCGAGCAGTGGGCCGGCGAACTCGAATCAGAGTTCGGTGACACGACCGACATCGGCCGCCTCGGCGGCGGCGACCAGCGCCTCGAACCGATCACGGTCGCCACCTACGACTCGGCGTACCTCCGGGCCGACGGGATCGGCGACCGGTTCGGCTTGGTCGTCTTCGACGAGGTACACCACCTCGGCGGCGAGGGGTACCGCGATATCGCGCGGCTCTCGGCCGCCCCCGCCCGACTCGGCCTCACCGCGACGTTCGAGCGCCCCGACGGCGCTCACGAGGTGATCGAGGAGCTTCTCGGCCCTGTTGTCTACCGGCGTTCGGCCGACGACCTGGCGGGCGAACATCTCGCCGACTACGATATCAAGCGGATCGAAGTCGAGTTGACGGCCGAAGAACGGGAGACCTATGAGGCCCATCAGGGGACGTTCACGGACTATCTCGCGCGTTCGGGGATTCAACTCCGTTCGGGCAGCGACTACCAGGAACTCGTCAAGCGCTCGGGATCGGACCCCGAGGCCCGCGAGGCGCTGCTCGCCAAACAGCGCGCCCGCAAAGTAATGATGAACGCCGACCGGAAGGTCGAGGTGCTAGCCGACATCCTCGGTCGCCACCGCGAGGATCGGATCATCGTCTTCACCGCCTACACCGACCTCGTCTACGAACTCGCCTCGCGGTTTCTGATCCCGCCGATCACGAACGAGACGCCGGCCGACGAGCGCCGTGAGATCCTCGATCGGTTCCGCCGCGGGGCGTACTCCCGCGTCGTCGCCGCGAACGTCCTCGACGAGGGCGTCGACGTGCCCGACGCGAACGTCGCTGTCGTGCTCTCGGGCAGCGGTTCCGAGCGGGAGTTCACCCAACGGCTCGGCCGGGTGCTGCGGCCGAAAGACCTCGGGGCCGCCGATCCGGACGCCGACCCGACGCGGTCCCGCGCCGGCCGGGCTATCCTGTACGAGGTCGTCACGAGCGAGACCGCCGAGGAGCGGGTTTCGCGGCGTCGACGGTGAACGATTTAGCTGAAAGTAGGCGCTAAGCCCCCTTCCTCAGCGAGCGCCGACCGAAGGGAGGGCGCGAGCAGAGAGGGGATACAGCGTTCACAAGAGCGAAGCTCTTGTGCGCGGACGAAACGCTCCGCGTCTCGTCAACGCCGCACAGTTCTCATACACGATTCAGTGGCAGGCCCACAGGCCCACGCAATCGCAACGTTTTTGCAGTAGGGTAGCATAATATTAACCGAACCCAATGGAGTACGACCTCGACACGGGAGCGCACTCGACGTATTCCCTGCACTACCACCTGATACTCACCACGAAGTATCGGCGCGGAGTGCTAACCGAGGAGCGAACCCAATTCATTCACGAGGTCATCAGCGGGTTCACGGACAACTACGGTGTCGAATTGACGAACCTCGACGGCGAGGACGACCACGTACACATCCTCTTCCGAGCGAAACCAACCACAGACCTCGTGAGGTTCATCAACACGGTCAAGGGCGCGACCGCCCGCCGTATCCGCAACGAGTACGCGGACGAACTGAAGACCGAACTGTGGGGCGACTCGTTCTGGAACGACTCGTACTGTCTCATCTCGACGGGGCAGGTGCCACTGGATGTGCTGAAACAGTACGTCGAGAACCAACGCGAGTAGAGAGTCATGTACTACGCCTACAAGTACCGTCTCAAGCCGTCCGACGCCCACCGTGAGGAGTTGGACCGCCACCGAGACATTTGTAGGCAACTGTACAACCACACGCTCTATCGCCTCAACGAGTACCAAGACGAACACGGTGAACTGCCGTCCATGACCACGCTACGGTCGGAGCTACCCGACCTCAAGAAGTGGTGGGACGGCCTCTCGGACGTGTACTCAAAGGTTCTCCAAACCGTCGTGGAACGCCTGTTCGACAACCTCAAAGGACTCTCCAAACTCAAGGAGAACGGTTACGGCGTCAGCCAACTCAAGTGGAAGCCGCCACGGGAATTCCGCAGTTTCACGTACAGTCAGTCTGGCTTCAAGCTCGACAAAAAGGGCGGTCAGACTGTGCTGTCACTCTCGAAACTCGCGGACATACCGATACGACTCCACCGCGCCATCCCCGAGGACGCGAAACTCAAGCAGGTCACGGTCAAGAAGGAACCGACGGGCGAGTGGTTCGCCACGTTCGGCGTCGAAATGGACCGTGAACCACCCGAACCGCCTGAGAACCCCGAGAAGTGCGTCGGTATCGACGTGGGGATTCTCAAGTACGCCCACGACACCGACGGCACGGCGGTCGAATCGCTCGACCTCTCGGACGAGCGCGAACGCTTGGAGCGCGAGCAACGGAAGCTCTCGCGCAAACAGCACGGGTCGAACAACTACGAGAAGCAACGGCGGCGCGTGGCGGAGTGTCACGCCGACCTCCGACGGAAGCGCCACGACTTCTTGCACAAACTCTCGGCGTACTACGCTCGGGAGTACGACCTCGTAGCGGTTGAAGACCTGAACGTGAAGGGGATGATGGAAAGTCCGTCGAACAGCCGCAACACGGCGTCTGCCGCGTGGCGGACGTTCCTCTCATTGCTCGAATACAAGTGTGAGCGAGAGGGAACGCACTTCGTCGCGGTCAACCCGAGAGGGACGACCAAGGAGTGCGCGTCGTGCGGCGTTTCGACGGAGAAGCCGTTGTGGGTCCGTGAACACTCCTGTCCCGCCTGCGGGTTTGAGGCGGACAGGGACGCGAATGCGGCGTGGAACATTCTTTTTCGCGGCCTCGAAGACGTAGGAGTGGGATGCTCCGAAGGAACGTCCTCAGAATCGCAGAGCGATTCTGATGTGCGAACGAGAGCTTCGCTCTCGTTAACGCCTGTGGAGACTGCGCTCCCTGTGGATACACCTGTGTCTGCAAAGCGCGTCGTGGAAGCAGGAAGCCCTACCCTCAAGGAGCGAACGGCGCCAGCCGTGAGCGAGTAGGGTAGGGTAGGGTAGTTCACCGAGTCAGCCAACCGCCGTTGCGATTGATTTCTCCGGAGTACGCCGGGGGATTTAACCCTGCCCCGCTCCGATCGCCGGACGAAATGGGGTGGCGAAAGCGGGGTGGGCAGCTCCTTCAGGTGCTGTTGATCGTCGTCTTAGTGTCGCTGCTCGTTGGCGCATATCTCGGCCAGCCGATCCTGTTGAGCTTCGTCGAGACGGGAAGCATGGAGCCGACGCTCGACCCCGGCGACGGGTTTGTGGCGGTCCCCGCCGCGGCCTCCGGCGAGATCGAACAGGGTGATGTCGTCGTGTTCAACGCCCAACAGCTCAACGGCGGCGGGCTGACGACCCACCGCGTCGTCGGCGAGACCGAGGCGGGGTACGTCACCCAAGGCGACGCCAACCCCTTCACCGATCAGGACGGCGACGAACCGCCCGTCACCGAGGGCCAGATCGTCGCCACCGCGCTCCAGGTAAACGGTGAGGTGCTCGTCATTCCGGAGTTGGGAACTGCCTCCACCGCGATCGGGGGCGTCGTCGAGTCGGTCCAACGGCAACTCGCGAGTGTGTCCGGAACCCGGCTGTTCCTCGGTACGCAAGGGATCGCGTTGCTCATCGCCGGGTTGGGTGCGGCCGTCCTCCTCTACGGGATGCTCTTCGAGGACGACCGCCAGCGTTCGGGCCGCGAGCGCGATCGGGGGCGAAACCGCGAGGGGGTCTACGACCCGCGCCGGCTGGTGCTCGCGATGGCGCTTTTTATTACGCTCGTCTCCGGCGGGACGATGGTCGCGATGTCGAACACTCAAGAGTACGGGATGATAAGTGCCGAGTTCGACTCCGAGGACCCGACCACGGTCCCGGTCGGGGAATCGAGCAACGTGACCTACCCCGCATTGAACGCCGGACAACTCCCCGTTTACGCGTTCTACTCCTCGGCGAGCGCAAACGTCGAGGCCGACCGGGGGCCGATCCGCATGGATCGTGGCGCTCAGCACAACGTCACGGTGACGCTGCAGGCGCCCCCCGAGACGGGGTTTTACCCCCAGTACGTTCAGGAGTACCGGTACTTCGCGGTGCTTCCCGAGCCTGTCATCGCCGGGTTGTACAGTCTCCACCCCTGGCTGCCCATTTTCGCAGTTAGCGCCACGATGGGCGGGGGGATTCTTCTGCTCGGCTTCGTGATCGCCGGCACGAAACCCGTCCGAATCCGCGAATCCGACCGGGATTCATGGCTATGAGGGACTCACAACGCTTTTATTTCATCTCTCCGGAATCACTTACGAAATGGGCGGCCGATTTGAGTTGAAACTTCGGATGGTCGCCGACGAGTACGCCATCGCCGTCGTCGCGGTACTCGTCGCTCTCACGCTGGCCGGTGGCGGCCTGATCTACACGACCCACGTCGATCCGGGGACCGAAACTCGCGAGGAGGTCGTCGCCGAGTGGGAGACAACCGGGGAGTATACCCACAGCGCCACGATTACGAACGGGACCGCGGTGTTCCCCCTCGGCTCAACGCTTTCGGATCGCTCGGTGTACTACACGCGAATTGCGCCGATCCTCGACACTGACTTCGCATACGGCTTTAGCGGTGCTGACGGCGAGTTGGACGTTGAGGGTGAGACGACGCTCGTGATCAGATCCGTCGACGATGGCGGCGGGGACGGTGAGCGTACTGAGTTCTGGCGACAGGAGGAACGTCTCGACACGTTCTCCGGGACAGTCACCCCGGGCGAGACGGTGACGTCGACGACCTCGGTGAACGTCTCGGCGGTTGCCGCGGAGATCGAGACCATACAGTCGGAGCTTGGGGCCTCCCCCGGCACGACGGAAGTTCGGGTCCGAACCGCCGTCAGTGCGACGGGCGAAATCGCGGGCGGGAGCGAGTCGTACCAGTTGACCCACGCGCTCACGCTTGAGCCCGGCGGCGGAACGTATACCGTCGAGACGCCCGGCCCCGCGAGCGAAACCGGCCAGCGCACCCGATCGTTCACGACCGAGCAAACCTACGGGCTCCCGAGACGCGCCGGCGGCCCAGCACTCCTGCTCGTCGGCCTGCTCGGCCTCGCCGGCTTCGCCGCCGCCTCCTACCGCGATGTCTTCGAGGTCACGGACGCCGAGCGTCGCAGCCTCAACTTCGCGGACCGTCGCGAGGACCTCGACGACTGGATCTCCGGCGGTTCGGTCGGCGGGTTGACCGACGACCGCGCCCCCGTCCAGGTCGACACGCTCGATGGCCTCGTCGACATCGCGATCGACACCGACGAGCGCGTCCTCGAGGACGTCGAGCGCCGCGGGTACTACGTCCCGGACGGCGACATCTGCTACGTCTACGAGCCGGATCCGGAGATCGACATCACCCGATTTAGGCCCTGAGCCGACTCCAAAGCTGATTCTCTTGCCTGCTTCCCGCGGCGAGTACCCTGCTCCATGCCCCTGAGCCCGGTACCGAAACTGACAGTACCCGGGCGGGTATGATATGAGCTATGCCTTCACGTGACCCACCGGATTGGGAATTCAAGGAACGCGATGTATTGGTGTTACGCGAGCTCTCGAGGGATTCGCAGCTCTCCTCGCGGGAGCTCGCCGAGATACTCGAGGAGAAACACGACATCGATGTCTCCCACGTCACCGTCTCCGAGTCGATCCGGGCGATGCGTGAGGAGGGCGTCTTTCGGGAGGCGATTATTCCCAACGAGGAGTACTTCTATTTCGCACTCTTCGAATTCAAGTTCAACCCCGAACACTTCGAGTCGGGGTGGCGCGATGCGATGGAATTTGTCCGAGATTCGCACAACACACTGTTGTATTTCCTCTCGGACGGCGAGTACCAGTGGAAATCGGTGATGATGTTCACCGACCGGGAGGCCCAATCGCAGTGGATCCACGAGTTCTACAAGCGCTACGGCGCCGTCGTCGACAACATCCGCAACTCGCTAATGACGAACGTCCTGAAGTTCCGGACCGATCCTGAAATCCTCGAGAATCTTCACGAGTGCGGGCGAGAGTAAGCGCCCGTGGCGTCTCGCGTCGGACCGGGCGTCGGCCCTGGATCGGCGTTTTCATACCCTATCAGCGCCATCGGTCGGTATGACCCTCAGCGGGCTCTCATCGGCTCCCGTGGTGGCTCGCTTTCCGATCGGCCTCGTCGCCGCCGTCGCCGCCCTCGTCGTGATGGATCAAGCGATGGCGCGGCTTCCGGAGGGAGCGACTCCGCCGCGGGTCGCCGCCGGCGTGTTGACGCGGACCCACCCCGATGACGCGCCAGCCCGCCTCGCCGCTGTTGCCCACTATGCCGCCGGATTGGGCACCGGGCTCCTGTTCGTGTATTTCTCGCTGCTCGCCGAAACGCTTCTGGGCGGCGCCTCCGCGCTGTCGGTCGCGGCGACGACGCTCGTACTGTACGTTCTGATGGTCGCGTTCTTCGTCGTCGTCCCGCTACCGCGGGCGCCCGGTCTCGATCAGGCGCGTCGGCGCGGTACCGCTCGCGATTGGGCCGCCTCCGCCGCGGTCTATCTCACGGCCCTCGTCCCCGCGGTCATCGGCCTCACGCTCGCGACGGCGTGAACACCGTGGAGACAAGCCGAGCGCCACCCTGATAAGAGGCGGAACAGACAGACCGTCCGGCCACGGACGAATATACACGACGAAAGTACCCATCCGGAAGGGCGTTGAGAAAACTGGCTCGGAACCAATAAAGTCGTTCCAGAACACGGCTAGGCGAACGGAAAACATTCGTCTCAGTTTACGAGTAAAAATCTTTTCTTCGTGTGACAATTCGATATCGATCGAGCCGTTATTTAAGTAGGCTATGATCCATCAATCGGATGCAATCCACACAACACAGCTTCTATAATTCGGTCACGACCACACAGCTCCCTGAACGCGTAACTGAGCTATCGGCGGAGTACGACCGCCTCATCGGGGTCCGTGACGAATTTGTCTGGCGATGGATCTACTCGTTGCTCCCGTCGTTTCGGCTCCCCTGTGTCGCCGACTCCTACCACCCGGTCGTCAGAGAACAAAAGACGATCCTTACCCTGTTCATCACGTTGCTCGACGATGTCGCCGAACACGACGGCGACAAAGCCACCTTCGAACAGGCGCGAAACGTCCCGTTTCCACACCAGACGGTTGACACGAGCCGTTCCGACGTTGATACTGACACGGTCAAACTCGCCGAGCGACTGTGGACCGCCTTCGAGGCGCCGCTACACGACGCGCCACGGGGACCGGAGTTTCTCGACGTTCTCAGATACGACGTTCGGCAAGCGCTCAACGCGATGGATTACACGTGGCTCGTCGGGAACAACCCGAGCGCGGCGAACCTCGCGGAGTCGTATCGGTACGGAACGCACAACATGATTATGTACCCGTACGCCAATGTTGATCTAATGCATGCGCCTGAGTTCGATCGCGCTGACCTCGCGGCGCTCCGGGAGACGCTCGGCGAACTCCAACGGCTGGCCCGGATCGGCAACTGGGTGACGACGTGGGAACGAGAAATCAAAGAAGGGGACTACTCTTCCGGCGTTGTCGTCGCTGCGCTCGAAACGGGGCTTTTCGATCCAGCCGAGCTCCCCGAGACACCCTCCGAAGCGGAAGCCAAGCGGTACGTCGAAGCGATCGCCGACCACGACATGGAGTCACGGCTTGAGTCGGAGTGGCACGAACGCTTCGAGAAGCTCCGCGCCGAAACGCCGGACGCGGAGTCGGTCGACCTCGATGCACTCGTCGAAGGGATGTCGACGGTCTTCGAATACCATCAAGAGAGTCGAGGAATGAAATAAAATGAACGACCGAGCGTTTCGGGCGGAGCGATGTGCCCGTTGGAAACTGTCTCGGGCGACCCCACCACAGTGACGATGAGCTCCCGTGGAGACGTGGCATTGGGCAAGGAGGGGCCGATTCGTATTCTCCACGTTGACGACGATCCGGCACTGGCCGAAATGGCTGCTGAGTTTTTGTGTCGCGAACACGATCAGTTCGACTGTACCACCGAAGTAGCTCCGGAGCAGGCCATTGAACGGCTTCGGGAGGAATCGTTCGACTGTGTCGTCTCGGACTACGATATGCCGAGGATGGACGGGTTGGAGTTTCTGGAGGCCGTCCGGGATGAGAACCCTGAGCTGCCGTTCATCCTGTTTACGGGGAAAGGAAGCGAAGAGATCGCGAGCGAGGCGATCGCATCGGGGGTTACCGGCTACTTACAAAAAGAGGGAAACGTCGAACACTACACCGTACTCGCGAATCGTATCATAAACGCTGTGACGCAGTACCGAACCGAACAGAAGATAGAGCAGACGCAGCAGAAGTTCCGAAAACTCGCAAAACACTCGACCGACGTGGTCCAGATCGTCGACGAGACCGGGGAATGGCAGTATCTTTCGCCGTCCTCGGACCGGATTCTCGGCTACGAGCCGGCCGATCTTATCGGCGATATCGGGTTCGACTACATCCATCCGGAAGACCGACAGGAGGCCATCGAGCAGTTCAGCCGCGCGATAGAGGATCCCAACCGGATCTCCTCGGTCGAGTTCCGGTTCGACCACTCGCGGAAAGACTGGGTCTGGCTCGAAAACCACGCCCGGAACATGGTCGATGATCCGGTTATCGATGGCTTCATCGTCCATACTCGGGAGATCACCGATCGGAAACGGCACGCGCAGGAGCTACAACGACAGAACGAACGACTTGAGAAGTTCATGGGGTTCATCTCCCACGACCTCCGGAGCCCGCTGAGCGTCGTTGTGGCACGAAACGAACTCGCAAGAGCGGAGTGCGAGAGCGAACACCTCGAAGCGATCGAGACGGCTGCCGACCGGATGGAGGAGATAATCGACGGGACCCTGGCGTGGGCGCGTAGCGGGAAGGTCATCGACGAAGTCGAATCCGTCGAACTATCGGAGATCGCCGGCGACTCGTGGGCGAACGTCGCGACGGCGGACGCTGAGCTCCACGAAGAGGGGAGTACGGTAATCCGGGCCGATCCGGACCGCCTCAAAACGCTTTTCGAGAATCTCTTTCGGAACAGTCTCGAGCACGGCTCCACGGGCCGTCGAACAACCGGTGAGGATCACCATGCGGACGACGCGTCGCTGACGGTTCGTGTCGGGACGCTCGAGAACGGGTTCTACGTCGCCGACGACGGGCCGGGGATCCCGGCGTCGGATCGTGACGTGGCGTTCGAGTCCAACTACTCGAGCGGCGAGGGCGGCGTCGGGCTCGGGTTGACGATCTGCAGGGAGATCGCCGAGGCACACGGGTGGACGATATCGATAACGGATGGAGAAGACGGCGGGGCACGGATCGAGCTAACGGGAGTCGAAACGCGGACCGAGGAGAGAACATGAACGATATTGAGACCGAACTCAGAGAACAGTTCCATACAGCGGTAGAGTCAGCCGAATACCCAGTCGAAAGCCGCGGCGAGATCGTCGCCGCGCTGCCACGTGGCATGTTGACTCGGTTTGAAACCGGTGAGTTTTCGATGTCTGTCGCAACCATCGCGGCGAAGCTGTATCATCACCAAGATTTCCCGTACGTAACGCCGGAAGCCCTCGTTGACGACCTGATCGAGGGGTTGCGTGCGGAGGATCTGCTCTAGCGGTGCCCGGCCACCGGCACCGTCGCACATCGCGGGTGAAGCGGCGTAGCCGACTCAACATCCGCGACGGTGCCGCAGGCGATTTGAGAAAGCGGAGCCTCGCTATCCCGGTCTCTGGGCCGTCCCCGCCGATTTGTCTCTCTTGTCGTCACCGTCGACAACTGTATGATAGGCGTGACCGGCGAGCCACGACCCGATCGGCTCACTATCGATCAAGACTGATTCCGTATCGTCGGCTAGGCGTCCCCGGCACTTAGAACGCAGGGAAGCCGTCACACGGAGTCCGTTTCGCCGCATCGGGAGCGCCGAGTGAGCAACGACAGTACTTTGCCGCGGGCTTCGGACGATCAGGTCCCGCCAGGAGTGGAAACACCCGCGTCGATTAGCTCTTCCGCGGCTGTCTTGATCTCCTCGTAGACATCGCCGAGGATGTCCTCGGAGAACTCGGGCGTATCCTTCCCTGGGGTGGGATCATCGGTCCTGACCGACGGATCGTCGTTTTCCTCGGCGTCCTCGTCCCAGAGGATAATGAGCGTAGATGTAACGTATTCCATCCCGGGGCGGTCGAAGAAGTCGACGCGGGTCGCAGACCAATCGAAGTATCCCTCTTTCTCGTACAGGTTGACCTCTTCGCGGACCGTCGCTCGATACCGCCCCGGCGGAAGACCCGGCGGGGCCGATCCATCGGTTTCGAAGTTCGTCACCGCGCCGCGTGGCGTATATCGGCCGTCGCCTTCGTGATGCAGAACATACGGTTTGTGCGTGCCGAACGGAAGCTGGTAGTGGATCAATCGGCCGTCGCCGACGACCTCCGGGTTCGTCGTATCGAACTCCTGGCCGGGGTCGAAGTTCGCATCTGCGGGGTCATCAGCGAACCCCTCGAACGTCGTTCCAGTTCCACGGTAGTTCAACGCCGCAACGAGACTCGATGTCTCCTCAAGCGGTCGCTTACCTCCTTTGTTGCCGCCGTTTCCACGCTTCGCCGACGCGGTACCCGTTATGCCGGCGGCTCCGGTGGCCCCCGCCCCGATCGATCTAAGTACCGTTCGTCGACTTGCGTATTCGAATGGTGTATCGGTCATGATGTACCAGTACGAACGATCAAATGCGTGAAATTCACATAACTGTTCGATAGATTTCATCTGGTAAAACTGACTCGACGGCGTGACTCGTCTAAGTATAGCCACGGCGGCCGTTGAACCACTTGGGGTGACACTCACTGCTCTGGATAGCAAGCATGAATTTGTCAGGTCGAGAGTACCCCCGCGGTTGAGCAAAGAGATATCAAAACAGCCTAGTTGAGTGCCCGTTGTGGCGAGTGGTTCGGGACGCTCCGCGTCCCGTCATCACGGACCTCCCTAATTCTCCTACGACTCAAAGCCGCTCTCGTCGTTATGTGCAGACGTGCGGCTGTCTGCCTGCTGTTAGCTCTCGAACACCGCGGGATCGAAGGGGGCAGCCGTCTCCCAGTAGCGCTCGAACGTCTCTGTGGCCCACGTGCGGATGCCCTCGTCGTCGGTGTGCAACGAAGCCTGTAAGAGCCCCGCGTCGTCGCGCACGAGCAGGTACACCGTCCCGTCGGCGACCAGCACCGCCAAGGGTATTTTTTCCTCGCGAACGCGGATCTCGGCACCTTCGGCGTCGGCCAGCGTCCGCAGCCGGTCCCAGAGGCGCTCGTCGGCTGCAAGCGCGCGGATGGCGCTTTTCGAGAGAACGGCCTCGAACGCCTGTTCGCCCGCCTCCACGCGCGTCCGGACCGTCGACAGGCTCTGTTCGTTGAGGGTGTGTGAAAACGCCTGCAGGCTGTCGGCATCGTCCATCGCCTCGAGCACGCGCTGCAACGGCGCACTCGGGCGCGTCCGACTCGGAACAGTAACCGTCGCGTCGGCGAGCCGACGGAGGTCGAACCCCATCGCGTCCGTCGGGAGATACGCCACGACGTCGCGCAGTTTGGCCTCGGTTTCGAGGATCGACAACAGGTCGGCGACGCCGTCGGCGACCAACGCCCCGGTAGCCGTGGCGACGTACGCGCCGCCGTCGCGTTCGACCCACGATCGGTCGGCAAAGTCTTGGAGGATCCGCCCCAGCGTCGCCTGTGAGGCCCCGGTGGCCTCGGCGAGGCGCCGGCGGCTGTGTGGCTCGGCAGCCACCAACTGCAGCACCTCGACCCGGTTTTTCGAGCGGGCCAAGAACTCCATCTCCTCGAGCGGGGCCTCCATACGCGATACATCGGGCGGCAAGATAAACCGTCTTCGCTCCCCGAAATGATTTCACGCTGTGCATCGCTGTCGCTGCGGGCATCCGTTTCCCGTCATGGAATTTTTTACGATTTTCGTTATATGTGTTCGGCCCCTTCAAACTAGTATGTCGGATTCCTCCATACGTATCGAGCAATCGTTCGAAGCAGTAATCGAGGTGTTGCGATAGCGTGTTCTCGCGGCGAACCGGCGCGCTGTTTCTCGTCTCGGCCGTCCTCTTTGGCGGGACCTTCGTCGCGGCGAAGGCCGGGTTGGCGCACCTTCCGCCGCTGTTCTTTGTGGCGGTCCGCTTCGATATCGGCGCGGTCGTTCTCGCGGCGTACGCGGCGACCAGTCTCTCGCGGGCGGAGCTACGACCTCGGACCGTCGGCGATGTCGTCGGCATCCTCGCGACGGGGCTGCTCGTCATCGGGCTGACCAACGCGCTGTTGTTCGTCGGCCAACAATACACGACGAGTGGCGTGGCCGCGGTCGTGTTCAGCCTGAACCCGATCCTGACCCCGGTGTTCGCCGCCCTCCTGCTCTCGGAGGATCGGCTCTCCGTGCGCGGATCGGCCGGAATGGTCGTGGGCTTACTCGGCGTTGGGCTGGTCGCGGACCCCGACCCGTCGGCGCTACTCGGCGGCGGAATCGCCATCCCGCTTCTGTTTTGCGGCGCGGCGACGAGCGCGCTCGGCGCTGTGGTGATCCGCCGCGCTGAGGCGACGATGTCGAGTACCGCCCGGACGGTTTGGGGCGTGCCGCTGGCGGCCGTCCTCTCGCACGCGCTCAGCCTTTCCGCCGGGGAGTCCGTTCCTGGACTCTCCATGCCGCCGATCGCGCTCGCGGCGCTTTTGTACGTCGGCGTGTTCTCGGGGGCGATCGCCTACCTCACGTACTTCGCGCTCGTCGACGAGGCAGGCGCGACGCGGGCGAACCTGTTGTTCTACTTCGTCCCCGTGGTGTCAGCGATCGGCGGGTGGGCCGTACTCGGCGAGACGCTGCCGGTCGCCTCCCTCGTCGGTTTCGGCGTCATCTTCACCGGCTTTCTCATCGTCAGCGGCCCGCCGGTTGCCCTTCCAGCATCGATTCGACGCGCCCTCCGCGAACGAATCGCCCGCGGTCGTCTCTGACTGCGACGCCCTTCGGCGTGCCTGAGTCATATAGACTCCCGACGAGGGGTTATAAACCCTGAATGCACGACTGAGGTATACGTGGATCGGGTGCGTAGCGGCTTCCGGATCGCACCCCGTTTATATACGCCCGATGCACACCCTACTCAAGTACGCGTCCTGCTGTGGGCGTTGTCTACCGGAATACAACGAGAAAGCCTCGCGTTTCAGCGCGGGGCGGAACTCAACTGGACTCCGCACGGAGCTCGTACCCCTCCCCGCGCTCATATACCTCGTGGAACAGCGCCTCGAGGAAGTCGGCGGCGTGTTTCGCGTCTGTCACCGCCGAGACGTAACACACGCCCATGGTCGCTTTCCGCGTCTCGGGTTGTTTGATCTTGAACACGTGATACGTGGACAGCAACGAGTCGAGTCGGTCGCGCTCGTCCGCGTTGAGTTCGAGACGAAGGACCCGGTCGTCGTACTCCACCGACGCGTCCCCGGCACGGAAGATGGTCGCCTCGCCACGTCGGCGCGACTCGACGATCTGTCGCACGAGCAACTGTCGCCTCTCCCCGGGGCTGTCGGCGGCCATACCCCGACCTCGGTCGTCCGGCCACATCAACCCCGCGCTCCGCACGGTCACCCGCGCTTAGCCGGCGCTTGATCCTCGCGTCTTGAGACACTTCGCTCGCGTTCAGTCAAGACTTTTAGGGACCGTTGTGAATGAACAATCATGAGTCAACCGAAGATCCTGCTGCTTGGGGCGCCGGGCGCCGGTAAGGGAACGCAATCGAGCAACCTCGTCGAGCACTACGCTGTCGAGCACGTGACGACCGGCGATGCGCTGCGCGCCAACAAGGACATGGAAACCGAACACGGGACGCCTCGGGAGTACATGGAAGCGGGAGAGTTGGTCCCCGACCCCCTCGTCAACGAGATCGTCAAGGCCGCAGTTGAGGACGCCGGCGGGTTCGTCCTTGACGGCTATCCGCGGAACCTCTCACAGGCGGAGTACCTCTCGGACATCACTGACCTCGATCTTGTTGCGCTGCTTGACGTGAGCAAAGAGGAACTCGTCGACCGGCTCACCGGCCGCCGGATGGACCCCGAGACGGGCGACATCTATCACACGGAGTTCAATATGCCCGACGACGAGGCCGTCCGCGATCGCCTCGTCCAGCGCGACGACGACACCGAGGAGACGGTCCGCGAGCGCCTCCGCGTCTTCGAGGAGAACACCCAACCCGTGATTGATCACTACGAGGAGACGGGCGAACTCGTCCGGATCGACGGCGAGCAGGCCCCCGAGGAGGTCTGGAACGACCTCGACGCCGCGATCGAAGACGCGGCTTGAAGCGCGCGATCCGTTGTATCGGCTGTTCACCGACGGAGAAGCCACGGCCGCGGTTCGAACGCCGCCTCGGATGGCCTGTGCCCGGAGCGTTGCGGCCGAAAGAATCTAGTCTTGGGACCCGTACTCGAACCAATGAGACACCGATTCGCCGCGACCGCGTGCTGTCTGCTCGTCGTGCTCTCTGGGTGTGCGGGGGTCGGAGTTGGACCGGGAACCCCGACGGACGGGACACCGATGTCTCCGACAGCGACCGAGACTGCACCGCCACCCGACGGCACGCTTGAGGTTCACGCTATCGACGTCGGCCAGGCCGACGCGACGCTGCTCCGGACCGGCGAAGAGACGATGCTGATTGATTCGGGCGACTGGCGCGACGACGGAGAGACCGTCCTCGAGTATCTCGACGCCCACGACGTCGACCGGATCGACCACCTCGTTTCGACGCACAGCCATGCGGACCATATCGGCGGCCACGAGGCGATTATCGACCACTACGAGACCGAGCGCGGCGGGATCGGGGCGGTCTACGACTCGGGCGTTACGCACACCTCCCAGACCTATGAGCGATACTTAGATGCAGTTGAGCGTCACAACGTGACGCTCTTCGAGGTTCGCTCCGGCGACGAGATCCCCCTCGATGGGGCGGCGGCGACGGTCCTCTCCCCATCGCCCCCCGTCGGTGATGACCTCCATAGCAACGGCGTTTCGGTGTCGATCGCCGTCGGGGAGACCTCGTTCCTGTTCACCGGCGATGCCGAGCGCGAAACCGAATCGCGGCTGCTCGAGACTCACGGCGACCGTCTCGATGTCGACGTCTACCAGGCCGGCCACCACGGGTCGAACACCTCCTCCGGGCCGGCGTTTCTCGACACCGTCGACCCTGCGGTCGCGATCGTCTCCTCGGGTTATGACTCCCAGTTCGGCCATCCCCACGACGAACCGCTCGAACGCTTCGCCGATCGGGGAATCCGGACGGTCTGGACGGGGATTCACGGCTCGATCGTCCTCGAAAGCGACGGCGAGGAGATCGTTATCCGGACCCAGACAGCGGCGACGACCAGCCCACTCGAAATAAAAACCGCTCCCGAGGCCACCGCCGCTCCGGCCGATCCGACCGAGGAGCGCTTCGTGGTCGGGGCAGCGGCCGCGGCCACTGCCATCGGCGTGGAGGCCCTCGCCCCTGTTACCGCCGCTGGGGTGATCGCGTGACGCTCGACGGGACATACGGCGGAACGCTGGATCGGATTACCGAGGGAATCGCGGTCATCCTCGTTGAGGCCGACGACGAGACACTCGCCGAGCGTCGCGTTTCCGATGCAGGGCTCCCGGCCGAGGCGTCGGCCGGAGACGTCTGTTCGCTCACCTTTGAGGACGGGACGCTGGTCGACATCGAGGTGTTGCCGGAGCGGACGGCGGACCGGCGACAGCGGCTCCGGGAGCGTTTCGACGCCCTCTCCGAACGGCTCGATGAGGAGCGTGAGAAGGACGGCTAGCGCTCGATCGCTCCGGAGAGGTGACCGCGCTCGAAGGTAAAAGGTTGATTACCCACCATATCGTACATTCGATAATGGCACGCACAGCCTCGAAAGTACAGGAACTCGTCGCGGAGGACGCTGAGATGGAGGACGCGCTCGAGTACCTCCTCGACCGCGCCGACGAAGGAACCGTCTCATGGGGCGATGTCTCCGACGAACTCACGAGCGGCCAGTGGGGGCGGCTCATCGAAACCGGGGTACTCGTCGATTCGGACGGTGAGGGCTTCGACGTCGCGGACCCGGAGGGCGTCCGAGACACGCTTGAGGACGACGAACTCGAGTTGCCCGACGCGCCCGATGGTGACTCCTCGTGGTCGAAGTGGGACAAGATGGCCGCCGTCGGCTCGGTTGCGATGTTCGCAGGCTACACGTTCAGTGCGGTCCGGGAACCGCTTGCGGACACGCTGAACATCGCGCTCGGCCCGCTTCTTGACCTGCTCCCGTTCTTTGCCGTCGTGATGGTGCTCGCGCTGTTCACCGGGCTCTACTCGACGCTGTTGCAGTCGAACCTGATGAACATGGAGGTCATGGGCGCCTACCAGGGCCGGATGAAGGAGATCCAAGAGCGCCGCAAGGAGGCCAAAGAGCGTGGCGACGACGAGGCCCTCGAACAGATCCAAGACGAACAGATGGAGGCGATGACGGACAACCTCGGGATGTTCAAAGAGCAGTTCCGCCCGATGGTGTGGATCATGCTGTTGACCATCCCGGTCTTCCTTTGGATGTACGCCATCGTCGGCTTCCGCGGCGAGCCGCTGTATCCCGGGATCGATCTCGCGCCGATGGTGATGCCGATCGTCGGCGAGGTCGGCTGGAACGAGGGACTCGTGGGGCCGCTACAGGCGTGGATCGGCTGGTACTTCGTCTGCTCGATGTGCTTCACGCAGGTCATCCGCAAGTCGCTGAACATCCAGACGACGCCGACGTGATCTGCGTCGCACGGCTCCGTTTCGGGTAGTCGGCGGTTTCTTGATCCGCGAACGGTAACGCCTTTGACCCACAGCGGCGCAGTACTGATATGTTGATAACCATCTCCGGCCCCGCCGGCAGCGGCAAGAGCACGGTCGCCGCCGGGTTGGCCGAACGGCTGGGATCCGAACACATAAGCGGTGGTGACATCTTCCGGGAGGTCGCCGCCGAGCGCGATCTCACGCCGCTCGAATTGAACAAACTCGCCGAGGATGAAGACTCGATCGACCGGGATCTCGACCGGCGACAGCGCGAACTCGCCGCGGAGCGCGACGACCTCGTGCTTGAATCGCGGTTGGCGGGTTGGATGGCCGGCGACCACGCCGACTTCCGGATCTGGCTCGATGCTCCGCTCGACATCCGCGCCGAGCGGATCGCCGACCGCGAGGACAAGGCCGTCGGGACGGCCCGCGAGGAGACCGTCGAACGGGCCGACAGCGAGGCATTGCGCTACCAGGAGTACTACGACATCGACATCGATGAGCTCGATATCTACGACCTCGCACTCAACACTGCCCGCTTTTCGCCCGGTGCGGTTCTCGACGTCGTCATCACCGCCGTCGAGGCCTACGACATTGTTGACGACGAGGGCAAGACCCCGATTGACGGCGTCGAGTACGACTTTTGACCATGCGTGAGCGTGGCCCGCCAACCGAGCGCGACCCGGCGACGCTGCTGGAGTTCGGCGTCGTCAATCTCGACAAGCCGCCGGGGCCGTCGGCCCACCAGGTCGCCGCCTGGGTCCGGGATATGGCCGATGTCGACCGCGCCGCCCACGCGGGAACCCTCGACCCGAAGGTCACCGGCTGCCTGCCGATCCTGACGGGGACGGCCACCCGCGCGGCGCAGGTGTTCGACGACAGCCGAAAGGGGTACGTCGCCGTCCTCGAAGCTCACGGGCGGCTCCCCGACGACTTCGAATCGACGCTCTCGGAGTTCGAGGCTGCCCTCTATCAGAAACCTCCACGAAAATCCGCCGTCGTCCGTCGGCTCCGAACGCGCGAGATACACCGGCTTGAATCCCTCGAACGCGAGGAGCGCCGGGCGCTGCTCGATATCGAGTGTGCGAGCGGCACCTACGTCCGGAAGCTCTGTCACGACCTCGGACTCGCGTTGGGGACCGGCGCGCACATGGGCGACCTCCGGCGGACGAAGACCGCCGGGTTCAACCACGCGACGCTTTCGACGATGGAGGACCTCGCCGACGGCCTCGCGTTCTGGCGCGAGTCGGACGACGCTGATCTACTCCGGACGGTCGTTTCGCCGGCTGAACGCGCCCTCGAGGGGCTCCCGGAGCTGACCGTCGCGCACTCGGCCGCCCGCGAGATTGCCGAGGGGGCGCCGGTGTATGCCCCCGGTGTGGTCGACACGGAGTTGGCCGGCGCCGACGCGGGCGATCTCGTGGCCTGTTATACCCCCGACGACGCCGCGGTCTGTCTCGGTCACCTGGTCGGCGATCCCGGCTCGGAGTCGGGGACGGTCGTCGAGTTGGAACGCGTGCTGGTCTGAGTATCGACCCGAAACGAAGAGGTTAAACGTTGCTCAACCGTCCGTCGAGTTGCGAGGGACCGTGGGGTAGTGGTATCCTCTGCGCATGGGGTGCGTTGGACCCGTGTTCGAATCACGGCGGTCCCACTCACAAAAACACTTCTGCGAAGTCTACTGATTCGTTAACCTTTTCTAAGGCCGTAACCGGGTTCCCCCGGAGGGGGTCAGCGTGAGTCGCCGAGACCAGCGGTCAGGACTCGGTCGGTTCGGCGTCAAACCCTCTCCAGTTGTCCGCTCGCCAGCCCGGAATCCTGATGGATCTGTGATCTGCCCCGAGTGCGGGCAGGACGTCACAGCATCGAAGACGACCCCCCGCATCCGGGACCCCGACCTCGACGATCGCGAACTCCGCGAGCAAATCGACGAGCTCCTTACGCACGGCTGGCTCTGTACTCGCCACGAGTACGACGTCGTCATCCCTGTCGAGTGTCGAGATCGGGACGCTTCGAACCTTCAGGACGGCTGGACAGGCATCCGTCTCGTCTTCGCTGACGAGATTGTTCGCTGGGTCCCGACTCCACGGAAGGAACTCCGGCGAAGGACCTCCGATGTCTGAGGACGTCGACGCGGAGTTCGCTGCCCTCGAGGCCGCCGACCCCGCCCGCCGCTTCGAGAGCGACGACGACGAGGGCGACGAGAAGGACATCGAGCCCTACGAGCCCGACGACGAGCACGACTCGACGATCCTCGTCGACGTGATCAAGCCGCAGATCCACGAGTTCAGCGGGAAGATCCTCTTCGCCCCCTTCGAGTCGGAGCCCGACGTCGACGGGATGCGGCCGTACTTCGCGATCGTCTCCGCGTTCGAACCCGACCTCGAGGCCGAGGTCGACGTCGACGACACGACGTGGGCCATCGATCACGGTCTTGAGGACGACGACGAGTACAAGAAGTCGACCATCCGCTACTGGGACGGCGCGATCGCGACTCGCGAGCAGGACAGCGGGGAGAACTTCCTCGAGTACCAGATCCCCGTCTTCGACACGAGTGATCCGAAGCGAAACCGTCGGATCAACTTCCAGTTCCGGCCGTCGCTGCCGAACGCCGAGCACGCCGAGACCGGCGAGCGGATCCAGTCGCTCCCCGAGACGCTGCCCGAGGGCGTCCGCGTCGAAGTCCAGGCATCGAATGTCGAGCCCGACGAGATCGTCGATATCCTGCAGGCCCTTGCTGGCGAGATCGGCGTCAACTCACAGTACTTCGATCGCGATGCGATTCATCCCTGGAGCCGGACGCTCGGCATGGGCGTCTACGTCCGCTGTCAGCGCGACGTCGTCAACGAGCAGGTGATCGGTTCCGGCGGGATCTTCGACCGGCTCGCACAGTTCGAGCGGCAGCGTGAGGGCCGCGGCGAACTGAAGTGGGACAACCAGGATGCGTTCGGAAAGCGCCACGCGGTCGCGCTCGATCCGACGCAATTGAACCACCTTTATCGCGAGCACTCCGTCGGGAAGCTCCTGAAGAGCTACCTGACGAAGAACCCCTGCGAGGCCGGGAACACGTCGACATCCACCGATCATCCGAAGATCGAGGTCCAGTACAACCGCGAGTACACGCCGTTCGGCGACCATCTCCCCTGGTTCGATGAGCACGCCGACGAAGCCGAGGGTCAAGCGGTCCAGAAGTTCGGCTACGAGACGCTGCAGCGCCGTCTCGAGGAGTATCTGCTCAACGCGCTCGAGTGGGCGGAGATGCCGCGGACGTCCGGCCATCCGGTCTTCGTCTCCGACGACCACTTCGACGCCGAGCAGCGGCTCAGCCAGGCCGCTGCTGACGCGATGGACTTCGTCCCCGATCCTGTCGAGGACGTCGTCGACGCCGAGCGCGATACCGTGACGCGGGAGATCGTCGAGAAGCAGCCGACTGATGGCGAGAAGGACGTCCTCGAGGCCGCGGCGGACGGCGGCGCCTTCGAGACGCTCCAGGAGCTCGCCGAGGACGCCGACGTCTCCTCGAGTACAGCGTCACGATGCGTCCGGAAGTTCGAGCGGTTGTTCTCGAAGTTCAGCGGGATCCAGGTGGCGGACGACATCGTTCGCGAGCGTCTCCAGGAGCTGCTCGGCGCGCTCGACGATCGCCTCGACCAGCTGCATCGCGGGATGGATCGACTTGCCTCCGGATCCACGACCGTCGACGAAGACTCAGCGCTCGGGCAGTGGGTACAGCGCTGGGGCGTGAAGATCTCCGAGTCGGGGTATCGACACTCTGACCAGCTCCAGGTCGCGATCGCTGGGGGGAACCTCACCCAACGGGAGCTGCTCGAGGTCCTCCGGGCCGGCTACAACGCTGCTGATCTGACCCAGAGCGTCGACGTCGGTCGCTTCGCGAGCGCCGAGGTTTCCTACTACGATCGCGATGGCGAGCGCGTCGACATCGGCGAGTGGGTCGGCGTCAACCAGGGCGGTCGGACGAAGCTGCTCGGGAAACTCGAGGTGGACGCCCTCCACTGACGCGGTCCTGGCGAGAGGCATCACTATCCTGCGACCCGTTTCTTTATAAGTGGCTCCGCGTGCCAGCCGGGGCGTCGCGTTGATCGCCGGCTTTGAGCGCGCGATCGCGGTCGCGACCGCCGCTGGCTCGCCGCCCCGATTTCGCCTTCCGGGCAGGAGGGCCTACGGGAGTGTCCCTAACGGGACAAAGACCTGCTCAGGCTGTTGCGTTCTGAGTATTTAAAACCGGCGTGAGCCGGTATTGACGACCTGTAATGTCTGTAGTTCCTAACCCAACAGACAGGCCGTCAGAAGACGCAA
>NZ_JBKEGK010000005.1:0-29176 GCF_046710025.1 Natronomonas sp. | reverse complement strand
GTTCGCCGACGAGCAGATCCGTCCCGAGGCGATGGCTCACGACGCGACCGGCGAGTTCCCGATCGAAATCCTCCGCGAGGCCCAAGCGGCCGGCCTCGCAGGACGGTACTTTTCAGAGACGTACGGCGGAGCCGGGTGGACACTCGAAGACCGACTCGCCATCATCGAGGAGTGGTTCCGAGCCGACGGGGGAATCGGGCTCGCGCTTCAGTTAGCCGACTTCGGCGCCAAGGTCGTCGCTCTGCACGGCACCGACGAACAGCGATCTGAATGGCTCCCGCCGGTCGCCGAGGAGAACTTGATCACCGGACTCGCCGCGACGGAGCCACGCGGTGGCTCCGACCTCGCCCGGATGGGGACGACGGCACGGCGAGAGGGCGACGAGTACGTTCTCGACGGCGAAAAATACTGGACGAGCAACGGCGTCGTCGCCGACTGGATCGTCGTCTACGCCCAGACCGACGACGACGGCGGCCACGGCGCGTACTCGCTGTTCGTCGTGCCGACGGACAGCCCAGGCTACGAGGCCGAGTCCATCGACGACAAGATGGGCCTGCGAGCCAGCCAGCAAGCCCGCATCGAACTCGACGGGGTTCGGGTTCCGGCGTCGAACCTGCTCGGCGAGCCGAACCGAGGGTTCTACCAGATCGCGGAGTTCTTCAATTACGGCCGGATCGTGGTCGCGGGCCACGGGATCGGGCTGGCCGCGGCCGCGATCGAGACAGCGTGGGAGTATGTTCACGATCGGGAGCTGTACGACGAGGTGGTCGCGGACAAACAGACAGTCCGTCACGAACTGATTGAAATGCGCGAGCGGTTCGAAGCCGCCCGGGCGTTGACCTGGAGGGCGTGTCGACACGTCGCTGCCGGCGAGAACCCGGCGTTTTGGGCTAGCCTCGCCAAGAGCCGGGCTACCGAAGCCGCTGAAGCGATCGCTCAGGACGCTGCACAGCTTCACGGTGGCGAGAGCCTCCGGAAAGAAAACCGGATCAACAAGATTCTCCGGGACAGTTCGTATCCGAGCGTGTACGAGGGGGCGAACGCCGTCCAGCGCGACATTGCCTACGGGCACTGGCCCGACGAGAACTGAGAGCCGGCGTAGACGGCGGTGATCGCGCTCGGGCCTCCAAGCGGTCCATTCATCTGCCGCTCGTCGTAACTGAAAGCCGATGCCCTCCACCGGACGACTCCTGCCATCCCGGAACAGTCGGCAGGCGGAGCTACTCAGTATCACTATAATAAACTCGATTCCGATCATCGGCGTCGTCGCGCTCGGGTGGAACGCCGCCGCGCTGGTGCTTCTGTACTGGCTCGAACTCGGGATCGACTCCTTGTGGGCGCTTGTTCGGGCGCTGTTTGCCGGCCGGCCACCGGATCTGGACTCGGGCGGTCTTCTTATCGGCCCGCTGGCGGCCCGACAGCCCGCGATCTCTATTCCATGGACCGGCTTGCGAATGTATCTCACGACGCTCATCACTCTTCCCATCACGGCTGCGATTCTGTTCGTCGCCCTGTCGATCGGTGCAGCCGTCGCGGTCGCCCCGCTCGGCACGCCGCCGGACGACGTGCTCGCGAGCGTGCTGCTCGCGGCGGCCGGGGTATTCTGTACGACCGGGGCGGCGACGCTATGGGAGTACTTCTATCAAGGCAAGTACCGGAGGCACAACTCCCAGACGGCGATCACCGGCGTTTTTATCAGAATCGCGACGGCGTTTATTGCGGTGATGTTCACGATCGGGATGATCGCGGCGGCAAGCGCGGAGTCGCCCGACGCGGAGCTCGGCACGCTCGATCCCGCCGCGGTCGGGCCGCCGATACTGATCGTGATCGTCTGTCTCAAGTTCGGCTCCGACCTTCTCGGTGTCTACAGCGACCGGCTCACCGTCTATTTTCAATCGTTCGACCGCGAGTACGGGTGGGGGGAGCCGCCGTCCGAACCGACGGCCATCGAGCGATCGCTCCCGGAGGCATCCCGGCGGGTCCGCCCGACGCGCTGGGGCCGGATACTCGGTGGCCTACTCCGGCTTCCGCATCATCCAGGTGCGTTGTACCTCGGCGGCATGGGGCTGTCCGTCGCGGCACTGTTCGCTATCGGCACGCTCTGGAGCACGGTCACTTTGATCGTCGCCGCGAGTACTGTGGGTCCGGTGTTGCTGGTGAGTCTGGATCACCTGTTCCGGTATGGGGCGGTCGAATACCGGGTCGCCCCCGATCGGGGCGCCATTGTCGCCTACGACCGGCTGTTTGAGACGGCGCTGTGGCGCGTTGAAGCATGGGATGAGAGTAACCTCCACGTTGAGCGAACGCCCGTCGACGCGCTGCTCGGCACGGAGACCGTCACGATCGAACTGTCCGACGACGAGTACATTCTGCCACACCTGTCGGATGTCGAGCCGGTACTGGCGGTGTTCGATCGACGACCCGAGCGGTCTCGACAGTTCGTTCCCGGCCGCAGTAGCCTGCTCGACTGATATCGAGATAAAAAAGTCCGGCAGATCAGACTTATTTGAACGGGGCAACAGCCTCACGACAGGTGGGGCAGTTGGACCGGTGGCCGGAGTTACCGCCATCTGTCTCGTAGTCGATGAGCACGTATACTCAACGAAGATTGCGCTCACAGTCGGGGCACGCGCCGAGGATCGTGCCAGGGTCTCTCATCCACCGATAGGTGCGGCTGTCAGCGGAGTAACTCGGTCGTCGCTCACCTGTGGATTCCGGGAAGAATCGTACTGCGTTGGGATTACCAGAAACGCATCTGGCCAGATGCTCAAGCAGTAGATCGAACGCACGAAACGCTCTTATTGGGTCTTACGACGTTTACCATCGGGGGCAATTCGTTCCAGAGTCCTCGATTCTCGTGATCACTCAGCTGCTGAGTTATCAGAAAAAGTGCTCATCCCCACGGATGGGCGAAAAATAAAGACGTGTATAAATTTTAGGCCAGCCAAAAAATCGGCGGTTTTATGTATTTTTAGGCTGTCCTAAAACCTATGCGAGAGACACGAAGAAACTGGCTCAGGGGAACGAGTGCGGCACTAGTCGGCGTCGCCCTCGCGGGTTGTAACGAGACTCTTGGCGATGACGAGGAGACCGCTCAACTGAATCCGACGGAAGCCGCAGTCGTTGCGGAGTGGAACGCGATCCGAACCCGTCTGCGCGACCCGGTGATCCTCGGCCACGCTGCGGAGTTCGCCGCCGGCGCGTCGGTGGCGGGAAATATCTTCGAACGGTTTGAGACTGCCTCCGGTGAGCACAACGCCCACGAGATGCTCGAAGAGACGAGCGAGGAGGGCTATGAGGGATTTGAAGACGAATTAGGGAACCTCCGCGCGGCCCTCGAAAGCGAGGATCTGGAGGGCGCACATAGTGCGATGCATACCGCGGATGAGCATCTTAGAGACGCACAGGGCGCGCTCGCCGGATCGGATGCGGTGAAACCACTCAACGTGCTCGTGATGGGTGCTCACGTGATGGACGCGGCACTGCTCGTAGCGGTCGGTGATTTCACCGACGCATCCATGGAGTTTTCTCACATCGCCGACCGTTTCGAGGAAAGTGGCCTGCGTGAGGTACTGTCCGGGGCCGACGCTGAGGCCGCTGATACGTTCGCTAACGCCCTCGATAACGCGGCTACGGCCGCCGAAAACGAAGACGCCGAGACCGCTACCGCGCAAGCAGAGGCGGTCTTCGACGCTGCCACAAGTGGCGGCTATGAACTCTTGCCTGAGACAGTCGCCGGGGCCGGACACGTCGCCGCCATGCAGGGGCGTGGGTGGGACACGGCCGCGCTGGCCAGCCTCGGTGGTCCCGCCACCACCTTCGCACACGCGGCCACCCTGGCCAGCTACCGGGCGCGGGTCCATGACGCGGCCTGGCTCTACGAGCACGGGCAGTCCGACGCAGCGGCCCAGCGCGTTGAGAACGTCTTCGCCCACTTTGAGGGCGCCCGTGTACACGAGGCGCTCGAAGACGCCAACGAGGACGCCTACCACAGGTTCGAGGACGACGGACTGAGTGCGCTCTCAAGAGCCATCGAGAACGACAATCCAGAGGACGTTACCGCCGTGGTCGAGATCATCGACGGGGCACTAGTCGACGGTATCGAGGCGCTGGGAAGCGGTGTCGAACCGGCGTTACTTGAATCGGGCTATTTCAAAGCTCGCGTGGAGGACGCCCTGGAACGGTACCGGTTGGGGGAGCCGACTGTGGCTGCCGAAACCGTTCGTGGGTTGTTCGAGACCTTCGAGGGAAACGAGGCCGATTTCCACGAACGGTTAGAGGAGACCGATAGATCCCTCTATGAGACCTTCGAGGAGGAACACCTCGACGGACTGATCACAGCGTTTGAGACGGGTGACGACGCGGCCATCGACGAGCATGTGTCTGGCATCCAAGAGACCCTGCTCTCTTTCGAGACGGCCGCCGGGTCAGTTGCACAGGTCAGCGCCGTCGAGAGTGGCTATATGACTGCCCGGGTCTTCGATGCCGGCGTCCTCGATACCGTCGGCGAGAGCGAGCGTGCCGCCTCGGTGGTCCAGGCAGCCTTCCAGCACTTCGAGGGAGGTGCGGGCGGCTTCCACGAGGCGCTCGAAGAGGCCGATCATGACCGCTATGAGTCCTTCGAGGCCGCTCTCGACAGTGCAGCGAGCGCTGCCCGACAGGGCGGAAACGTCAGCGAACAGGCCCGGGCGTTTGGTGACGAAGCCGTCGCGGCGACCTACACAGTAGTGGCTTCGGCTGGCGGGTCGTTCAGCGCGGAAGCAACAGCCGTCATGCAAGAGACGTTCGCCCACTTCGAAGAGGCCCACGTCCACGAACTGCTCAAAGAATCCGACAGCGAGGCCTACGAAGGATTCGAGGCGGCGCTGGATGAGTATATCGGGGTGCTTGATTCGGGGAACGGGGTTGAAACCGCCGCTGAACAGTTCGCGACCGCCTCGTCGCGTGCGCAGTTCGCCGTCGCGGGTGCCCCAGACGCGGCCCCGGTAGATGAGACTGAGACGGGCGACGGTGGTGAAGAAGAGTCCAACTTCGAAGGCGGTCCGAACGTCGTTGAGGGTGTCCCTAACGACATCGACCACGTCGTCGATATGCAGGCCGTCGTCTTCGAGCCGGAGGAACTGACGGTCCAGCAGGGCGATACGGTCGCGTGGACGCACGTCGCCGGGGAACCGCACAATGTGGTTGCATACGAGGACGGGATTCCGGAGGACGCAGAGTACTGGGCCTCCGGCGGGTTCGGGAGCGAGGAGGCCGCCCGCGAGGGCTGGAAAGAGAGCAAGGGTGCCGTCCGATCCGGCCAATCGTACGTCCACACGTTCGAGACAACGGGAACACACGAGTACCTATGTGTTCCTCACGAAGCCGCCGGGATGGTCGGCTCCGTGAGTGTAGAGAAGCCATAGGATGGCGTCCACGAGATACTGTATACCACCGAGCAAACGTGGGGCGTCCGCTCGGTCGGTGAATCTGCTCTGACGAACGAGGGTAACGCACAGCTATGATTGGAATGACGCTCATCGAGATCAGAGAACACATCGACGACCTCGCGACCGAAGACGGCCAGTACTATGTCGTCTGTGGCCGCACAGGCGACCGACCGGTGCCTGCAGCCGACAACCGATTCCCCGACCGGTCGACCGCGAGAGCCGCCGCTCGCGCCACCGAGCAGTACCGCTCGGCGTTACGACGTTACGACCCGCAGGTCCCCTACTACGAACTGATCGTCTGTGAGGAGACGGCCCGAGACGCGACGGGAGCACAACCACTGGAGTCAGCGACTGAGACACCGCAGTTGCGTCTTTCCAAGCCCGTCCGCATCGACAGCAGTACGGCTGAGCGACGTGACCGCATCGAGTTCTGCCACCGCGTCGTTGGTGCCGTATTCGAGACGCTCTCTAAAGCCGGTCACGACGAAGTCGAAAGAGCCGCCATGGACTCGTACTTCGAGCTTGCAGAGACCCTCAGCGGCCCCGACGAACTCTGTATATGTCTGCTCGAAAGCATGGCCGTTGAACTCGACGAGCGCCTGTCGCCCGCCGACCAAGCTGAGACCCTCAGCAACGCCGTAGCCCGACTGGAGCCGGTTGCCGACTCGAACAATCCGCTTGAGGCGACACTTACGTCACTTGAGCAGTGGGGACTCATCACTGGTTACACGCGCTCGCCGTGGTCGGTCAATCTTGATGATGGCGCACGCTCCGTCGTCGTGCGTATTTCCGGATACGCGCTCCCGGCACGGAACAACCGACTCCCCGTGCTGCCACTGACACTCGAACTCTGCCGGCATCAGACAAAGCGGCTCCCACAGTTCGTTCGGGTGACCGCCATCGACGGCGGCTGGCAACTCAGGTTCGTCCTCACCGACACGGTCGGTCAAGATGGATTGGTGAACGCCCCAATCGGCGGGGAGGCCTAAGATGGCTGGCGACACCTACATTGAGCGAGCTCAAGCGCGCGTTCGAGCCGAACAGGAAGCGATCGACGCGAAGCTGGACGCCTACGAGACGTTCATCAGTCGGGTAAGGAATGTGCAGGCCGATCAGACACCGTCATCGGCGGCTGGTATCACACCGGCCACTGGAGGCACTCACCTCTCTACAGATGCGACCGGTACTGATCGCTGTCGGACCGTACAGACGGCATTCGCCGAGACGATCCGGCCCCATAGCGTCGCTGACACCGACGGGTCCGAGTCGCTCCTCGAAACGATTCGCGAGGAGTTCACCGATGCCGTTGCGGTGGCACTCGCGCCGACGACGGAGACCTCGTTTACCCCTGAACTCAAACAGATGGTGCTTGCCGAAGCACGGTCTCGGTCGTCGGAGGCTGCGGCGTTACAAAAAGCGCTCAATCGGGAAGGCGCACAGCTTGCGAATGCGGCGACAGCGGTCGACATCATTACCGCTTGGATCGTCGAGGCGAACGAGACGCCGTTGATTGACCTCGGTTTCGACGCGCTGAAACAGCGACACGAGACACTTGCCAGCCATCGCGACTGCTGTGAGGACGTTGCCCGTGGCCGGCAAGCGTTCCTCCGGAGGACGACGAACCAGGGCATCGACACCGGCGTGCGACATCAAAGCCTCATGCCGTATCTGTACCAGGATTTCCCGGTTGACCATCCAGTGCTGGCGACAGTCGCGAAGCTCAATAAAACGTGCCAAGAGCGCCAGCGGGCCGTGCGAGATCATCTGGTCCGGAGGGTCTGACCGATGGGCAAGGGTCCCCGTCGACGACGAGCGAGGGCATGGGCATGGGTGTGTCTCGTACTCTTTGGCGACGGTGACGAAGCGATGAACGCCGAGGCGGAGTCGACTGAGCAAGCCGGTGGGCCAGAGCCTGAGACATCTGGCGGGCCTGAAACGTGATGAACGGGGCGGACTAGTATCTGCTTGCTGCGTATATCGAATCACAACGTAGCGAAACACCAGCGTCGTCTTGATCCTGAGGCAGTTCACTTGTGCGGGTCGACAACCCCGTGACAGTCGGGGCACGCGCTGAGGATCGTGTCGGGGCTCTCATGTGCCAGTAGGTGCGGCTGTTAGCGGAATCAATTGGTCGCATGATACTAAATCTTTGTCAGCCAAGCGGTAGGCCGACACGTAAATTATGACTGAATAGTGCTACCAGCGGGAGGGAAATGGGGCGTGTGAGGACTCATCGCTCCCTGCCCACCGATGATAATGTGAGGCAAATAGATACGGGATCCGTTTGCGTATAGTGGTCATTGGAGTGAAACGGTGACCGCTGGATTTATATTGCTAATATGTATTTTGTATGGTATGTACGATCTGACCGGGTTTCAGCGAGACCTACTGTATGTAGTTGCTGGGTTAGGCGAGCCCCACGGCCTCGCGATCAAGGATGAACTCGAGGACTACTACGAGTCAGAGATCCATCACGGGCGTCTCTACCCGAACCTCGATACGCTCGTCGAGAAGGGGCTCGTCGAGAAAGGCGAACGGGACAAACGGACGAATTTCTACACGGCGACGCGGCGCGGCCAGCGTGAGATCGACGCCCGACGCGAGTGGGAACACCAGTACGTCGACACAGCGGACGCCGAGTAGTCAGCGGTTTGGCTCGCACGGTATCTGTACTGCTCGGCGCTTCGGTGGAGTGCGTCTCGTCGTTCGTCGAAAACAGCGAGTTTACCACGGTGGTTCGACGCACCTACATCGTTCAGGACGGTGCCAACGGTGGCTGAATTTTGCGCTCCGAATTCCGTAGTCCGAATCTCGCACTCCGGGGTCACAGAACCCGGGGACCGGGCGGTATCGCCCTCGATTAGTGCACCCGTCTCCCAAACGATTATATCGGTTGGCCATAACATTAAAATAGTTGATGCCGAGCGAGAACGCCACGATCTTGGCCGTCGATGACGAACGAGGGCTCGTCGATATATACCGAACGTGGTTCGGTGATAAATACGATGTCCGGACCGCGTTCGGTGGCCGGGAAGCACTCTCGGCGTTCGACGATTCGGTCGACCTCGTGGTGCTTGACCGGCGGATGCCCGGTCTTTCGGGCGACGAGGTGCTCGAGACACTTCGGGAGGATGGCCACGACTGTCCGGTCGTGATGGTGACGGCGGTCGAACCCGACGAGGGAATGGTCGAACTCCCCTTCGACGAGTACGTCGTCAAACCGATCGACAGGGAAGAACTCCTCGACACCGTCGAACAGGCGTTGGTGCAGGCCTCCGACGAAACCGCGAGCGATGTCCTTGACGCGCTCGGCGATGAGAAAGCCCGCCGCTGCTGTGACATTCTCAACGGCGAACCGAGAAGCGCACGCGAGGTCGCCAACCTCACCGGCTACTCGCTGCCGACCGTCTACCGACGGCTCAACACGCTCCGGCAGGCAGGTCTCATCGAGAGTCAGACGCAGATCGACCCCGGCGGCGACCACTACGAGGCGTTCACCACGGTCGCGGAGCGCGTCACGGTTGACCTCGATGGATTCACCGTCGAGCGCGAACTGTCTACCGAACGACGGGCCTGACCGTTCGCAACGCGGACGGTCCTTTTCCGCTCGGCCGGCTATCCGCTATCGGGTAGAGTATTGTGTACTTTGGACACTACTTATGAGCTCATCCGGTGGGAAAATATAGATACAACCAGCGACCGGTCGAGCGTTTTCGCCGGTTAGGTGGCCGTTTGTTTATAAACTCTGGAGGCAGGTATAAAAATAGAGGGCCGATACGCTTCCGGCGATCGACCGCGTCGAGCAACACGAATAAACCCGCTGAACCACTACTCCGAGTAGTGAAACGCCGCCACCTGCTCTCCGCATGCATGCTTCTCGTGGCTGTCGGACTTACCGCTCTGGCCGCCCCGGCGCTCGCAGATGTCCCCGACGCACGACTGGTGGTTTCGGACGTGACCGTCACGCCCGAGGCTCCCGAACCGGGCAACACGACGACCGTCGAGTTCACGGTCGAGAACTCCGGCGGAAGTGCGACCGCCGTCGCCGTCGATCGGGTCGCTCTCCGGGACCGAGACCGCTACGGGGCCGTCCACGCCGAGGCCGACGACATCGGATCGCTGTCGGTCGGCGACAGCGTGACGCTCGAACTCGCGACCGCCTTCTCCGACCCCGGCGTCGAGGAACTCGAACTCGTCGTCGAGACCGAAACCGAGGCCGACGAGGACGTCACCGTGGTTCGCCCCGTGACGATCGTCGTCGGCGGAGTCGACGCTGCCGGCGTTGAGGATGACGTCCAAGTTGACGCTCGGACAGTCCTTCCCTCCGAACTAGAGGAGGATGAAAATCTCAACGTCGATCTGGGCGCTGACACCGGCGGGCTGTTGGGTGACGGGGGTGACGACGAGAGCGAGCCGGAGCTTCGGACGCCGCTCGTCCGCGTCGAGGTGACGAACTTCGGCGAGGGCACCGCCCGGCGGGTGGCCGTCAGGCCCTCAAGCGCTGAGGAGACGCTCGCCCGCATAGCGGTCGCCGATGTCGCCCCCGGCGAATCCGAGACCGTTCTCTTCGACGCCGGCGACTTCGAGGACCCGACGACGATCGAGTTTGAGGCGGCCTACGATATCGGCTCCCGCCGAAACACCAGTACGACGACGCTCGAGTACCGCCCGAACCGCGGCGAAATCACCGTCACCGACGTCGATATGGCCGTCCGAAACGGGACCGTGACGGTGACCGGCCACGCCGCGAACGTCGGGTTGGGCGAGGTCAACAGCGCGGTCGTCTCGCTCGGCGAAACCGAACACGTCGAGCCGACCTATCCGGCCCGGGAGTACTTCGTCGGGACGGTCCCCGAGAGCCAGTTTGTCAGGTTCGACGTGACCGCCGACGTCGACCATGCGAACGCTACGACGGTTCCCGTGACCGTCAGGTACCTCGCCGACGGCGACCCCTACGAGCGGACCGTCGAGTTGGAGTACGACGCCCGAGTCGAGTCTGACGACGGCGACGACGGTTCGAGCATCCCGCTATCGCTCGTCGGCGCAATCGCCGGGTCGGCGACGATCGGCTTCGGGGCGGCACTCGGCTGGAGGCGGCTCCGTGACCGCGATTGAGCTGACCGACGTGACCCGCCGGTACGACGGGGGCGGCGAGACCGTCGTTGCGCTCGATTCGGTGTCGATCGCCGTCGATGGCGGGTCGCTCGTCGCGATTATGGGCCCGAGCGGTAGCGGCAAGTCGACGCTTCTGAACGTCGTCGGCCTGCTCGACTCGCCGGACGAGGGGCGGGTTCGCGTCGACGACGAGGACGTCACCGACATCTCCATCGACGAGCGCACGCGGCTCCGGAAGGGAACGATCGGATTCGTCTTCCAGGACTTCCATCTCATCCCGACGCTGTCGGCGCTTGAGAACGTTGTCATGCCCACGATCTTCGACCCGGACCCGAAACGCGACCGCGCCGCCGAACTGCTCGAACGCGTCGGGTTGGGTGATCGGCTTGATCACCTGCCGGACGAACTCAGCGGCGGGCAAAAACAGCGCGTCGCCATCGCCCGCTCGCTGGTCAACGATCCCTCGATCGTGCTGGCTGACGAGCCGACCGGCAACCTAGATCTCGACACCGGCGAGCGAATCCTCTCGGAACTGACGGCTATCACCGACGCGGGCGTCAGTGTCATCGCCGTCACCCACGACCCCGAGGTCGCCGAGTACGCTGACCGGACAATCGAGTTGCGCGACGGGGTGGTCGTCAGATGACAGAGGTTGAGGACGCGCTGGGAGGCGAGGGCAGGGAGGTAGCCAGATGACCCGGCTGCCGGCGCTGTTCGTCGCCCGCCGGAACCTCTCGCGGAACCGACTCCAGTCGGCGCTGGCGGCGCTCGGCATCCTCGTCGGCGTCGTAGCGATCGCCTCCCTCGGCATCTTCGGGAACGTCCTCGCGATCGGGGCCGATGACGCGTTGGGCGACATCGGCACGCAGGTGATCGTCACACCGAACGCCGACGCCGGCGTCCAGTCGATCGACGATCGGACCGTCACGGAGATCCAACGCGTCACGACAGGGGGACGCGCCGTCCCTCTCAAGACCGACGGCGGCCTGGTCACGCGCGGTGGCGAATCGG
The DNA here is from genome assembly GCF_046710025.1 of Natronomonas sp. Classification (GTDB taxonomy): domain Archaea; phylum Halobacteriota; class Halobacteria; order Halobacteriales; family Haloarculaceae; genus Natronomonas. Next base: position 17,621 of record NZ_JBKEGK010000005.1, on the reverse strand, counting down.
CGGCGGCGACGATCTACGGGATACGGGATCCCGGCTCATTGTACACGGCGGCCGACGGAGAACTCCCCGTACCGCACAGACAGGGTGCGATCCTCGGAGCTGACCTCGCCGACTCCCTCGACGCGCAGGTCGGGGATAACATCGACATCACCGGCGACACATACCGTGTGATCGCCGTCCTTGAACCGGTCGAGTCGTTCACGCCGGTCTCGCCGAACGACGCGGTCATGCTGCCGGAGGGGGCGGTCGCCGGTGACGGCTACCAGCAGGTGGTCATCGAGACCGAAACCGGCGCGGCCGCGACGGCGAGCGCCAACGCCATCAAGTCGAGCATCAATGCCCGCGAGGACATCGTCGAGGTCTTCGAACTCTCCTCGATCCTCGATGAGATAAACCAGTTCTTCTCGCTCCTGTCGGCGTTCCTACTCGGGTTGGGCGGCATCTCGCTGTTCGTCGCTGGGGTGAGCATCCTGAACGTAATGCTGATGAGCACCGTCGAGCGTCGTCAAGAGATCGGCGTCCTTCGGGCGGTCGGCGTGAGCAGGCGGGCGGTTCTGCGGACGATCCTCTTCGAGGCGACGCTCCTCGGACTCGGTGGCGCCGCCGCCGGCGTGCTCGTGACCATCGCGCTCGTCGCGGGACTGTACGTCGCGACGCCCGTGGAACTGTGGATCGTTCTCGACCCCACCAACGGCCTGTACTTGCTCGGCGCGTTCGCCTTCGGCGTCCTGATAAGCGTCCTCAGCGGCCTCTACCCAGCCTGGAAGGCGGCCAACGAGCATCCCGTCGACGCGCTCCGTGGCTGACCACATCGCTCATTTATTCGTGGCCCCTCAAGCCGCACATGAACGCGACCCGACGGTCGATTCTCACCTCGCTCTCCGATGGTCCGGTCTCGGGCCCGGAGATGGCTGCGGACCTCGACGTCTCACGGGCGGCGGTCTGGAAACACATCGAGGCGCTCCGCGAAGCGGGCTTCGAAATCGAGAGTCGTGGCGACGGCTACGTGCTTTCGTCGGTCCCGGAGTTCGGCGCGGGCAGCGTCGAGTACGGCCTCTCTGCTCCCTTCGAGGTCGAGTACCACGACTCGATCTCGAGCACCAACGACCGAGCCCGGGAGCTGGCCGTCTCTGGCGCTGACGGGATCGCGGTACTCGCCGACGAGCAGACCGGCGCGCGCGGACGCCTCGACCGCGAGTGGGCCTCGCCGTCGGGCGGGATCTGGCTCAGCATCGTCCGACGGCCGGAACTTCCGCCCGCCCAGGTGCCGATCTACACGCTCGCCGCGGCCGTCGCGTCGGCCGAGGCGCTCCGGGAGGTCGGTGTCGATGCCGAAATCAAGTGGCCCAACGACGTTCTCGTCGGCGATGAGAAACTCGTCGGCATTCTCACCGAAATGGAAGGCGAGGCCGACCGCGTCTCCTGGATCGTCGTCGGCATCGGAATGAACGCCAACGTCGACGAGACGACCGTCCCGACGACGGCGACCACGGTCCGCGAGCAGGTGGGCGATGTCGACCGCGCGGCCGTGACGCGGGGGTTACTCGAACGTTTCGACGAACTCACGTCGACGCCGGAGGACGTCCTCCCGGCCTGGCGCGAGGCGGCGAGCACGCTCGGCCGACGGGTCCGCGTTGAGACGCCGGGCGGTGAGGTCGTCGGCGAGGCGGTTGACGTCGAGTTCCCCGGGACGCTTGTCGTCGCAACCGAAGCAGGCGAGCAACGCGTCTCCGCAGGCGACTGCGAGCACCTCAGGCCGACGGGCGAGTGATCGCCGCCAACGCAGACAGACTGTTGTCGGTCCGACGCCGCGGCCAGCGCGCTGATCGCCGCGTCACAAGGGCACCTCAAGAAGCCATGTTCACTCCAAGGCTTCCGTAACCGACGGATCGGCGGTGATCCGCCGCTTCTCCGGGTGTTCGGGCGGGTCGGACTCGCCGACTCGGACGGTCATGACGGGGATCTCGGCCGACCTGACAACCCGGCCGGTGACGCTGCCGAGCAGTTCCCGCTCCGAATCGAGGCGGCTGTGTGCCCCCATGACGATGAGGTCACAGCCAACCTCCTCGGCGTACGCCGGGATCTCGCGGCCCGGCGACCCGTCTCGGACTACTGTCTCGGTCCGGCCGACCGTCGCCCGCTCTTTGGCCGCCGAGAGCGCTGTTTCCGCCTCCTCGCGGAGCATCGCGTCGACGCTCTCCCACGGCGTATCGAGGGGCAGGCGCTCGAAGGCTTCCGTTGGGACGACGTAGACGAAGCGAAGCGCCGCGTCGTGGGCTTCGGCGAGCCCCGAGGCTGTGTCGATCACCCGGGCCATCGACTCTGAACCGTCCGTCGGAACGAGTATGGTATCGAACATGCTACCACATCACGTAGAACTTCAACAGCCCCATACAAACCGTTTTCGACGCTTCGAACCGTCCACCGAGCACTCAGCGCAGCACGACTCTTTTGACATCGCCGACACCGGCCCGCCGGACGACCGCCCGAACCGGATCGTGTGCCCCACAGAGATTGTCGGAGTCGCCGTCGAGAACAAGAAGCCGAGCCGCCCGCCCCGGTTCGATGACGCCGCAGTTCATCCCCGCAAGCTCCGCGCCGGCGGCGGTCGCCATCCGGAGGACCTCCGGTGCGGAGATGTCACACAGCTTTGAGACGAACTCCATCTCTCGGAACATCGAGGGACTGTTCAACATCACATTGTCGGTGCCGAGCGCCACCGTCGTCCGTTCTAGTAGGTCCGTGACTGGCGGGACGCCGACACCGGTCACAAGGTTCGAGCGCGGACAGACGACGACCGGTACCCCGCGGTCTTCGACCCGTTCGAGGTGCAACGGTTCAGCGTGAACCATGTGGACGAGAAAGTCGGGATCGAGATCCAGCGCCGGATTGATATCGGCGGCGTCAAGCTCGCCAGCGTGGATTCCAAACAGTTTGTCGCGCTCCCTGGCGGCGGCCCGTTCGGCCGAGAACTCGTCGTCGCGCGCGCCGCTCGCCCCGTAGCCGTCGGCGACGTCGAGGACCGTCGCGTCTCCGCGTCCCATGACGAACGCTTCGAGGTCGAGCGGACCGAGGGCCGAGGCGAGCGCGTCGACACCCTCGACCCCTCCCTCTCGGAACTCGATGAACGCGCCGGTCCCGCCCGATCGCATAACTCGCAACGAGCGCTGCATCGACGCGACGAGGTCCTCTCGAGAGGCGTCGGCGAGCAGGCGGTGTTTGAGCCCGCCGGGCGGGGCGACGAGTTCCTCGAGCGAGAGCCCGCGGCCAGCCTCCTTGGCGATCGAGTCCCCCAGATGCGTGTGGGCGTTGACGAACGCCGGGCAGATGATGTCCGTCGAATCGGTGGCTGACGCCTCGACCGCGGCAATCTTGCCGTTCTTGAGCACGATCCGCCCCTCGATCGGCTCGTACTCCGGCCCCGAGAGGATCGTTCCGGACAGTTCCATACCGACTCCAGGGTAGCCCGGGTTAAATCGTTACAGCTTCCCGCCGTCTCCGGGCTCAGAACTCGTCCAGCGTCGCGTTGACGCCCTTCCGCACATCGACGACGAGCGCGTCGAGATCAAGCCCGAGCGTCGCCTCGGCGGCCCGGCCCACCGCTTCGGTCTTCCCCTCGGGCGCGTAGACGCCAAGTCGCCACTGCTCGTGGCTCGCCCGGCGGAGCGCGGTCACGAGCGTCGATTGGCTCTCAAGGGCCCGGATCTCGCCGTTGACGACGACCCGGCTCGTGGACTCGCTCATCCGGGGGCGATCGGGGACGTCGAGGATGACGGCGTCGGGGCCGATACCAGCCCGGTCGGCGATCTCGCGTTCGCGCTCTCTAAGCACGCCGTGATCGGCGTCGAGAAGATCGTCGGGAACATCCCGAAGCTCCGCCCAGATGGCCCGCTTGTACAGCGACCGGGTGTCGAGTCGACGAGCAAACGCCGCCGTTTCCGGGCACTCTCGAAGCGCGACGAGCAACCCGGCGTCGTCCATCCGCCGGAGTTCGGCTGCCGTTGTTTCACCGGTTTCGAGCAGGCGCTCGCTCGCGCGCCGCAACGTTGCCTTCGAGATACGCGCGACGTGGTGGTTGTAGACGACGGGGTTCATCAGCGAACGCGCCACGAGCAGCGACTCGGCCGTCTGGACATTTCCCTCCGCAAGCACGAGCCGTCCATCAACAAAGCGCAGCTCACGGATCAACCGGCCGGCGTCGATCGTCCCGTAGGGGACGCCGGTGTGGTGGGCGTCGCGGACGAGATAGTCCATCCGGTCAACGTCGAGTTCCCCCGAAATCAATTGCCCGAACTCGCCCTCGCCCGCGATCAGGTCCGCGACGGCGTCCGGATCGATGTCGTGAAGCGCCAGCGCACGGGCGATTCCCCCGTCGTCGAGGAGGTCGTCAACCTCGTCGTGCATTCGCCCCGTCCGCCGAGCGACGAGCGACTCGATGTTGTGGCTAAACGGGGTGTGGCCCACGTCGTGGAGTATCGCCGCCGCCCGGAGGCGTTCGGCGCGCGCGCCGGCGATCCCGAGCTCCGAGAGCGCCGCGTCGGCGAGGTGATACACTCCGAGGGAGTGTTCAAACCGCGTGTGGTTCGCGCTCGGGTAGACTAACCCGACAGTGCCGAGTTGTCTGAGCCGCCGGAGCCGCTGGACCGCGGGCGTGTCCAGAAGGTCGGCCGCCACCCCCTCGACAGCGATGTGGTCGTGGACGCTATCCTTGATCGTGGCCATCCACTTGCGCATTCGGCGCGATCCGATAAAAACCGTCGCGCCGACGCGGGCCGTCCCAGCGGTGACAGTCCACGGTCGGACGGTCAGATACAAACCCGTCGACCCGAAACCCGTCATATGGTTACGTTCCTCGCCGGCGGGACGGGAACGCCGAAGCTACTCGCCGGGTCGGAGGCGGTGTTCGACCCCGCCGACACCCCAGTCGTCTGCAACACCGGTGACGACGTCGAGTTGAGCGGCGTGTTGGTCTGTCCGGACGTCGACACGGTGCTCTTCTCGGAGGGCGGGTTGCTCGACCGCGAGACGTGGTGGGGGATCGACGGCGACAGCACCGAAACCCACGAGGCGATCCGCGAGGTGGCCGACGACGCCGGACTCGACTCCGGGCCGCGTTACCTCCCCGAGGACGCCCAGACCGAGGGCCGCGATATCTCACGCTTTCGGCGCTTCTCGGGGGTCGCGGAGTTCATGGAACTGGGCGACCACGACCGGGCGATCCACGTCACCCGGACGGGCCTCCTCGACGAAGGGCACGACCTCACGTCGGTGACGGCGACGCTCGCGACGGCGCTGGGTATCGATCGCCCCGTATTGCCGATGAGTGATGATCCCATCGCGACGATTGTTCACACCCCCGAGGGGGCAATGCACTTTCAGGAGTTCTGGGTCCATCGTCGGGCCGGCCCCGAGGTCGACCGCGTCGAGTTCAGAGGCGCTGCCGACGCGACGCCGACCGACGCCGTTCTCGATGCCCTCGATTCGCCGGTCGTCGTCGGCCCGTCGAACCCGATCACGAGCCTCGGGCCGATGCTCGCGATGGACGCATTCGAGGCGGCGCTGGAATCGACGCCTGTCATCGCGGTCTCGCCGTTCGTCGAGGACCGGGTCTTCTCCGGGCCGGCGGCGAAACTGCTCGCCGCCTTGGGCTATGAGCCTTCGACTGCGGGCGTCGCCGAGGCGTACCCTTTCGTCGATGCGTTCGTCCTCGACACCGACGACGGGACGGCACTGGATCGTCCGGTCGTCAGAACCGACACCGAACTCGGAACGCCGGCGGACGGCGAGCGCGTCTGTCGGGCGGTCCGCGAGGCACTTGACCGTGTCGGCACGGGGGGGCTGTGATGTTCGAACCGCGGATCGCCGCCGCCTCGCTGTCCGGACAATCGGACGCCGCGTGGGCGCGGGCCGCCGAGCCGTGGGTCGGCTGTGCGTTCTTGGGCGGGCTGGCGCTCGATGACGCGACCCGGTCGGCCGCCCGCCGGCTCCGCGAGCGTGACCGAACCGAGTTCCTCCCCGACTCGCCGGCAAGATTTATACATGACCGGCTCGCGGCGCTCTCGGACGCCGACCTTCGCCCCGCGTTCAACGTCCGGAGCGCCGATCCCGAAGCGATACGGGAGGCCGCCGCGGTCTGTGCCGACCACGGTGCGATCCTCGAGGTAAACGCCCACTGCCGACAGGCCGAGATGTGCGCGGCCGGCGCGGGTGAGTCGTTGCTTCGGGACGGCGAGCGCCTTCGCGAGCAGGTTGCGGTCGCGGAGGCGGCGGGCGCAACGGTGAGCGCCAAACTCCGAACCGAGGTTGCGGGCGTCGATCTGCCGGGGCTTTGCTCGCGACTGGTCGACGCTGGGGCGGACATTCTCCACGTCGACGCGATGGACAGCGAACCCGTCATCGCCGACGTCGTTGAGGGCGCGCCTGACGCGTTCGTGATCGCCAACAACGGTGTCCGTGATCGAGAGAGTGCCGTGGAGTATCTTAATTACGGCGCGGACGCCGTCTCGGTCGGCCGCCCGTCGGACGATCCGGCAGTCCTCCGTCGCGTCCGGCAGGCCGTCGATGAGTGGTCAGACGGATCAGGCGGCCAAGCCGGACGGAGTGGAGAGGTGACGCCGGATGCGTAATCCCGCACAGAATGGCCAGCTCGCGCTCCTCCTCGAGGTGGCCGGCACGCCGAAACCCGGTAACGTCGACCGCCACCGCGACTACGACCACCTCCGATTCGAGCACTTCCTCACCGGGGCCGTCGGCGCGTCCCCGGGGCTTCGAGCGGCCGCCGACGGCGTGCCGATCGGCGACGCATTCGAGTCGGCTGTCGAGGGAATGAGCGGCCAGTCGGGCGGGAACACCCAGTTCGGCGCGCTGCTCGTGACCGTACCGCTGGTTCGAGCCGCCGCGAGCGATCGGTTGACGCCCGAGGGAGTCACTGCGGTCGTCGAGGCGACGACCGTCGAGGACGCCTGCGCGTTTTATACCTCGTTCGAGCACGTTGATGTCGCCGTCGACGACCCGCCGGAGGAGATCGACGCCTTAGACGTCCGACGCGGCGCGACGGCAACCGACGCGCTCCGAGAACGGGGGTTGACGCTATACGACGTGATGGCCCTCTCCGCGGACCGCGACGGCGTCGCCGACGAGTGGTGTTCGGGCTTCGAGCGGAGCTTCGAGGCCGCAGGATGGCTCCTCGACGACGAGGGGCCCATCTACCGCCGCGCCTCGCGGACGTTCCTCCGGTTGCTTGCGGCGGAGCCCGACACCTTCGTCATCACGCGGAACGGCGAGGCGGCCGCCGAAGAGGCGACGCGGCGCGCGCGGGCGGTCCTCGACGGCGAGACCGACGCCGAGGCGCTCGCCGAGGAGTTCGTCGCCCGCGATATCAACCCCGGCACGACGGCCGATATCACCGCTGGAGCGCTCTTCATCGCCCTCGAACGCGGGCTGGAGGTGTGAGATGGGCGAAAACGACGTTAACGCCGGAACCGATGTTGACCCCGACACCCACATCGAAGCCGATAGCGATGCTGGAGCCACCGACATTCCTCACGCGGCGTGGCCCGTCGGACTCCGGGGAGCGACCGAGTCGATCGTGACGACGCTCGGTCCGAACGATCGCTGGAACGTCGCCGCCCTTGGGCTGTTCGCGGGGGCGCCCGTGACGGCCCGAACGTGGGGCCGGACGCGAACATGGCGCAACTTCACCGAGCGTGGGGGCGGGTACATCCAGTTCTCCGTCGATCCTGCCGACTTCGTCGACGCGGCGTGTTCGATACGCGAGACGGACGATCCGTTACTCGCAAGCGCCAACGCGTGGGCGAAAATCGAGGTCGAGTCGATCGACCGAGGGAGCGAGGGCGACACCCAGTGGGTCGATTGGGCACTCACGCCGGTCGAGTCGGCGGTCGAACGCGAGACTGTTCCGACCACGAACCGCGGCTACTACGCTGTCATCGAGGCGACCGTCGCCGCGTCGCGCCTCGACGTTCCCGGCTACGATTCGGGCGTCCTCCGCGACCGGATCGAGTACTTCGGGAGCGTCGTCGAACGCTGCGGCGGCCCCCGCGAACAGGCGGCCTTCGAGCGGTTCCTCGAACATACGGGACTCGACATCTGACGGAGGACTGACCGATTACGAACACTGCCGCCGGTTTCGTACGCTCGCGGTTCACCCGATCATACTGACTGGTGTTATACTCAATATGCTTATATCTGATACTGTCCGACGCTTAATATACGTTCTCGCCGTCGAGTATACGTTGTAGACGGGCCCAGGTCAAAGCGATCCTGGCCGTTGGGATCGTCACGGCACGACACAGAAACCGCGGATACGTCTCGGTAGGCTACGAATGAACAAACCAGGAGGCAAACTGAAAAACGACGGACGTGGTGTTAGCCCCGTGGTCGCGACGATCATGTTGTTCAGCGTCGCCATCATCGCGGCTGCAACAGTTGGCGTCGTCGCATTCGGGTTCCAAGATGGACTCAGGGAACCGCAGGATCCCCGCGCCTTCAGCGATGTCGAGACGACGCTGGGGTCGGAACACCGGTCGTGGGGAGGGTGGGATGATCGAGAAGGCGATAACGCACCCCGCGGCGATATCGATGTCGTCAGACTCACCTACCAAAGTGGTCCCGTATTCAACGGAGACGACATCGGTGCTGTCGTCGTCCGCTGGCGCGGAGCCAGTGGTGGCGGCCAGGTTCGATTTCTGAACCCCGCTCGGTTCGGCAAGGACACGGCGCAGATCGACCACCCAGACGAATCTATCGGTGAGTTTTGTACCGGGGATCTCCGCGCCGGAGAAACCCTGACGATTCGGATGGTACACAATAGATACCAATTGGGCGGTGACACTGATCAAGAAGGAGATGACCCGTATAGATACGTGGGATCGGGTCAAAACGATATCGCAAAGAACGGCGACAGCGACGAACCGTTCTTTCGAGTGAACAACCGCTATCCGGTCCGTTCTTCGGGTGATCGACCGATCGAACCGGGAGACACCGTCGAGGTCCTGTTCTTCGGCCCGGAGGACGAACAGCCGATCTCCCGTGTGCAAACGACTGCTCGGGTGTTCACCGGAGATCCAGCGGAGCGCGACAAAGGCTCCTGTTGATCGGGTGGAACTGTGTTTCGCGCCCGGGGGTCAACTCATGAACAGCCGCCGGTCGGCGCGCTCGTGGGCCATCCCCATCGTCTCCGCCAGCGGCGCGAACGAGGCGAGTGACTCGATATCGGCGTCGGCGTACTCCGCACACACCGACTCAACGATGGTGAGGAGCCGCGTCAACTGCGCCTGGATATCGGTGTGGCCGAATCGCCCGAGCCGCTGGGCGGCCCCGAGCAGTTCCGTGACGAAACCGTAGGCCCCGACAAGGCACGCTGTTCGCCGATCGATCCCCGCCGACTGCGTGACGACGCCGAGGACAACGGGGTAGCCGCCGGGCGTCTCCCCGGCGTCGACCGCCGCAACGTAGGCGGCAGTCGCGTTGTCCGGCCCCCCACCCTCGAACAGTGCCGGGTCCGTCTCGCCGAGCAACTCGACGAGTTTGCGCCCGCCCTTCGTCGCACTTGTCCGGAACTCGGCCGGGAGCGTGGCGGCGTGGAGGCGCTCGTCGGCCTCGAGGATCCCCTCAAGCGAGTCCGTCGCCGCCGCAGCGTGGGCGTTCCCGAGCGCGACCGTGTCGGCCGGGCCGACGATCCGCCGTAGGTATCCCGCGATCAGGTCGCCGAGTTCCGCCGCCGTCTCGACCCGTCCCTCGTTGACGTACTGTTCGATCCCGTAGGAGGCGGTGTAGGTACCGACGGGCAGAAATGAGTCCGCCAGCCGCATCGCGGTGAGGAATGAGGCATCGCTCGAAACGGACGACGCCTCGTGCGGGGGTGATGATGCGTCGCTCGTGGGGGAGGAGACGTCATTCATGACTGTGGGAGGTTGTTCCGTCCGATTCGTGTTCGTGGCTGTGGGGGTGCTCTCCGTCTCCGTGTTCGTGTCCGTGCCCGTCGTCGAGGGTGTGAGCGTGCTCGTGTCCCTCGCCGGCCGACGCGTTTTCGTCACCGACGAACAGTTCGGCCTCAACCGACTCGTAGCCCGTCTTCGCCCCGTCGGGAATGTACGGCTTGAGTACGTCCTCGAGAACCCGCTTTTCGACGTCGACCGGGACGTAGACCGTCCCGCTCTCAACGGCGATATCCCAGTGCTGGTTGCCGACCCGGTGGCCGAACTCGGCCACCGCCGCAAGCGCCGGCTCCGTCGGGGCTGGTAATTCGACGACGAACGCCTCGCGCGTCTCGAACGTGACGACCGCGGCCCCGTTGTCGTCGATGAACAGCACGTCGCCGGACCGGAGATCAACATTGCCGACGACGATCCCAAGGTCGGTTCCGGCATCGGTTTCGACCCGGAGACGGGACTTCTTCCGCTCGCCCGAGTCGATGCGGACGCGTTCGAGTGTGCCGGCGTCGTCGTGGGCGGCGATCCGTTCGTCGAGATCCGGGTCGTCGTGGCGGTTCCCGACGACACCGTCGATCCGCCGCATCAGTACCTCCTGTCGGCGGGTGCGCCGACACCGAGAAGCGTCTGTCTGGCCTCGTCCCAGGCGGCCGTCACCGCGTCGACGACGTCCGCGCTTCGGTCCCCGAGGACCCGGACTGAGACGCCCGAGTCGTGGGCCAGCGCCGAGACGCCCGCCCGCGTGTCGGCCATCGGTTCGAGTCGGCCGTAGATCGAGTCGGCCACCTCCTCGGCCGACACCGCGGGCGCGAGGACGTACAACGTGCCGACGACGCCGAACTCGCCGACGGTCGCCGGATCGCGGGGGTCCCGTTCGGCGGGGCGCAGATCGACGGCATCCGAGCAAACAAGCTGGCCATCACACCGCGCGTCGAGCCGACTGTGGTAGTGGTCGAAGCCGAACGGTTCCTGCCCGGAGAGGCCGTCCGGGACGAGCACATCGGAGACGATGACCGACGCGGTCGGGTCGAGATCGACCGATAGCGTCTGCAAACAGCGTGCGTCCTCGTTGACGATCGTCGGCCCCGGCAGGTACTCGAGGTGGGCGTTCGCTCCGGCCCGGAGGGTGCCGTTGAGGTGGGCGTAGTTCGAGTGCATGCTGTGGACCTTGGTCGCGCTCTGTGTCGTCACACGTGCGCGCGCTCTGTCCTTCGCAGTAATGTCGATCGTGTGCCGGTCACCCTGCGCGACGCCGCCGGTCGGCTCTTGGAGACACAGCGTCGTCAGCCCCGGCGCGGGATCGCTATCAAGCGTGCCGCTCAAATGGTACGGCACCTTCGCGTAGTCGCGCAACAGCCGGGTTTCCCCGCCCGGTTCCCGCGCGAGTGTCGCCTCGAAGACGCCGTCCTTGCCGGGGCCGAACGCCGGCGCCTGCGCGAGTGTCTCCTCGCCGTAGCGCTCGAATGAGTTGGGGATCGCGCTCATGCGAAGAGGACGCCCTCTTCGATGTGCTCGACGATACCGTCGATTCCCTCCTCGGCCTTGCAGTCGGTGAACTGTGTCGGCGCGTCGCCGCGGACGGCCTCCGCGTCGCGGGCCATCACGTCGAGATCGGCGTCGACGTGTGGGGCGAGGTCGGTCTTGTTGATGACGAGGAGATCGGCCTGAGTCACGCCGGGACCGCGTTTTCGCGGAATGTCGTCGCCCTCGGCGACGCTGATCACGAAGAGGAAGTAGTCGGCGAGTTCGGGGTTGAACGTCGCCGCGAGGTTGTCGCCGCCGCTCTCGAGCAACACCACGTCGAGTTCGGGGTACGACTCGGTGAACTCGTCGACCGCCGCGAGGTTCATCGAGGGGTCCTCCCGGATGCCGGTGTGGGGGCACGCGCCCGTCTCGACGCCCGCCACGAGATCCGGCGGAATGAGTCCCTCGAAGGACTCCCGAAGCCGGTCGGCGTCCTCCTGTGTCATGATGTCGTTGGCGATGACGCCCACATCGTACCCCGCCTCGTCGAGCCGCGGGACGAGTCGCTTGACGAGTGCGGTCTTGCCTGATCCGACGGGACCGCCAAGCCCGACCGTCGCGACGTCTCTGTGGCCCATCTAGTCCTCCAGTTGTTCGGGCGAGTCAGCCCGGATGGGATCGTGAATCGTCACGAGCTTCGTCCCGTCTGGGAACATTGGCTCGACCTGTACCATTCCGACCATCTCGGGAACGCCGTCCATCACGTCCGCCCGCGTGAGAAGCGTCGTCGCCTCCGCGCGGATCTCGGCGACGGACATTCCGTCGCGGGCGCGTTCGCAGGCCCAATCGGAGATATACGCCACCGTTTCGGGGTGGTTGAGTTTCACGCCGCGCTCCTTGCGGCGGCGGGCGAGTTCGGCCGCCATGAACACCGTCAGCCGTTCTTTTTCCTTTGGTGAGAGGTTCATAACTGTGGGATCCGTGCTACGCTCACAGGTGGTACCGCTGTGCGAGCGCGATTTCCTCGGCCGGCTCGCACGTCACGTGCTCGCCGTCGATCGATACCTCGAACGTCTGGGCGTCGATATCGATGTCGTCGGGACAGTAGTCGTTGTGGACCATGTCGGATTTCCGCACCGACCGGGTCCCCCGGACCGGCCGCACCGGCGTGTCGAGGCCGTACTCGTCGCCGACGCCGCGCTCGTAGGCGGCCTCGCTGACGAACGACACCGACAGCGCGTGCTTGGCTTTCCCGACCGCACCAGCCCGGGGGCGCATCTCGACGGGCTCACACGTCATGAGCGAGCCGTTGGCCTCGCCCATCTGGCTGTACACCGGGAAGCCGCCCTTGATAACGTATTTCGGTTTGATGCCGAAGAACGCCGGCTCCCACAGCACGACGTCGGCCATCTTGCCGGGTTCGAGCGAGCCGACGTACTCGTCGATCCCCGCGACCTTCGCGGGGTTGATGGTGTACTTGGCGACGTAGCGTTCGATCCGGTGGTTGTCGGCCTCGGTCCCTTCGTCTTCGGGTAGGGGGCCGCGCTGTTTCTTCATCTTATCGGCGGTCTGCCAGGTCCTCGCGATGACCTCCGCCATCCGCCCCATCGCCTGGGAGTCCGAGGTCATCATGCTGATCGCGCCCTGATCGTGGAGCACGTCCTCGGCGGCGAGGGTCTCCGCGCGGATCCTCGACTCGGCGAAGGCGACATCTTCGGGAACGTCGGGGTTGAGGTGGTGACAAACCATCACCATGTCGAGGTGTTCGTCAAAGGTGTTCTCCGTGTATGGCATTGAAGGGTTCGTCGACGACGGCAGCATGTGATCGTGGCCGACCAACTCGAGGACGTCGGGGGCGTGCCCGCCGCCCGCGCCCTCGATGTGGAAGGTGTGGATCGCCCGCCCGTCGATGGCGTCGAAGGTCTTCTCGACGAAGCCGGACTCATTGAGCGTGTCGCTGTGGATACACACCTGGACGTCCGCCTCCTCGGCGACGCGCAACGCGCTGTCGATCACCGCCGGCGTCGACCCCCAGTCCTCGTGGAGCTTGAGCCCGCACGCGCCGGCCTCGATCTGCTCGTAGATGGGGTCGGGCTGACTCGAGTTGCCTTTCCCGTAGAAGCCGACGTTCATCGGCCATTCCTCGGCGGCCTGCAGGAAGCGCTTGACGTTCTCGGGGCCGGGCGTACAGGTCGTCGCGCCGCCGCCGTAGCCGCCGCCGAACATCGTCGTGATGCCGCTCGCGAGAGCGTGTTCGAACAGCCCCGTGCTGTTGAAGTGAACGTGGATGTCGAGCCCGCCTGGCGTGGCGATGAGGCCGTCGGCGGGCACGGCGTCGGTGCTCGCCCCGATGACGAGGTCGTCGTCGACACCGTCCATCGTGTCGGGGTTACCGGCCTTGCCGATGCCGGCGATCCGGCCGTTCCGGACGCCGATATCGCCCTTTTGAATCCCGAGAATCGGGTCAATCACGACGGCGTTCGAGAACACCCAATCGAGCGCGCCCTCGGCCTGCGTGACGCCCGACTGCATTCCCATGCCGTCGCGCATCGTCTTGCCGCCGCCGAAGACCGCCTCGTCACCGTATGTGGTGTGATCGCGTTCGATCTCCGCCAACAGCTCCGTGTCGCCGAGCCGGAGTCGATCGCCCTCGGTCGCGCCGAAGAGATCCGTGTACTCGCTCCGGGGGAGCTCCCGCGTCATCTCTCGACTCCCCGGTAGCCGGCCTCGGCGGCGCGTTCGAGGGCGCGCTCGCGGACATCCTCGTCGTCGAGTTCACCCTCGACGAGCCCGCCCATCCCGTGGACGATCCGGTCGCCGCCCACGGCGACCAACTCGACGTCGCGCTCGCTGCCCGGTTCGAACCGGATCGCGGTCCCCGCGGGGACGTTCAGCCGGGTTCCGTAGGCCGCGTTCCGGTCGAACTCGAGTTCGGGGTTCGTCTCGAAAAAATGGAAGTGCGAGCCGACCTGGACGGGCCGGTCGCCGGTGTTCTCGACAGTTACCGTCGCCGTCTCCCGGCCGGCGTTGATTTTGATCGGATCGTCAGTAGGAAGCAACTCGCCGGGGACGAAATCGCTCACGCCGACTCACCTCTAGGGCGCTTCGGGCACCCGTCGTCTTCGCCGTCGTCGGTGTCATGTATGGACATAGTGTGATCGTGTAGTCGGGTTACTCCGCCGAATCGGCCGTGAGGGTGCGGGCGAGTGCGCGAACGCGGTCGCCATAGGAGCCGAGCCCGAGCCCCGCGAGAAAGGTGAGGAGGCTCGAAAGGACGACGAGTGTGAGGTCAGGGTGCTCCGCGCCGGTGTGTAGCGGTAATTCCAGCATACCACGTTCATCGAGCGGGGGGCTACATAAGTTGTCCCTTCACGCGAATTTTTCGCTTATATCTGGCGATACTACGAATCGAGTGGATGATCGTCAAAAACACGTCGGCACGCGTCAGCGGTGGGCTGAGAACCCCCCGTCCGGTTCCTCACCCGCGGCATCTTCTATATCGTTCGATGGCGGTTCGACTCGTGTTTATGAAATATAAGATCCGTTTATAAACAGATCCGTCGAACTCCGGTGACCGACCGGCGCGTATGCGTGCAACAAGGTGCATCACCTCTCCGAGATTTAGTGGACGAACGTGCGAAATATAAGGAGATAGACCTACATACAAGAGTATATGGGTGTATATTTTCTTCAATCACATTGGGTAGTGTTTGCCGACAATATTTATATATTGGTGCTGTTTGTCCACTTAACGTGAAAATGTCTGGATACACGGACATGTTTACGGAGCAACGGTGCCAGAATACAGAAGTAGACGGTCGCCGAGTCGACGCCGGAGGCGTTCGTCATGCGTGAGCGCGTCTCCCGTCGGAGCCTGCTCGCATCCGGAGCGGCCGGCATCGGAGCCGCCCTGGCGGGCTGTTCGGGCAATGGAGGCGGCAACGGTAACGGAGGGGGAGGCGGCCCGACGGTCGGCATCCTTGAGGATCGCTCCGGGAACTTCCAGCTCAACGGGACCTCGAAGTGGCAGGCGACGCGGCTCGCTATAGAGGAAATCAACGAGGACGGCGGCCTGCTCGGCGAGCAGATCGAGATCGTCGATCCCGACCCCCAGTCCGACAACTCCCGCTATCAGGAACTCACGGAGCGGCTGATCCTTCAGGATCAGGTGGACGCGCTGTGGGCCGGTTACTCCTCGGCGACCCGGGAGGCAATCCGGCCGATCATCAACGAGAACGAACAGCTCTACTTCTACACCACACAGTACGAAGGAGGCGTCTGTGACAACACGATCTTCCCGGTCGGGGCGACCGCCCGCCAGCAACTCGGGATCGTGACGCCGTACCTGGCCGACGAGTTCGGCGACGACATCTACATTATCGCCGCCGACTACAACTTCGGCCAGCTTTCGGGCGATTGGGTCAACGTCCTCGCACAGGAGAACGGCTACAACATCGTCGGCGAGGAGTACATTCCACTCGATGAGACCGACTTCTCGTCGGTCATCAACCGGATTCAAAACGAGGACCCGGACTTCATCATGTCGATGCTCGTGGGCGCGAACCACGAGAACTTCTACGACCAGCGGGCGACGAACAACATGGAGGACATCCCGATCGGGACGTCGACGACGCTGGCGCAGGGTCACGAGCACATCCGCTACGATCCCCCTGCGCTCACGAACGTCTACGCCGGCGTCAGCTACATGGAAGAACTCGGGGACCTCCGAGAGGGTGAGAACTTCGTCGAGGACTTCTACGAACGGTGGCCCGACGCAAACTACCTCAATCAAGAGGCTCAGAACAACTACTTCTCGGTGTACCTGTGGGCTGAAGCCGTCGAGGAGGCCGGCACGTTCGACCAACAGGAGGTCATCAGCGTTCTCGAGGAGGGCCGCGACATCAGCGCGCCGTCGGGCGAACTCACCCTCGACGGGGCGACACACCACATGGAACACGAGATGCGCGTCGGCATCGCCGACGAGAACCACGAGATATCCTTCACCAACAACGAGCGTATCGAACCGAGCTTCCTCCGTAGCGAGGTCGAAGGCGGCGACGGCTGCGACCTCCGTGAGGAGGACAGTACTACCCAGTACGAGCCGGGTGACGTCTACGACATCTGAGGGGCGAGATACGTATGGACAAACTAAACCGAACGATCGAACGGAACGCCCGGCGGCGCGTCCAACCGCTGTACGGGGGTGACGACGCACCGTGATCGACGCGACCGCCGCCGCGCTGTCGTCCTCGGCCCACGGCGCAACCCCGTTGGCCGCCTCGACGTACAGCGCCGCCGCGCTGTTCTTCCAGTTCCTGAACAGCTTCGGCTTTATTATCCTCGCGACCGTCGGCCTCGCGATTATTTTCGGGATGATGGGCGTGATCAACCTCGCCCACGGCGAGTTCATCCTGATCGGCGTTTACGGGACCGCACTGCCGTACCACGCCGGCGTCCCGTTGCCAGCCGCGATGGTGATCGGCGTCCTCGTCACCACGGTGTTCGGCGTCCTCATCGAGCGAACGATCGTGCGACACCTCTACGATCGGCTGCTTGACTCGATGGTCGCGACGTGGGGGCTGGCGCTGGTCATCGCGCAGATGCTGTTGATCATCTTCGGCTCCAGTCTCGACAGCATCTCGACGCCGATGGGAAGCGTCTCGTACGGTCCCTTCTCGTCGTCGATCTATCGAAGCGTTTTCTTGCCAGCCGTGGCGCTTCTTGCCCTCGTCGGCCTCTACGCGCTCTTTACCCGGACCGAGTTCGGGATCAAGGCGCGGGCCACCATCGAGAACCCCGAAACCGCACGCGCGATGGGGATCGACACCGACCGCATGTACATGGCCACGTTCGCCATCGGCTCCGCGCTCGCGGGGCTGACGGGTGCGCTGTACGCGCCGGCACTCGGGTCGATCACGCCGAACCGGGGTGGGACGTTCCTCGTCGAAGCGTTCGTGGCCGTCGTCGTCGGCGGCCCCTCCGTCATCATCGGCACGCTGTCGGCCGCCGGCGTCCTCAGCGTGTTCAACGCGACGGGGAGCTTCTTCTTCGGGACGTTCATCGGTCAGATGATGCTGTTGCTCGTCGCCATCGTCGCGTTGCGCGTCCTCCCCGATGGAATCACAGGCTACGTCGAGGAACTGCGGAAACGACGGAGGGCGAGCGAATGAGCGACCGACTGGGCACGGACGGGCGGTCGCTCCT
>NZ_JBKEGK010000004.1:0-29846 GCF_046710025.1 Natronomonas sp. | reverse complement strand
AAAGCATGGAGCACGGTGCGACGACGTTTACCGTACGGATCGAAAACGTCTCGTCGACCGATTTCTACGGGGCCGACACCGCGACGGGGGGGCAGATCTGGATTACGCCGGGGGCCTACGCCGTCCACACGGGCGAAAACCCGCTATACACCGAGGGCGAAGCGGCGTCCGTCGGCATGGAAGCGCTCGCCGAGGCCGGCCCGCCGACGGGCTTCGACGGGGAGCCCGGTCTCGTTGACGAGTTGGACGGGGCTATGCAGGTGGTTTCCTCCGGGGCGTACACACCGGCGAACACCGTCGCCGATCCCAACGACCCGATGGAAGCGGTCCCAGGGGCGCCGCCGATCGCCCCCGGCGGCGCGTTCGAGTTCGACATTGAAGCCGAACCCGAACAGCGGCTGTCCTTCGCGTCGATGTTCGTGCCTTCGAACGACCTGTTCCTCTCGCCCGATGCCGAGGGGATCGCGCTGTTCGACGACGGGACACCGGTCGAGGGTGATGTCACGGGCAGTGTCGTTCTCTTGGACGCTGGAACGGAGCCAAACGGGCAACCGGGCGTCGGCCCGGATCAAGCGCCGGCACAGGACGCCCCGGATCAGGGAGCGGACGAGGGCGGTGTCGTCCGTCGTCTCGAGGCGGTCGACGACGGGTTCGAGTACCCCGCCGTCGATGCTACGGTTCAAGTGACTCTAACACCGCAATAATCTATGTCTATCCCTTCTCGCCGTGAACTGGTGATCGCGGTGCTCGGCGGAGTGACGGCAGTGGTTGGTTCGTACGTCGCCGCCGGCTATACACCGGCGTTCGTTATCGCACCGATCGACGCACAGATCGTCGCGTGGACTCCAGGGGTGATCGTGACGTATATGATCGAAAACGTCGGCGAAGAGGCACACCTACTCCACGTGAGTCTCGCGATAATCACCGCAGTCGGTGCCTTCGGAGCGCTCTCGTTCGCCGGACGCCGGCTCGGCCGACGCGTCGAGGACCCGTTCGTCGGCGGTGTGGTAACCGGCGTCAGCACGTGGCTACTTGCGACGGCCCTGACGGGGGAACTGCTGTACGCGCTCGGGCCAGCGGTCTCAATCATGGTGTTGACGATCGCGCTCAGCCTCGAACAGCCGACGGGGGAGTACGAACCGTCCCGCCGACGGACGCTTGTCTCTCTCGGGGCCGTGGCTGCATTCCTTGGGACTGGAATCCTTGGGAACCGGTTCTTTCGCGGCGCCCCGCTTCCGGACGCGCCAAACTCCGAAGGGTCGGCCGAGCGTCTCGAGGAGCTCCGACAGCAGTCACTCGACACCGCGGCGTCGGATCTCCCCGGGCTAGTCAGTTCCATCGAGGGGTTCTACAACGTCGATATCGCGGAGTTGGATCCGGAGCTCCCCGCCGAGGAGTGGTCGCTGACCCTGACCGGAGAGATCGAGTCTGAACGGACGCTCACGTACGACGAACTGATCGAACGCGATGTCGAAAACCGCGCCGTGTCGCTTCGTTGCGTCGGCGAACAGCTAAACGGCAGGAAGCTGGATACGGCGGTCTGGACCGGGACGCCGATCCGTCCGCTCATAGAGTCGGTCGACCCCGAGGGCGAGTGTGGCTGTGCCATGCTCCGTGCCGAGGACGGCTACTACGTCCAGTTCCCCATCGATGTCCTCGCTGACGGATTCTTGGTCTGGGGCATGAACGGAAAGCAACTCCCGACCGCTCACGGCTACCCGGTTCGGGTGCTCATTCCCGGCCACTGGGGCGAGACGAACGTCAAGTGGCTCACGGAGATCGAACTGCTCGAACGGGAGGCGGAGGGCTACTGGGAGGAGCGCGGCTGGCAGGGGACCGGGCCAGTCAAGACCGTCGCCAAGCTCTGGGATGAGGGTATCACCGAACTCGGTGACGGACGGGTCGAACTGACCGGGCACGCCTACGCCGGAACGCGAGGCATCGATTCGGTCGAGGTGTCGGTCGACGGCGGCGAGACGTGGAACGATGCCGACCTCTCCGAGTCGCTCCCGGACGAGGACGTCTGGCGGCAGTGGCGATACACGTTCGAGTCGTCCGGCACCCACGAGGCTGTCGTCCGTGCGGTCGACGGTGAAGGCACCCAACAGCGTCGGGCGGAGTCCGATCCGGCCCCGACGGGGGCCTCAGGGTGGGTCTCGAAAACGATCGAAACGTGACCCGGCCCGCCGAAACGGCTTTTATCCTGCCCTTAGCACCTGCGTATACCTAATGGAGAAGGCCCTGTGGTACCTGTTCGCCGGCAGCCGTGGGGGTGCGAACAGGGTCCGAATCGTGAGAGCGCTCATGGATCGGCCGCGAAACGCCAACGAACTCGCCGACGAACTGGCCGTCGATTACAATACGATCACACACCATCTAGACATGCTCAAGGAACACGATGTCGTTGAGGCGAGCGACCACGATTACGGGAAACTGTACTTCGTCACCGACCAGTTCGAACGACATCAGGAGACGTTCGAGCGGGTCGCATCGGAGGTGGAGTGACGATGACCGTCGAGGGGTTCCGGTTCGGCGGCATGTTGCTTTCCGCACTCAACGGCGCGCTGTTGGTGGTTCTGTTGACGGTCTGGCTCCGGAACTACCGGCAGTTCGGATCAAGGATGGTGCTGGGACTCGTCGGATTCTGCGCCGTCCTCCTCGTGGAGAACCTGATCGCGGTGTTCTTCTTTTTCCGAAGCATGGAGATGCTGTACGCCTCGGACCCGCTGGTCGGGCGCATCGTCGTCGGGATGCGGCTGCTCGAACTGCTTGCGATCGCATTCTTGACGTATGTCACCGTGCAGTAGCAGGGCGTCCCGTGGCACAAGGTCTCATTACTCCCGCATCCTTTTAATGCTGGGACCACGTATATAAGCCGTGAGCGAAGAGACAGGGCGCAAGAACCTACGAATGCCCAAAGACGACGAGCTGTTCGCAGTCGTGACCCAACACGACGGTGGGAACCACGTCCGCGTGCAGTGTGAGGACGGCAAGAACCGCATGGGCCGGATCCCCGGTCGCATGAAGTACCGCGTCTGGATCGAGGAGGGCGACACCGTCCTCGTCGAGCCGTGGGACTGGCAAGACGAGAAAGCCAACATCGAGTGGCGCTACGACAGCCAAGACGCCGACCAACTCCGGCGCGAAGGCCACATCGACTGAGACACCGTTCTTTGCCGTCCGAAACGGACGCGTAGCGACGCGTACTAGCGCGAACGTCGTAACGACGTATATTACCAGTAGCCGTCGACGCGCTGACGACGGTCTGTGCGCGATTTTGCCTATAGCCACGCGGCATGAATTCCCCGCCTTCGCCGGTCGACGACCTCAAAACCGATACTCGTCGACCCCGTCGGGGTACCCATCTCGACCCCGCTCCGGCGACTCATCGAACTCCGCGAGACACTCCGTACAGAGGCTCGTCGGCTCGTCGAAGTGGTCGGGACAGACCAACCGCCCGCAGCGGTCGCAGCCGTCCTCGACCTCCCCGGCGCCGCAAACCTCACAGCGGCCGGCGACACTCATACTCGTTACTATGTCTCGAACAGCGTAAAAGTACCCCCGGCCGGGCGCACGCCTGTCGACCGCAGCAGTGGGTAACCGGAATCGGAGCCAGCGCGCCGCCCAGGATCAGGTATACGACTGTCTGGGATCATTTATATACCGTCAGCACACGAGCGAGGCGTTGATAGCCCTAGCGCTCGAAACGCCGCCGATGGTCCCGCCGCTCGCCGTCGACATCGATGGCACGCTGACCCGCCCCGACGATTCGATCGACCCCCGCGTGTTCGACGCGCTCCGCGGGTGGGACGCTCCAGTCGTGATCGCGACGGGAAAGTCCTTCCCGTACCCCGTCGGCCTGTGTGAGTTCATCGGCATTCCGATCAACGTCGTCGCCGAGAACGGCGGCGCGACCTACGTCGAGTCCGCTGAGACGGTCGTTTACGACGGCGACCCCGAAAGCGCCGAGGCCGTCGGTGCCGAGTACGTCGCGGCCGGTCACGAACTCGGGTGGGGCTCCGTCGACCTGACCAACCGCTGGCGTGAGACCGAACTCGCCGTCTCCCGTGAGCAACCCCTCGACCCACTTGTTGACATCGCGACCGACCACGGCATGGTCGTCGTCGACACCGGCTACGCCTACCACGTCAAGGCCCCGGACGTCGACAAGGGACGGGGCCTCAAGACGGCCGCGGCGGCGTTCGACGCCGGTCCCGGGGCGTTCTCCGCGGTCGGGGACTCCGAGAACGACGCCGAACTGTTCGAACTCGTCGACCGATCGATCGCCGTTGCGAACGCCGACGAGACGGCGATGGCAACCGCCGATGAGGTGACCGAGGCCGCCTTCGCGGACGGGTTCTTGGAGGCGCTCGATCTGCTTCGGGCGTCTGCGTAGCTGATCTGGAGGCACGGGACAATCGATAGCGCTCGATAGCACTCGGGAGCCCTCCGGAGCCAAACAGACGCGAAATTGCGGTACACGACCGTAACATGGCTGATTTCCTCACTATCCGGGGAAAGCTTTTGCCGGTGTGGTCGTTACTCACTCGCGTATGAGTGCCGACCGCGCGGCCCTCCAGCGCGCCCTCGAACGGGGCGAACGGGAGGGCGGCAGCATCGAGTTCAAGGAACGGCTCACCCGGGCGACCCACCTGGCCGACGGCCGCCTCGAATCGCTCGTCGCCCAACTCCGACACCGAGTCCTCTCCGGCGACGGCGAGGCGACCTACGTCGTCGGCGTCACCGACGACGGCGGCGTTGCGGGCATCTCCGCGGACGCGTTCTCCGAGTCGATGGACGTCCTCTCGCTGCTGGCCGAAGAGGCGGGCGCCCACATCGACGACGTTGAGACGTGGGGCGTCGACGGCGGCGAGACGGCCCCCCACGACGAGGGGCTCGTCGGCGTCGCCACGCTGTGTGAGGGCTCCATGCTGGAGGCCGACGACGAACACATCGTCGTCGGCACCGCGGGCCACGTCGACCACGGCAAGTCGACGCTCGTCGGGTCGCTTGTGACCGGCTCCGCGGACGACGGCCAAGGCGGCACCCGGAGCTTCCTCGACGTCCGACCTCACGAGATGGAGCGTGGCCTCTCGGCTGATCTCTCCTACGGCGTCTACGGCTTCGACGACGACGGCACGGTTCGAATGGACAATCCCCACCGCAAGTCCGATCGGGCTCGCATCGTCGAGGAGGCCGACCGGCTGGTCTCGTTTGTCGACACCGTCGGCCACGAGCCGTGGCTGCGGACGACCATCCGGGGACTCGTGGGCCAGAAACTCGACTACGGCCTGCTCGTGGTCGCGGCCGACGACGGCCCGACCAAGACGACGCGCGAACACCTCGGTATCCTGCTTGCGACCGAGCTCCCGACGATCGTCGCCATCACGAAGACCGATATGGTCTCAGAGGAGCGCGTCCACGAGGTCGAACGCGAGGTTGAACAGCTGCTCAGGAACGCTGACCGGACGCCGCTATCGGTCGCCCGACACGGCGTCTCGGCCGCGATCGACGAGATCGGCGAGCAAGTCGTCCCGATCGTGGCGACGAGCGCGGTGACGAAGGCCGGCCTCGACATCCTCGACGAACTGTTCGAACATCTCCCGAAGACGGGCACGGCGGCCGGGGCGTTCTCGATGTACGTCGATCGGACCTACAACGTGACGGGTGTCGGCGCGGTCGCCTCGGGGACCATCCGATCGGGCAGCGTTGAGGCCGGTGACGAGTTGCTCGTGGGCCCCCTTCCGGACGGCGCCTTTCGGCCGGTTGAGGTCAGATCGATCGAGATGCACTATCACCGCGTCGACGAGGCCGCTGCCGGCCGTATCGTCGGTATCGCCTTAAAAGGGATCAACGAGTCAGACCTCGAGCGCGGGATGGTCCTCCTGCCCCGCGACTCCGAGCCGACCGCAGCTAGAGAGTTCGAGGCCGAGGTGATGGTGTTGAACCACCCGACTCGTATCGACGACGGCTACGAGCCGGTCGTCCACCTCGAAACTGTCAGCGAGACCGCTTCGATCCATCCGGAGGGCGGCCAACTGCTCCCCGGTGATACCGGGCAAGCGCGGATCCGGTTCAAATTCCGCCCCTACGTGGTCGAGGAGGGCCAACGGTTCGTATTTCGGGAGGGCAGTTCGAAGGGCGTCGGCACGGTACGGGACATCACGGAGGTCGAGTAGAGAACGTTCGAGGACTCGTCGAAACGATCCCGGTCAGTCCGCACCGATGCGCTCCAGTTGGACCTCCTCGACGTACTCGAGAAAGTTATCGAACAACACTTTCGCCTCACACGCCGCCTCGTAGGTGTCGGCGTTGATGCTGTCGATCACGGCCTCGATCCGCTCGGCCGGGAGTTCCTCGTCCTTGCCCCGCGTGACGGACTCGGCGGTTTCCATGTCGTATTCGGGGTGAAACTGGACGGCAAACGCCCGGTCTTTCCGGAAGCCGTGGATGCCGTACTCGTTCTTTGCGAAGACGGTCGCCCCCGGCGGGGCCTCTTGGACGTGATCCGAATGCGTTGTGAACACCGTCATGTCCTCTCTTACACCTTCGAGTAGCCGGTTTTCGCCGTCCTGTTCGACGGCCCGATAGCCGATCTCGTACTCGCCCATACTCTCGACACTTCCGCCGAGCACATCGGCGAGCAACTGATGCCCATAGCAGACGCCAAGGGCGGGCAGCCCGGCTTCGAGAGCGTCCCCAACCCACTCTTTTAGCCGCCCGATCCACTCGCGGTCCCAGTAGACCGAGGCTCGCGACCCCGTAACGACGAACCCGTCGTATCGGAACGTCTCGGGGAGCTCCCCGGACGGACAGTGGAACTCGACGACGTCGGCGTCAAGCTCTCGCTGGAAGTTCCGGCGGGTGTCGGCGGCGGCGTGGGCGGCGTTCAAGAGCGCGAGACGGGGGGAGCCCATATTCGTACTCATAGCTGTTCTGTAAGAAAAATATAGTCGCGTCTCGCCATCCTTTGCCGGTACACGGACCCGACAGACGCGTCCCCGTGGACGAGGGGGTTGAAATCAATCCGCATGGATCTTGTGTGCCTCTCGAATGTCGTCTTCGAGACGTGCAGCGTACTCAAGGCGGAGGTCCCGAGCCCTGGCGGGTGAGAGTTCCTCGCTACCCCCGATGTCGGCGGCGAGTGGGTCGTACGCGCTCACGTCAAATCCCATCCGGTCTAAGTACGCCCGAAGGGACTCGTCGGCGAGTCCGTCCCGTATAGCGGTATCGACGTACTCTTTGAGCGCCTCGAACTCCGGCAGCACGATAGCGTCGTCAGCCAGATGACCCGCCGTACCCGCAATTTGCGGCTTGATCTCGGTCGTGCGTTCGACGACGCCGACGATATCGTCGGCCAGTCGGACGACCTGGCTCGGGAGCGCGGTGTCCGGCGAGCGCCATTCGACGGTCGAAAATTCCGCACGGAGCTTCACCGGCGTCCAAACCGCGCTCTCGGGTTCGAACGCCGACTCGACCGCATCCGAATCGATGCCGGCGATGGTCGCCGCCGTTTTGAACTCTGCGTAGCGGCGCTCGAGCCGCTCGGCCCACTCCTCGGTGTCGTCGACGTAGGGCCACAGTTGCCCCTGGTGGGGAAGGTCGTCGTAAGCCATCCGCCGGTAGAGCAACGAGCGCGCACCCCTCGCCAGGCGCTCGCCCTCGAAGTACGGCGAGGAGTTCACGAGCGCCAGCGCGGGATCGAGCGCGGTGAGCATGTTCAATTGATCGACTGCACAGCCGGAGTGCTGTTCGACATGGATGTGTGTTCCCGCGCAGCGGCGAACGTACTCGAATGGCTCGCCGACGACCCGATCTTGGATGCGGGTCCGCTCGCTCGGGAGGTCGCGGATCGAGTCGGCCGCGATCGGCGTCGAGAGCGGGACGAGCCCCAGATCGCGTTCGTCGGCACGCTCGAGGACGTCGCCCACCCGCTCGAACAGTTCTGCACGGAGTTCAGCCGTGGTCTCGCAGGGCGTCGTCTTTATTTCCAGCATCGGAACGACGAACTCGCGTTCGGCGCCGGGAAGATCGACGAGGTCGCCCGGATCGGCCAGCCGCCCCGTCCCATCGATAACCCAGTACTCGACCTCGACGCTCCGCCGGATAGGCTCTCGATCGCCTGCGGTGCCGGCGGTGCGCGTCATCGCTCCGTTCCGCCGAGTAACGGGCGTTCCGACACCACGGCGGTCTCCCCCAGTCGACGCCGGGTCGGCAGTTCGGTGCCGCAGTTCGGGCACAGGTGGTGGACGCTGTCGTCCGTCTCGACGACCGCCCACCGGCCACCGATGGGACCGTGATACGGGCAGGAGACGCAGAACAACGTTCGCTTATCGATCGACCGGTCGGCCTCGATCGCATCGTCCGGGGGCTCGGCAGACATTACAGTCGGGGTGTGACACTATATCGTAGTAAAGTTTTCGTATACGCAGCTATTTGAAACAGACTAAAACATATCTACAGTATATTATCTATTAAATATACAATAGTGGAACAGATTAGCAGTGTCGGTCCAGGAATTCCCCGAGTCGCGTCAAGCCCTCGTCAAGCTCCGCGCTCGGTAGCCCGAACCCGATCCGAACCCACTCGGGGCGGTCGAACGCTTCGCCCGGTGCCAGAACGACTGACTCTTCGGCAAGAAGGCTCCGGCAGAACGACTCCCCCCCGGCGAAGCCCTCGGGAACGCGGAGGAGGGCGTTAACGCCGCAGTCGGGGGCCGACCAATCGAGACCGGCCGTCTCGAGGAACGCTTCGACGACGGCGCGGTTCTCGGCGGCGTGGTCGCGGTTCTCGGCGAGAATCTCGACGCGTCGCTCGAACGCTTGCTCGGCAATATGCTGGCCGAGTTTGGGGGGTGAGATGGTCGTGTAATCCTTCCAGTTCTCGGCGGCCGCAACGACCGCACGCGGCCCACAGAGCCACCCGAATCGAAGCCCGGCGAGCCCGAACGCCTTCGAGACGCCGCCCGTCGAAATCCCGTAGCGACCGAAGCTCGCAACCGGTTCGATCGGCTCGTCGGCCAGCGGCCGGTACACCTCATCACAGAGCAGATAGGTGCCGTTGTCGGCACAGCACTCGTAAAGCGCCCGTATGGTCGCCTCGTCGTGGTACCGTCCGGTGGGGTTGTTCGGGTTCACGACGATGACGAGGTCAGTTTCTGGGCGTAACGCCTCGCCGATAGCCTCGGGATCGAGCGTCCAGTCCGGCTCCGCCAGCGGGACCCGGGTCACGTCCCCGAGCGCCTCACCGAGGCCAAGAAAGGAGCCGTATGTCGGCGTCACGACCACAGCATGGTTATCGAGCACTGAGAGCATCGCCAGTAGGTTCGCCTCCTGGGTGCCGCAAGTAAAGATCGTCTCTGCCGCGTCGCGGCCGTGGTGGGCGCCGACATCGGCTCTAAACTCGGGGGCACCAGACGTAGGGATGACATAACCCAGCGTTCCGGGATCGGTGTCGAAGCGGTCGGTCGAGAGCGGCCGGACGCCGCTTTCAGCCAACATCACGTCGGCGTCGGCCTCGACCTCGGCGAACCACCGTTCGAGTTCGAAGGGAGAAATCTCCATACCCACGAGTCGCGGGCAGCGGGCATAGGAATTGCCGTCGTGAAAGAATGGTGCGGCCGGCTACGAAGTCACCGATTCAGCGTGTGAAGCGCCGCCCCCTGCGCGTTCGCGGCCGCCTCTGCGACCGCCTCCGACAGCGTCGGGTGGGTGTGGATCGTTCCGGCGATGTCCCCGAGCCGTGCGCCCATCTCGATCGCCAGCCCGACCTCCGCGATCAGCTCCGAGGCGTTCGGAGCAACGATCCGCGCGCCGAGGACGAACCCCGCCTCCGCGTCGGCGACGATCCGGACGAACCCTGTCTCGGATCCGAGGGTGAGCGCCCGCCCCGACGACTGCATCGGCATCTCGCCGACGACAGGGTCGAACCCCTCGGCCTCGGCCGTCTCGGCGTCCAGCCCGACAGTCCCGATCTCGGGGTCGGTGAACACCGCCGCGGGGATCGCTTGCTGATCGAGCCGCGCCGGCTCGCCCGCGACGACCTCGGCGGCGACGTGGCCCTCGCGGTAGGCCGTGTGCGCAAGCATCGGCTCGCCGGCCACGTCACCGACAGCGTGGACACCCTCGACGGCGGTTTGAGTCGCGTCGTCCGTTTCGAGGACACCGTCCTGGTTCGGTTCGAGTCCGACCGCCTCAACGTTGCAGGTGTCTGCGGCCGGTTCCCGGCCGACAGCGACGAGGACGCGCTCTGCTGTGTGGGTGTTCGTCTCCCCGTCCTCGGTCTCGGTCGTGACTCGTGCACCGTCGTCGGCCTCCGTCCAGCCCTGTGCTGGCTCGCCGAAGCGAAACTCGATCCCGAGCTCCTCGGCTCGCCCGCGGACGACGCGGGTGACGTCGTCATCGTAGCTCGGAAGAATATCGTCGAGAGCCTCGACGACCGTCACGTCCGCCCCCAGCTTCGCGAAGGCCGTTGACAGCTCCATCCCGATGTAGCCCCCGCCGACGACACAGAGCGACTCCGGGAGCGTCTCAAGAGAGAGCGCGTCGCTTGAGGTGAGGATCCGCCGGTCATCGAATTCAAAGCCAGGGATCTCGATCGGGCGGCTCCCTGTGGCGACGATGGCGTGTTCGAACTCGACCGACTCGCTACCCTGGCCCTCGCCGCCGTGGGCGACCCGAGCGGTGTGCTCGTTGACGAACTCCGCACGCCCCTCGATGAGGTTGACGCCGTTGGCCGTGCACAGTTTCTCGACGCCCCCGGTCAGCCGGTCGACGATGCCGTCCTTCCAACCGACGAGTTGTTGT
Organism: Natronomonas sp.; assembly: GCF_046710025.1. Taxonomy (GTDB): domain Archaea; phylum Halobacteriota; class Halobacteria; order Halobacteriales; family Haloarculaceae; genus Natronomonas. The sequence continues at coordinate 19,041 of NZ_JBKEGK010000004.1, read as the reverse complement.
AAGTCGACGTCAGCGTGGGCGTCGATCCCCATCGATTCGGCGTGTTCGACATCGTGGACGAGGCTACTCGCGTGAATGAGCGCCTTCGAGGGAATACAGCCCTCATTCAGGCAGGTGCCGCCGTAGGCGTCGGCCTCGACGAGTGTCACGTCAAGGCCGAGCTGGCCGCCCCGAATCGCAGCGGCGTAGCCGCCGGGGCCGCCGCCGATCACCAGCAGTTCGGTTCCGGTCGAGATATCTCCGACGACCATGCGTTGTCGGTCCCACGACGCCAGGGATTAAAAACGGGACGGGCACCGCGGAACCGTACGTACTTGTCGGCGCGCCACGAAAACGAGTTGATGGCAGTGACGCAGTACGTCGCCGTCCGCTCGATCCACGTTCTCGGTTCAGGGTTCGTGGTCGGGGGGTCGGCGGTCCTGTGGCTCGCGTTGCGCGCCCAGGGGCCGGTTTCGGTCCGCCTTCTTTCGTGGTTCGAAGCCGGCTTCTGGGCCGTCCTCGGCGTGATGGTGTTCACCGGCCTTGGCAATCTCGTCGGCTTCGGCATCCCGACCACCGGGGTCCGGGCGAGCGCGTTCTCGATCAAACTCGCGTGTATCCTCCTGCTTGCAGCCGTCTCCGCCGTCCGATCGCTCTCGATCGCCGAACTCCGCCGTCGGGACCGCGAGACTGCGACGGCCCGCGGCCTCCGATGGCTGTATGCGGCGACGACGCTGCTCTCCGCGACAATCGTCCCGCTGGCGGGGGTGCTCGCCCGTGGCTGACCGCCGCGACGACCCGTGGACCCGCCACCTCAGGGCGTTGATCGTCGGGACGGCGACGACCGTCCTCCTCGTCGTCGCGACGATCCTCGCGAGCCACCTCGATGGGTCGCTCGCGGATACCCTTCCGGCAGTCGGGACCGCCGCTGCAACCTTCTTGTTCGGCTACCTGTGGCTCCTGACCATCGTGGCGGCCGGGGCCGCACTGCCGTCCGGTGTCGACGCCCTCGCCCCGGCGACGTGGCTGGGCCGGACGGCCGCGAGTGGCGCCGGAGTCGCGCTTGTGTACCTGACGATCGTCTTCGTGCTTGGGTTTGTCTCGCCGCTTCCGGCGCCCGTCGCACCCGGCTTCCGGTCGGTGTTCGGAGCGGTCGCTGTCGGCACGGTCGCCGGGGCGGTCCTCGGAATAGTCGCCGGGGCGATGTTCGCCCTCTGCCGACGGGCCGCCACGACCGCCGTCCGCGACACCGATATGTGATTTCTCATCCGTGCCAGCGGTCGCCCGCGGCGGTCAGGCCACGAACTTGGACGGGACCGATCGGGGGGTTTTTTCGCCGCCCATCCCAACTCAGAGCGATGGACACCGAGCGCGAACTCGACACCGATCGCCGACGGTTTCTCGCCTTGACGACGACCGGGGCCGCCGGACTCGCCGGCTGTTCGGAACTCCGAAGCGAGCGCACGCCCGAGACTCAAGAGGGTGCCCCCGAACCGACACCCGAGAGCGATGGACCCACCCGAACCGTCACGATGATCGTCCAGCCAGATCCCGGGGCGTTGCGGGAGGCCCAACTTGAAATCAGAACGGCGCTCGACGATGGCGAAATCGACCGCGAGGAGGCTCGAACCCGATTGGCCGAGCGCGAACAGGAGCTCCTCGTCGAGGCGATCAACACCGTCGACGGCGCGATAAATTCGGCGAACGCCGAACGCCTCGACACGGTCGAACAGGAGGGGACGTTGCTGGTAGAGGGCGACCCCCTCGCGCTAATCGACCTGCTTGAGGAACCGCTTCTCACCGCTGTCACCCATCGGGATCGCTTCGAGCGGGCGCGCGAACGGGTGGCCGTCGGGTCAGGGGGCGAGGACGGGGGCGGAACCGGGGCTGAAACCGAAAACGGAGCCAACGGCACGGACGACGCAAACGGAACGGACGGCGCCTGAGGCAGGATCATCCCGCGACGATCGGGGAGAGTTGCTCCGTTAGATAACTCGGCATGGAGCAGGTGGTAGTGCCCAGTCGCTGCGAGCGAGCAGCTTTGTCGTTGAAACGCGTAGCTGAGGGATCGGTAGAACACACATCGGTGGGCAAACTTATATATCATGAACTGCACTCAGACCTGATAGTAAACTTGCACACGCTGAACAGCAGACTTCACCAGCAACGCCGAAACCGCGTCCCGCCCCACGAATACCGTATTCCAGACGACAAGGCCTTGCCGGGTAACGCGGGCTCTCCTCACCGGAGAAACGAACAAGATATCATTTTGTCAACTCTTATGCGTGGCTGAACGTTGAAATACAGGATAGTAATTATAAATCGACATTTCATCGTGCATTTCAATTCGAAACGCATTGGATTTTGGGACAGCCTCCGCTTTCCCCCGTCGAAATACGTTGCGACGGAGCCCCAACACACTGTCCGGGATTCTGATACTAGAATGTGTCGAACGGCCAACAGAGCAGCGTATAAGCGTACATATGTATATATTTGAAGATGTAAGTAAACACGCAGACACTGCGTTCCCGCCCCGATCATAGACTACTTGTTACTAGAGCCAACAGAGTCGACAAATGGAATGCACGATCATCGGCGGTGGGATTCAGGCGTTGTCGACGGGGATCCTGCTTCAGCACCTCGGACACGACACGCGGATGATCAGCGAATCGTTCTCGTACGTCGACGGCGCCGACACGCCGACAGTCTCGACGGACTACGCGGCCGCCTCGATATACCCGGTCCAGATCGAGTCCGAGTACTCGGAGGACGAGCTGATCGCGCGGGCCGAATCGACGTTCAAACCGTTCTATGACACTGACGGGATTCCGGTCCGAAAGCACACCCACTACTACCTGTACGAGGAGCCCCACGACGAAGCGAACCCGGATCGGATGGCGGTCACGGACGTTGCCGAGTACGACGGGGAGCTACCAGCCCGCCCTGGTGCGGATGTTCGTGGTGGGTACGTCTGCAAGGAGTACTTCGTCGAAATGCCGGAGTACGTTCCCCTGCTGTACGACGCCTACCACGAACTGGGTGGGGAAACGGAGACACGAACCGTGGCAGCTAGCGAGGTAGACAACCTCACCGGCACCGTTTTTAACTGTTCCGGGTACGGGAGTCAAGCGTTGTTCGATGACGATTCGATGCGGGCGATAAAAGGTCATATCCTTCAGGTCCCGTACGACGGGGACGAGCCGCTGCCGTTTTCGTACACCTACACACCCGCGGAATACGATCACTACGCGTATATGTATCCGCGAAAGGAGACCGTTCTTTTCGGCGGTTCTTATTTAAAAGGCGACATCGTGGACGGCGAGTGGCGCGGCGAGTCCCCCGAGAGGCCGATGACCGTCGACGGGGTAACAATCCCGGAACGGCTGTACAAGGTATCGAAAGACATCATGAGCGAGTACGTCCCAATCGAACGGGACGCCGTGGACGTAAAGTACGGGTACAGACCGTACCGGGCCGACGGAATGCGAGTAGAGCAAGACGGTGATGTCGTCCACAACTACGGGCACGGCGGGAGCGGCGTGTCGATGTCGTGGTGGTCGGCGTTGCGGGCGGTGGGGTTCGTTGACGACGTTCGCGAGGCGGTCCTTCCGGGCGTCGCCGAGGCAATCGCGCGGGTAGACGCGCCGGCCACCCATCGGTGAGAACACGCGCCTCCCCACGGTTTTTAGATATCCTTCCGCCTTGCACGGCCTCCGTTTATAAACAGCTCCCAGCCACACCCGGTCGTCGAACCGCGCTATCGCCCGTCGTCCGACCGTTCGACTGAATCGGGCGGTGACACCTCGAAGCCGCCGTCGTGGTCGGTGAAAATCGTCTCGATGGTCAACACCGCGCCACCGCCGCCCTGGCTGATCTCCATCCGGAGGTCGGTCCCATAGAGCGTGTCGGTGTCGGTGTCGATGAACGCATAGTAGAGAAAGTCCTCGACCTGATAGGTCGCGTGCTGGCCTTCCCCGGTCCCGAGAACTTCGTTCCGCCGCTCTTTGCTCACGTTGACGCGGAACATCGTCGTCTCGGTGCCGTCGATGGTCTCGGTCCGGACCGGCTCGAAGGTCGCGCCATCGAGAGTCGCGACCGCGTCGCTGAACGTTTCGGTGGCCGCCCACGAGCCCTCCGAACGCTTCCACTCGTCGCTGTCGCCACTGCGCGTGTGCCGCGTGTTGTCTTCGACATACTGTTCAGTCTCGCTGGTTTGGACGCCGGTACCAACGTTCGTTTCAGTACGCATCGATAGCCTGGCTTGCCGCGACTCGGTGTCGACTGCTCCCCCGATTTCGATGGTTTCGTTCACCTGTGACGACCGGAGCGTTCGCGTTCGTTCGACGCGGTACCGTTCGAGTTCGTCGGCGTTCGCCTCGAGGGCAGCCACGTCGACCTCCGGCGTTGCGCCGCCGTCCTCCCCCGCCCCGCCGGGCAACGCCCCGCTGCAACCCGCCACCCCGAGACAAAGTACCAGCGCCGCGACAGCTAATCTCCGGTTCGATCGGAACACAGTATTTATACTTTGAATGATCAGTAGTAAAGCTTACTCTCGGCAGTCTCTGGCGTTTTATACCGTCCACAGATAATCACACCATTGTGGCGCGTCCCAGTTGCTCCCCTCCCGGGTACTCCGGAGACCGAAATGGTACGAGACCCGTACGTTTATAATACACCCAATTAAATCGTGCGAGTATGCGGAACAGACGCCAACGACTGCTAGCCGTGCTGTGTGCGTGCCTTCTTTTGTTCGCTGGAGCGGGAGCGGGGGCCGTATCAGCAGCCGAGGCTTCGACAGCAGCCGACGAGGCCGAAACGGACGCCGTCTCGCAGGTCCAACAGATGGACAACGAGACGGACGAACTACCGGTTGAGCCACCGACACAGGCACATCCGGGCTACGAGTACATCAAAGATGAGGGTGATACCGAGGCGAAGATCGAACTCGGCAAACAACTGTTCCTCGACCCGCGCATCTCACAGACAGGGACCGTCTCGTGTAACACCTGTCACAACGTGATGGATCCGGGTGGCCACGACGGTCGGCCGACCGCGATGGGTGTTCACGGCCAGACCGGCCCGGTCAACTCCCCGACAGTCTGGAACTCCGGGTTCCACCACACGCAGTTCTGGGACGGTCGTGCCGACACACTCGCCGAACAGGCCCAAGGCCCGCTCACCGCGGACGTCGAGATGGGGATGCCCGATACCGGTGCGGTGCTCGAGCGGCTCCGATCGATCGACGGCTACGTCGAGGCGTACGAAGAGGTCTACGGCGATGAAGCGGACGTTGAAAACCCCGAAGACATCATCACGCTTGAGCGCACCGTTGACGCCATCGCCGCCTACGAGCGGACGCTGGTAACGCCGAACAGCCCATACGACCAGTACGTCCAGGGTGACGCGGACGCGCTGTCAGACCAGCAACTCGACGGCATGGAGACGTTCAAAGAGGTCGGCTGCACCAGCTGTCACAGCGGTCCGATGTTCAGCGGCCAGTGGGACGAGCCCGAATCGGGTAACGGCGTCTACCGTAAGAATCCGACGTACCCGGACAACGAGCAGTGCTCCGAGTACGTCGACGAGTACGGCCTGATGGAGAACCCCGGCCGGATGGGCGTTACCGACGACGAGGCTGACCAGTACCTCTACAAGGTCCCGACGCTACGCAACGTCGAGTACACCGCCCCGTACACGCACACGGGCAACGTCAGGACACTTGAGGAGCAGATCCGACTGATGGGCGCGTGCCAGCTCAATCAGAACCTCTCCGACGAGCAGGTCCAGAACATCAGGGCCTTCCTCACGAGCCTCTCCGGAGAGCACCCCGATCAAACGATGCCGATGCTTCCGGGCCCGAGCGGTGAATCGATAGTCCCGGCCGACTCCGGTGTCCAGCCGAGCGAGATGGGTCAGGATGCGGAGATGCAGGAAGAAACCGAGATGCAAGAAGAAACGGAGATGCAGGAAGAAACCGAGATGCAAGAAGACAGTGAGGAGTCCGGCGGTATCATCGAGGATACCCCCGGCTTCACGATGGGACTGACGGCTGTCGCGCTGGCGCTGGCGCTGGCAACCGCACTCATCGCCCGCACCCGCCGGTTCGAGTAACGCGAACCACAGGGGGTGTCGCCACCCTTCCACTCCGGTGGCAGTTCTATTAGCCCGAGTTCGACGACCGACGAGGCTTTTAGCGATGAACCGAAACAGCAAATACTGACGCAACAAACCGATCGATGACGCCACGAAAGCTACTGACGATTGTCGTACTCGTCGCGGTGTTAGGGTTTGGCTACTACTCGATGAACGCGGCACCGGTTCTCAGCAACCACGAGTACACGTATCAGGGCGGTCTTGAGTGGCACGAGGATCCCGATGAGGCGCTTTCGGTCGCGGAGCAACAGAACAAGCCGGTCCTCGTCTACTACTGGACGACGTGGTGTACGTACTGTCAAACGTACGATGATGAGCATTATCAAGACGAAGACGTCCGAGAGGTGCTTGACGAGTACGTCCTGCTCGCGATAAATCTCGATGATCCGGGGCCAGGGGTTAACCTGGCGATGGACCACGGCGCGAACTACCCGCCACAACACGTTATCATGACCCATGATCGGACGGAGGTCTCGGAATTGGGCGGCTACGTGGAACGCGATCGCTTCCTTCAGGAACTTCGCCGCGGACTAGATTCGGTGGCGACCTAAGATACGATGTTTTCGCTTCAAACGACACCCACCCCGGGGACTGCGCTTTTAGTTGTTGCAGCGTTCGCCAGCAGCCTCGCGGCAATACTGCTGTTGTACAGCTATCTCGACCGAACCGATGACCTCCGCCGCGTGATACTCGGCGCCGCGGGCGTCTCCGCCGGGGCGCTCGTCGCCGCTCACAGCTATCTCACCTACCAGTTCATCGTCGGTGACTACACGAACGCCTACGTCTGGCGGAACACGGCCGACTACCTGCCGCTTCTGTACCGGTTCACCGGCGCGTACGCGAGTCATGAAGGATCGATCCTCCTGTGGGCGACGCTGGCCGCCGTGGTCGCGACGTGGACCGTCTTTTCGGGATACTTTGAGGGACGCGGCTCGCGGCTCGTCCAGTCGCTCTCGCTGTCGGTCGTCGCGATCTTCGCGACAATGTTGGTTGCACAGAGCCCCTTTACGCCAATCGAGGTCGCGTTTCCCGACACGCCGTCGGGGTTCGTTCCCCCTGACGGCGACGGGTTGAACCCCTTGCTCGTCAATCCGTGGATGGCGATCCACCCGCCGATCACGTTCTCGGCGTACTCGCTTTTGATTGTCCCCTTCGCGCTCGGGGTGACACACTTTGTCTCGCTGTTCCGCGGCGAGGAAAGCGTTTTCGAGGCGTGGCTGCCGAGCATGGTCAAGTGGCTCCGGGTCTCGTGGCTCCTGCTCACCGCCGCGATCGTCTTTGGCGGTATCTGGGCGTACAGCGTGCTCGGTTGGGGCGGATTCTGGTCGTGGGACCCTGTTGAAACCGCGGTTCTCGTCCCGTGGCTCGCGCTCACGGCTTCGCTTCACGCGATCAACCGCTACGAGAAGACGGGCGAGTACGCGGTGTTCGCACCGGCGTCTGCGGCGCTCGCCTTCCCAATTGTCGTGTTCGCGACCACCGTCGTCCGCAGCGGCGTCTTCCGGAGTGTCCACTCCTTTGCCTCCGGCGGGATCGGAACCGGTATTCTGTTTTTGCTTGCCGTCACCGGCTCCGTCGCGCTTGCGCTCCCGCTCGCCTACTGGCTCCTCGCGGCCGACGATCTCGACCGGCCGGCCAATGAATCATGGCTGAGCAGACGGACCGTTTACCACGTTACCGTCCTCGCGTTCACGGTGTTGGCGTTCATCTCCATGTGGGGGCTCGCGTTCCCGGTTATCCGGAACGCGGCGACCGGCGTCGAGGTCAGCGTCAGCCAGGACCACTACAACCTCTGGAGTTACCCGGTTGTCGTCCTCACGCTGTTGGCCGGGGGGCTCTACGCGCTCCTCGATACCGGGCGGCGCAGACTCGCCCTCGGCGTCACGGGGGTCGTGGCCATCTTGACCGCCGTCGGGGCGTTTGTCGCCCCGACGCCGAACTGGTATCTGAGCGACCCAAGCGCGCTCGATCCGCTGGTCTATCGGATCGTCGGGAATCTGAGCGTCCTCTCGATCATCCCGCCGGCAGCGTTCTTTGCGGCGGGCTGGATCACCCGATACGTCTCCCGGGTCCGTGGCGTGCCCTCACGGTCATTCAAGCTCCGCGAGACCGGGATCGTGCTGATCCACATCGGTGCGGCGGTGCTAGTCGTCGCCGTCTCGTTCGTTTATCTGTTTTCGACCTCGGCGTCCGTCGCCCTCATCGGCGTCGACGAGGTCGGAAACGATCCCGAACCGATCGTCCAAGACGTCCCCAACTCGGAGTACACCGTCGAGATAACCGACTACGAGGCCGTCGGTAGCCCCACGATCGAGGAGGCGGCCCGTTCACCCTCCGGGGTGCTCAGGGTCGACGAGGACGTCTCGATCGTCAGGGGAGAGATAACAGAAACCAACGAGATAGAGGGGACCGCGGTCGCGCGTCTCGATGACTCGGAGGTGTGGCTGGCGAACGCCGACGGCACTGCTTCCTTCGATGTCGGCACCGAGGTCATCGCCCGCGGGACCGTCTTCGAGGTCGACAGCGGCACTGCCGCCGAGGCCGTCTACGTCTACACGGACGGGCCGAACATGGGGCCGCTTTCGGACCCGCCCCGAGAGGTTCACACACCGCGGGTGACGTCTCACGAACTCGACGTGACGGTGTACGAGGGAGACGAAACGGTGGCCTCAGGGACAATCGCCGAGCAGGAGTATCTCCGCGCGGAAATGAACACCAACGATCCGGTCATAGAGCGCAGCATAACGGGCGACACGTACATCGTCGGTTCGATGAACGGTCCCGGGGCGTCGATCACGATCGACACCTACCCGCTGGCGAACCACATCTGGTTCGGCGTCGTGTTGATGTTGCTCGGGATGGCGACGCTCACAGTCGCCGACGGCTGGTTCCGAAAGCGCTGAGTGGGTCATCTCCCTCGGTTCGTTGTTCACATATTCGGCGTCCTCAGCCCTCGACGACGTATTCGAAGGTCATCCAGCCGGCCACCAACATCAGCCCGTCGTAGGTCACGAGGATCCGAAACCACGCCGAGGTCATGGGTGCCGACAGCGCAGGCCGAGTCAACTCGGTCCCCGAGAGCAGTATCGGAACGACGAGCGGGATCAACAGGACGGGCAACAACGACTCCTGAAGCCCGGAATGTAACATCAGCACCGACACTAGGACCCCAACGGCGCTGAACCCCACCGCAGCCAGCACCACGACGACGAGGAGCGTCGGAAGGGTGTCGGGCGGGAAAGCGTAGTCGAGGAAGACGACGACGAACCCGGTACTCAACACCCCAACGACGGCCACGAAGACGGTCGAACTCACGACCTTCCCAAGATAGACGGCGGATCGATCCACCGGCGCGAGAAGGAGTCCGCCGAGCGCCCCGTTGCGTCCCTCACGGGCGACCGCGTGGCTCATTCCGACGACACCGCCGAAGACGACGGCGATCCAGAGGGCCCCTCTGGCGAGGATGTCGCGGTCGCCAACCTGTTCGCCGAAGACGAACGAGAACACGACGACGATCAGTAGCGCGAAGACGAACGCGGCGTTGATCGTTCGTTTGCTTCGGGCCTCGACCAACAGATCCTTGCGGGCCACCTCGTAGATGACCCGAACGTACCGGCCAAGGGCGGTCATTCCTCGTTCCCGTTCTTGTTTTCGCATCCGCCCCCGGCTGCCTCAGCGCGTGTCACCTGGCCCCGACAGAGCCGCTCGTACCGGTTGAGAGCGGCTTCGACGGAGGAGAACTGGTCGGCACTCGCGTCCTCGATCAACTGGCCATCATTCATGAACAGAATCCGGTCGGCCAGCCGGACCCCGCGTTCGAGATCGTGGGTCGCAGCCAGCACCGTCCGGTCGTCGAGATCCTCCAAGACTGCTTCGATGCGATCGAGCGAGGATCGATCGAGGCCGGTGTAGGGCTCGTCGAGGAGCAACACGTCGGGATCGTGGACGAGCGCGCGAGCGAGAGCGACCCGCTTTCCCATCCCATGTGAGAAGCCAGCGACTCGTTCGCTGCCGCGCGCCGCGAGGCCGACAGTTTCGAGCAACTCCTCACAAACCGACTCCTCGACGTTATGAAGTCTCGCGTGGAGTCGGAGGTTCTCCCGGGCGGTGAGGTCCTCGTACAGCATCGTCTCGTGGGTGAGCACGCCGATCCGGGAACGCACGCCGGCGCGTCCATTGACGAGCGATTCGGAGCCGATCTCGATCTCTCCGGACGTCGGGCGCGACAGCGAGGCGAGCATCCTGATAAGCGTCGTCTTTCCGGCGCCGTTGGCCCCGACGATGACCGCCCGCTCCCCGTCGGCGAGCCGAAAAGAGACGTCCGAGACGCCGACGTGTGCGCCGAAGCGCTTCGAGACACCGGCAACCGAGACGATCGACATACCGAACGTAGTCGGACACGCAAGTTAAGCGTTGTAATTCGTCGTGCCGCGTCCTCTGGGTTCCTCACATTGTCCCGCTATCGAGTATTGGACGAAGAGTTGATGTGCTTTGACACAAAAAGCAGACTCAATGAACCGGAAGACGAAGGCAGTCGTTGGCGGCGTCGGGATTGTCGTTCTCTTGGCGATCCTAGCGTCGACGACGATGGGTGCGACCGCGGAGTTCGTCTCTCCGACGGATCTTGAAGAGACGGACGCCTACGACGGTGATCTGATAAAACTCGAGGGCCGGGTCGTCAACCTCCAAGACGGCGACCGGATCACGTTCGATGTCGCCGATGCAAATCACACGAAGGCGGTCGTTTACGAGGGGGAAATGCCCGAAACAATGTCCAAGGGTCGACTCGTCGTCGCGGAGGGACAGTTCGACGGCGAAACGGTCCACGCGGAGTCGCTCACAGTCCGGGCGCACGAGGGCGAGGGCGGCGCTCCTGAGGGCCACAATAAGAGTTACAACGGAACAAAAGACGGATACAACGGAACAGACGTCCCCTCGGCGCCATCGTGATCGGCCGACAGCCCATTCAACAGCGCGTTGTTGACAGAAACAAGTGTTTTGATGACCGCCGATAGAACGAATCAGATCAAACGGCACGCACTCGCGTCATGAACAATAAAAAACTGGCTCAGAACATCGTCGCATTGTTCGCGAGTGGGGTCTCCGCGGTCGCGACCTCGTTCGCGATACACGCTACCTCAGAATCGTTCGTCGTCTCTGCCTTCAATCGGATCGTCCTCGGATACCTCCCTGGATGGTTCGTCTCGGCGATAATCCAGCGGTTCGGATCGATCGCTCTTGAGTTGAGTATGCTGTTTTCGGGGGTGTTGCTCTCCGTCGTCCTCGGCGCTGCCGCCTTCGGCGGATACGTCGTCGGATCTCGCGCGAGTCCGCCGTACGGTCGCCCCGCGGGCGGCGTCGTCGCTGCCATCCTCGTTTTCATCGGTACGTTCGTGATCGTCGGATCCGCCGTCTCGGTCGCCGCTCCGGCGGCCATCGGTGGCGTCGTTGTGGCGTACCTCGCCGGGCGAACGCCCGACTCCGAGGATATCGACGTTGATCGGCGATCAGTCGTGCGTGCTGTCGGCGGGGTCGCAGCGTTCAACGTTGTCGCACACGCCGCCGGACTCTTTCGCCGCGATCAGACACAGCGGGCCGAACGAGAGCTTCAACAGCGCGCCTCTCGGGTGCAGTCCGAGCACATGCTCTCGGAGGCCACCGAGGCCGAACTCGACGCCGAGGGGATCAAGCCGCTGATCGCCCAGGTCGGCGACTTCTATCAGGTCGATATCAACCCAAGCCCGCCATCGGTCGACACCGAGGCGTGGAGTCTCTCGATTACCGGGCTCGTCGACGAGGAACTGGAGCTCTCCTATGAGGATATTCTTGCATACGATGTCGTCCACCGGTACAAGACGATCCGCTGTCTGAGCGATGGTATCGACGGTGACTCGATGGACACGGCCGTCTGGACTGGGTGTCGGGTCGGCGATATCTTGGACGCGGCCGGACCCAACGACGAGCACGTGATGCTGAACGGGGCCGACGATTACTGGTATTCCCTGCCGCTTTCGTATCTTGAGGACGCCGTGTTGGCCTACGGGATGAACGGCATCGAATTACCGCAGGCGCACGGCTATCCGGTTCGGCTGCTCGTCCCCGACCGCTGGGGCAAACTCCACGTCAAGTGGCTCACCGACATCGAGATCATTTCCGAGGACGAGAGCGGTTACTGGGAGGAGAAGGGCTGGGACGGGATGGACCCGGTCAACACGGTCACGAAGATCGACCGTATCAACCGCCCGGACGGACGGATACAGATCTGTGGGCACGCCTACGCCGGCGCGCGTGGCGTCGACGCGGTTGAGGTGTCGGTCGATGGCGGCGAGACCTGGAACGAGGCGACGCTGAGTCAGCCGCTTCCGAACCCGGACACGGAGCGACAGTGGGTCTACGAGTTCGAGCCCGACCGTGATAGCCACGAGATGTACGCCCGGACGATCGACGGCGAGGGGACAGTCCAACCGGAGGAGCAAACCGAGCCATTCCCAAACGGTGCCACTGGGTGGATCAACCGAACGTTGCGCGCGGAGTGAGGGGCGTCACTCCCCTCCCGATCCAGTCCTCGATCCGGGGTCGCGATCCGAGGCGGCGATGTCCTCTAGCCGCTGTTCAGCCTCAGAGAGGCGGCTGCGAAGGTGGAGGACGTACACGACGAGCGCCGCAAAGATGCTGCCGTAGCCGAAGACGAGTAGCGGCTCCATGACTGATTAGTCATCCCCCAGCGGTTTGTGCGTTTCCGTCGCCGTCCGGCCTTTCAGCGAATCTACCCTCGCGGACAGCTCCCGGACCCGGACCCGGCTCCCGAGCAGGTACACGTACAACAATAGCACCGCGACTATCGAGATAAGCAACACCGACGCCGTGATGGTCGCCTCGGTGTCCGGGTTGCCGACCGACGGCGAGTGGAGCCGAGCAGTCCACAGCCGCGTTGAGACGTACGAGATCGGGACTGTGATGAACCCGACGACGCCGTACACCGACGCGAGCCGCGACACAGACCCGGACCCACCGGCACCGGAGTAAATGATCAGATAGCCGGCGTAAATAAACCAGATGAACAGGAACGTCACGAGCCGGATGTCGGACCAGTCCCACCAGGTGTTCCAGATGACCCGCCCCCAGACGCTGCCCGTAACCAGCGTCAGGGTCACGAACACGAAACCGATCTCGCCCGAGGCGTGCGCGAGTTGCTCCCAGAACCGTGTCGCGGTCACGAGATAGAGGACGCACCCGAGAAACGTGATCGTAAGCGCGATCCCGCCGACGACCGCCATCGGGACGTGCCAGTACGCGATGAGGTTAATGCCGTGGGAGACGCCGTACATAGAATCCGAGGCGTACCCGAACACCAACCCGACCGATGCGAGCCCCAAAAGCAGGGTCAGATAGCCTGGGATCGAACTCTTGAACGCCCGACGCAGGAGCCCCACAACGGGCCGCTCGTACCGGTTCATATCACTGAGTACGCGTTGGCCAATAAAAAACGTACGCAGTGTCCTTCGGACAGCACGAGCGATAGCCGTTCAGGTAGCGCTCGCAACGACAAACAGGTTCCAGGTGGTGACGACGCCGCCCACGAGCGCGAGCGCGAGCGGAACCGCGATCCGTCCCGGCGTTCTGAGCACCACCCACGCGAAATAAAATGACGCGAAGACGACCGTCTTGACGAGTATCAGTGCGTACGGGCCATATGCCTCGATAAGCGGCTTCGCGACCGGCCCGGCCTCCGCGATACCGCCCACTGAAAGTCCCCAAAGCGTTGTTGCGGTGTCGCCGATTCCGTACAACAGGATCGCGGCGATCCAGACGTAGACGTCACGACTACCGACCACGGCGACCGTCGTCGTCTCACTCACGCTTAAGTGGTGAGTTCACGGGATAATAATTGCAACGCCGGCGGCTGCGACGAGACACGCGAGCGCCAACAGAACCACAAAGTCGACCGCCGGGGTGATGTACGCCTCCCGGGTTGGCGTTTCGGCCGCGCTCGCGTTGTCTGTAGCCATATCAAAATTACTGGAGGAGCGGTCTTCAATACCGACCTGGTTTCGAGCAGTGAGCCGTACCGCGTGCTATCGATCCGCTCTCGCTGCGGCGAGACGGTTCGTTTCAAGTAGGTGGCCCGCGGACTCAATCGTATGTACCATTCGATTCTTTTACCGACGGACGGGAGTGAACGCGCGGCCGCCGCATTAGACCATGCGATCGGTGCAGTAGAGGCGTACGATGCCTCCTTACATATTATCTCTGTCGTCGATCAGCGTGTCATCCTCGCCGCGGATATCGAGAACAAATCCGACATCCGGTCCGAACTGGTTGACGAGGCGACCGAAGCCGTCGAGGACTTAAGAGTACAAGCTGAGGATGCTGGTGCTTCAGTTACTACCGCGACGCCGGAGGGCGTTCCGTACCGGGAAATCCTCTCGTACGCCGACGAAGCCGACATCGGCCTCCTCACGCTCGGTACGCACGGCCGGACCGGCCGGGAGAAACGACTCAACCTAGGGAGCACGACCGAGCGGGTTGTCAAGGCTGCCGATCGTCCGGTGCTCGTCGTCGATATCAGCTAAACTATCTTTTAGTATCGAGAGAATCCCGCCGTTCACGGCGGCCGAGGATGTCACTCAACGGTGTTTCGGAGCGTTCCGATCCCCTCATAGCGGATCTCTATCTCGTCGCCACGCTCGAGGAGGCCGGGGTTCGCCGGGCTACCGAAGCTGATCACGTCGCCCGGCTTGAACGTGAACCGCTCGGAAAGGAACGAGACCGTCTCGCGGGGTTTATTGAACATGTTCTCGGTGTTGTCCTCTTGCCGGAGTTTGCCATTTATATGTGTCGTCATTTCCATTCCGACCGGCTCAATGTCCGCGATGACAGGACCGAGCGGCCCGGAGGAGTCGAACGCTTTCCGAGCCGTCCGTCGCTCCTGGTCGAGGCAATCGAGATCGTTGAGAATCGTGTACCCGCGGACGACATCATCGACATCCTCCTCCGGAACGTTCTTGCACTCGGTCCCGATCACCGCCGCGAGTTCTCCCGCGTAGGTCAACTCCGAGGTGAAACTCGGATACGGGATCGGCGTTTCGGGATCGTGCAGCGAGACCGGCGGTTTGATGAAGAAGTCCGGCTCCTCCGGGATCTCGTAGTCCATCTGTTCGACCTTCTCGCCGAAGTTCCGGCCAACGCAGTAGAAGGCCGACGGCTCACACGGCGCAAGCAGTTCGTATTCCGCCGGCTCGTAGGTCTTGTCGTCCGTCCGGACGGTTCCATCGTCGTACTCTCCTTCGAGAACACCCTCCGCCGTTTCGATCCGTGCGTACTTCATACGGGCTTCGGCGTCCGCCGGTTTCTTACGTGTTGTCATCGCTGCCGGCGTGTTGACTCACATCCCGTCGGATAACCACCCGAGACGGATCTCGGACTCCTCGTCGATCCGTGACAGTCGGTCAGTTCGGCTTCGAGCCGTCGATTCCGACACGCCGAGTGCTTCGAGCGACTCCCGACACTTCCGTTGGGCGACAGCACGAATCTCGGCCAGAGGCGCCCCGGCGATGCCCGATGGACGCTCGATGGCCCCCTGGAACGTCCGACCGTCGGCGGTTCGAACGGCGACACGAGCGCCGATCAGTCGCTCCATCGATGAGGGATCCGGGATCTCGGTGAGCCGCCCACCGGTTCCGAGCACGATCCGCGGGTGTTTGAGCGTCGCTCGCGCCCCGACGGCCCGGGCGACCCGTGGGCCGATGCTACGGCCCATCCGGTCAAACTCGATGCCCTCCGGGATCGACGACCGAAGCGCCGCGATCGTCAATTCGGGATCGTGACCGAGTTTAATCCGGTCGGTGATTCGCTGGACCCGCTCGCGTTTGGTTCCCGTTCCGATCTGCTCGGGTATGATCTCGCCATCAACGAGCGCCTCCGCCGTCGCTCGGCGAGTCGAGCACACCACCGCGGGGAGTGGGGGCCGGTCGCCGTCGAGATACGGTCTCACGGCCGAGTCCATCGAACGTAGCGCCTGGGGGCCGTATACTTCAACCCGCGCGACGGTCGTTCGTCCACGATCGAGACGCCCTCTCGCCGCAAGCGCAGCCTCGGTCGCCGCCGCCACGTAGACGCTCCCCGGAACGTCTTTGACGCTCAGCGCGGCGGTGTGCCAGCGCTCGCCGAAGTCAAAAAGATGTCCGCGCGCCGGCCGGCGGCAGAGTTCGGATAACAGCCCGTCGTCCGATTCGATCAGGTCTGTTGGCCCCTCGATTCCCGATCGGGCGCTTTCGACCGCAGCGAGTCCGGTCCTGATGGGCGCGCTTGCCCGCCAGACGCCCGACTCGGACCCGAGTGCCGACCCATCGATCGGCTGTGGTGGGTCCGAGAGCGCTGTCGCGAGCGCATTCGCGAGCGTGGTGGGATCGTCGCCCTCGATCACCGCCCGTCCGGTCGCCGCGCCAGCGGCGTGTATCCAGGCTGTGCCGGGAGCAGCGAACGGTCCAGTCGGTATCGCTGCGCCGAGTCGACCGGCGATTTCGTTCGCGGCGACCTGGGCCGTGAGGAGATCCTCTCCGTCGGCCCCCGCGGCTTCAGCGTACGCCAGCGGAACGAACACGCAACTGGCAGCGGTACGGCCGCCGAGGATCGATCCGTCGAACGCCAGGGCCGACGCGAGCGCCCCGTTCCCGACCGCGGCAGTCGCCGGGGCTGCTCGCCCGCAGCCGAGGACTGTTGTGTCCCCGCCGGTGGGCTCGATCGTCTCCCAAATCCGGTCCCCGATGGGGTGTATCCGGGTTCGGAGCGCAGCGCCGACGCCGCTCGTCAACTGCGCCCGTGCGGCGCGTCGGACTGGACGGGGGATGTCGCCGTAGGACAGCGCCGCCGCCCAATCCCCAGCGCGCTCGAGAAACGGCTCCTCCGGCCGGCCCGCCCCGCCGACGAGCGGGATCCAATCGGGGGTCTCCATCGGTCGCTTCGACGGCTGCCGCCGGTTTAGATCGTTCGGTCAGGGCGTTCCTCGACGGGACGGACGAGCTCCGGACGGTCGTTTGCGGGGTCGTTGACCGCCGTCGAGACCGGATAGGCATCGAACTCGCCACCGGGTACGGGGTCGAACGAGACGTCCTCGCCCTCCAGCCACGCGGACTCCGTCTTGGGATTGAGGATCACCGCCATTCGGTGGTGGAGCGGCTTGACGACGTCGTTCGGATCAGTCGTCAGCACGGTGAACGTTTCTAGGGGTTCGACGCCGTCCGGCTCGGCGGCTCCGCCCGAGAACGCATCAAGCCCCGTCTGTGCCGTTTCGGGCGTCCAGCGCTCGTAGAGTCCGGCCATCGCGAACGGCCGATCATCCTCGAAGCCGACGCGGTACGGCCGCTTGCCGTCGCCTGTGTCAGCCCACTCGTAGAAGCCGTCAGCCAAGACGAGACAGCGGCGTTTCCTGTACGGTTCGGCGAAGGCTGGCTTCTCGTGAACGGTCTCGGATCGAGCGTTGATGTAATTCTCCGTCGCATCGTCGGCCCACCGCGGAACGAGCCCCCATTTGAGACGGCGAACCTCACCGGGATCCTCGTCGGTGATCACCGGAAGTTTCTGTCCCGGTGCGGCGTTGTACCGCGGCTCAAAGTCGTCCCCGAACGACACGTCAAACCGTGATTCGAGATCCGCCTGCGAGGCAAAGAGGCTGTAACGGCCACACATACCCGACAGTACGACCCCGGCTTCGATATAGCTGGCGAACAGGCGGAGCGGACAGTTTTGGCGTCGTCCGACGGCGGCGCTCCGCACTCTCGCCTGAACCGGCCGTCGGCTGTCGGCTACGTCACAGAGAAGGGTGCTTCCATCACAGTATATAAACCCTCGCCGTGGAACGGATCTCAGCCGGGCGCTCTCGGGCCACTCCGCCCTCGATTTTAAACGATATCGCGGCGTAGAACTAGTGTGGCCGACGACGATCCGACCTTCTCGATCCCGCGACGGCCGACCCGACGCTACCGGAGCCGTGGCGGCGTCGAATACGAGGGGGAAACTGTGTTTACGCTCCGCCCGGAGCGCAGTCCTGAGGGCCGATCACTCACCGAACTCGTCGAATCGGTGCTCGACCGGGGACCGTATCGGTACGGCGATTGGTTCGACCTCCCGATGCCGGTGTACCTCGTCCACGACGACGGAACCGGGGACACGTTTCGGATCGCCGTCCGGGACGGAACGGTCAAACTGTATGTTCTTCCGAACACCGACCGTGCTGGGCTTCGGGCGTTCTATGAGCGACTGATCCCGAGGACCGAGTCAGCGTGGACCGTGACGTGTCAGACTGACTGAGCGAGCACACCCAACTGGCTGTTTGACTGTGTCCCGACGGCCCGTCATTCGGCCCTAAAGGTTCCATACCGACGGAATAGACTCTGCCCGTTACAGTACTGTGCGACCCTTAGGCCGACGTGTTGATTCCGTTGATCGTGACGAACCCGTAGTCGCACTCGGTACAGTGCCACTTCTTTTTTGTACCGAGGTGCATCCGCGTGCTTGCGGCTTTGTAGAACTCCGTCGAATCACAGTCCGGACAGTCGGTTTCGAGCGAGAGGCTCATATTGCGGGATACAACGGGGGGTGCATTGTAGTTTTCCCGTTGGGTCGGGAACAGGCAGTGTCGGGCGTTCGGCGCGCGTTGAGTATCCGACGAGCGCCGACGGAAACCTCGATTGCCCGATCGGCATCATATCTAACCATGTGATGTACCCGGTAACGTAGAAAAAGTACACGTATATACCGACATATATCCCACATACAATCGCTTATACACTAACTGTGCGACCAACAAGTGAATGCCGAAACAAACACGGCGAGATACGTTCAAAACGGTCGCTGCACTACTGACGACGGGCGCAATCGGCAAGACCGCGACTGGAACGGCGGAGGCGG
>NZ_JBKEGK010000003.1:0-30219 GCF_046710025.1 Natronomonas sp. | reverse complement strand
GAACGCAATCTCGAGTTGGCCAACGTGAGGTCGTTCGAGAACGTGCCGGGCAAGGGTGTCAAGGCCACCACCGGCCACGGCGACGTCCTCGTCGGAAACCGCGCGCTGTTGACGGCCAACGGCGTCGACCCCGAACCAGCAGACGGAACGATGGCGCGGCTTGAACGCGAGGGCAAGACGGCGATGCTCGTCGCCCTCGACGGTGAGGTCATCGGCGTCGTTGCGGCCGCCGACACGGTCAAAAAGAGCGCAAAGACGGCCGTTTTGGACCTCAAAGACCGCGGGTACGACGTGTTCATGTTGACCGGCGACAACGCCCGGACAGCGGCGGCGGTCGCCGAAGATGTCGGCATCCCCGACGGGAACGTCCGATCCGAGGTCCTCCCCGGTGAGAAGGCCGACACCGTCGACTCGATTCAGGCCGACGGCACCCGTGCGATGATGGTCGGTGACGGCGTCAACGACGCCCCCGCGCTGACGGCGGCCCATATCGGCGTCGCCATCGGTTCGGGCACCGACGTGGCGATGGAGGCCGCCGACGTGACGCTGATGCGTTCGGACCCCGCCGACGTGCTGAAGGCGATCCGGGTCTCTCAGGCGACACTCTCGAAGGTCCGCCAGAACCTGTTTTGGGCGCTCGCCTACAACGCGACGCTCGTCCCTGTCGCCTCGCTGGGCGTGCTCAACCCGGCGCTGGCCGGCGCGGCGATGGCCGTTTCGAGCGTCTCCGTGATGACGAACAGCCTCACGTTCGCGACGTACGATCCAGCCGAAGCGTACGTTCCGATTCTGCTGCGCCCGTTTGCCGCGCTACGGCGTTGACCGGGGGCTGACTTCGCGTCGTAGTGGCCGGCGAGCACGAAGCTCCCAGCAAAGACGGCGACGAGGAGGGCGTACCACGGTGGGACCGACGACATATCCGGCGGCGTCGCTCCGCGGTCTTAATACTCGGCGGTACGTCGATTACCCATGACCGACGCGACGACGTCATCGCCGACGGACATCTCTGCCGAAGAACTGAAACGCCTCGTCGACTCGGGCGAGCCGTTTCATCTCGTCGACACGCGCGACGTGAAGAGCTTTAATGAGTGGCGACTCGCCGGCGCGACCCACTTCTTTTATAAACCAGATCGGGCGTTCGACCCCGACACGTTCCGGTCGGAGACGGGTCTCACCCCTGAGGACCCCGTCGTAACCATCTGCGCGAAGGGACTCTCGTCGGGCGCGCTCGCTGAGGAACTCGTCGACGCGGGCTACGAAGATGTCCGCCACGTCAACGACGGGATGCGCGGCTGGAGCGCGGTCTACGACACGGTTAATATCGACACCGATGGGTCCGTCGAGATTGTGCAGTTACAACGGCGCGCGAAGGGCTGTCTCGGCTACCTCGTCGCCGACCCTGAAACCGGCGCCGCGGCCGCGGTTGATCCGACGCGCCACGTCGGGACGGTCCGCGAGGCGGCGGCCGAACGCGGCTTCGAGATTGAACGGGTTTTCGATACACACATTCACGCGGATCACCTGAGCGGTGGCCGTCGGCTCGCGGACGCGCTTGGGGTCCCGTATCACCTCGGCGAGCGCGTCGCCGAACGCGACCCTGACTTCGAGTACCGCCCCCTCCGTCGGAACGAGGTGCTCGCGGTGGGTGACGTGGATGTCAAGGCACTCTTCACGCCGGGACACACCTCGGGGATGGTGAGTTATCTCGTCGGCGAGGAGGCGCTTTTGACCGGCGATACGGTTTTCATCGACGGCGTCGGCCGGACCGAACTCCAGTTCGGCGACGAGGACGCCGCCTCGGGAGCGGCGCTGCTGTACGAGTCGCTTCAGGGCACCGTTTTAGCCGAACCCGACCCCGTGACCGTCCTCCCCGGACACTTTTCGGTCTCCAACGACGGAGCGTACGGCGCCGCCCCCGGTTCGGAGGTTTCGACGACGGTTCGAGCGCTCCGGACGGAACTGTCGATCCTGCACGACGACCGCGGGGCGTTCTCGGAACACGTCGTCGAGTCGGCGCCGGAGAAACCCCCGAACTACGAGCGCATCATCGCGATCAACCGGGGACGCTCGGCGGCCACGGAGGACGAGGCTATCGAGTTAGAACTCGGGCCGAACCGGTGTGCGGCGGAGTGATGGCGCGCCCGTCGGACGGTGAACCCCATCCCGCCAGGGATCGCGGACATCGCCCTACTAGGAGTCACAGACACCGCCTCCGTCCCGTCCCGACGTTGCGGGCGCCTCAGCCGTTCTGTCGGTGAGCGAGTCGAGCGATGTACAGAAGGCTCTCGCGGTGGTCATCAACGCCAAGCGACGGAGCGGCGGTCTCCGCCCCCGGTGTGGAGAGCCCCGAGGCGACGTCCTCCAGTTCCTCGCGGCTTCGCTCGGAGATCCATCCGATCGACTCGTAGTACTCAAGCGCCGACAGCGTCGCGTCGTGGCCGGCCACGGTGAGCAGCTCCTCGAGCCAGTCGAAGACCTCGAGTTGGGCGGTGTACGCATCCGGGAGCCGGTCCAGATACGGTTTCGAGAGATCGGGACCGGAGAGTTCGGTTAAAAAGGCGGCTGCGTTTGGGGCCCGCCCGTCTTCAGACGCCTCGGGCGCGGGCGACGCCTGTCGTCGCTCCGGGGGCCGGGATGTCGCGCGATCGCCGGTTGTCTGTGACTGGCGCTCGGATCGACGCGTCTCGTCGCTACGTCGGCGATGGCGAGAACGGAGATACGACTCGATTTCGTCAGCCGGTTCGCGCTGTTCGCTGGCGTCGGTCGCGGCGCGCCCATGATCGGACGCGGTCTCCGGCTGTTGTGGCTCAGCGTCGGCTGCCACGTTCGTGTCGCGCGGTTCGCCCGCCGCTCGTCGGCGGTCCGGATCGGCCGCGTCTGCCGTCCGCTCGGGATCGGCTCGGCGTTGGGGCTCGCCGCTCCGCGAGTGCCCAGCGTCGTGTCGCGCTGTGTCGGATCGGGATGCGCGTTCCTCAGTTCGGGGGGGTTGCCCCCCACTTCGGGGTGTCTGCCCGTCAGTCTGGGAGACGTGCCCGCTAGGATCATTTGCTCGCCCGCTATCGCCCGTATGAGGCGAGTCCTGAGTCGGCCGTGGCGTGGTCGGTTCGACCGGGACCGCTCGTTCTTCCCCGTCGGTGGATGTCGCGCTGTCCGGTCGTCCGCCGTCCGGTCGTTCGGGGGGTGACCCGTCGGTCCCGGGACGGTCGGAGGGATCCCGGGCCGCGTCGCGCAACTCGCCCAGGTCGTATCTGCGGGGATTTAGCGGACCCGTCATGCTCTTGTGAGTGATTGGTGAATACGCTATTTAAATTCGGGCTCCGTTTCGAGCACCGTGGCGACCGGTTTCAGCGCTCGAAACAGACGAGCACATCGGGAGTACGGTTTTTAAATGGGGCGCCGAACGCCGCAGTATGGCAACGCAGGACGCCCGGTCGACGACGCTCCGGGACTTCGACGTCGACCCGAGGGTCGCTGCTCGCGGACACACGCCGTCACTGTTCGCTCGTGAGCGGTTCGTCCGGTGTCGTTCCTGTGGGGTAACCGTCCCGTACTCAGTGACCGCTGAAGGCCCGATCCGGCAGGCGCTGGACGAACTCGCCGCCATCCCGTGCGGGCGCTATCAGCTTCCGGATGTCCCCGTCGGCGATCACATCCCGACGGTGACGCCCGAGCACCCGACAAAAGGGCGGAGCGTGGTCTGTGAATCCTGTGGACGGAGCGCCCGGATCAACGGCGACCGCAAGCGAGTGCTGGAGGAGCTCGCGGCAGTGCCCTGTACGACCCGGCTGAGTCGGGTGGAATTGGTCGATCTCGTCTTCTCGCCGACGGCGTTTACCCCGCCGCTTTCGGACCTGGGGATCGATCGCTGGTACGGGCGACTCGGCGGCAGTCACGGCGACGGCATCGTCAGACAGTTTCGCCACGACCGCTTCCAGTACACGATCTATGTCCGGGAGCACGACGACGGAACGTACGCCGCTTCGCTCTCCTCGACGCCGGCCCCGAGCGTCGATCCACTCGACGAACTCCGTTTTCCCACCGCGGACTCCGAAACTCCGTCGACGAGGGAGACGGCGATCACGCTCGTGACGTTTCTGTCCGCAACCGACCCGCTCACTGCAGGCGAGTTCTCGAAGCTGCATAGTGCCTACGAGGACGCGTACGAGGCACACCGCGACGGGTGGATCGAAGACGCCTACGACGACGCGAAAGCGACGTTCGAGGACCGCTTCGGCGCGACGCCGACGGCGTTTACCGACGCTTTCTCCGACAGTACGGCCGACACCGATGCGGTGCTTCGCCGGATGGTCGGCTCCGGCGGGTTCTCGGACGCTCCCGAGGCCGAGTTCGCGGCCGAGGTGTTGGGCCACGACCACGAGTTCCCCGGATTCATCGACTTTGTCGCAGACAGACACGGCTGGTCGCCGCCCGTCCCCGAGCGGTAATCACTCGACGCTGTCGGCTACCCATCCGGCGAATGACTCCAGCGCGTCCGCCTCGTCGAAGCGCTCGATACAGGGCACCTCGTGTGGATGTAGCTCCTCGATACGCCGCTTGAGTTCGCCGTAGCGGTCGTCGGTCGTTTTGATCAGCAGGGCAGCCTCTTTCTCCCGGACGACGTCGCCGTCCCACCGGAACGTCGAGCGACAGTCGAACCGGTTGACGCAGGCCGCGAGGCGCTCCTCGACGAGGGTCGCGGCGAGATCAGCGGCGACCTCGCGGGGCGCGGTGACGTAGGCGGTCGGCATCGAATCGTGGTCAGCCCTCCGGCTCCGTCTCGCCGGTCACCGGATTGTAGCGGCCATTTATATCCCACTCGTGGATACAATGTCTATCGCCGACTTTGCGTTCGCCGTCCTCTTCGGCGATCACCCAGTTGCCGGTGTCCTCGTCCCAGACATCCGTCCGTCCGCAACGTTCACAACTCCGCCGTGTCGGTGGCACGATTTCAACGCTCATACTCGGTGGTCGGCCTCGATCGTAATCAACCAACCGCCGCCAGATCGGCTTCGACAACGCAGGGTCGATGCCGACACGACGGGTTCAACGGGGCCGGCTCGACTGCGTGTCGATGCGGTCTTGTCCCCGGAAGCCGTACGAAAGATATGCGCCGACGCGAACTCGTCGCTGCCCTCCCGGCCGTCCTCTCTGCCGGCTGTACAATCGGCGGTGAGCCCGTGGAACCGGACGGACCCGACTTCTCAGTCGCCATCCCCGGCCTCGACGACGGGTTGTTGCCGGAACGGTACACCTGCGACGGGACCGGCGAATCACCGCCGCTCCGGATCGAAGGCGTCCCCGACGCGGCCGAGTCAGTCGCAGTTGTCGGCGAGTGGCTGCGCGGCTACACCCCGCAGACGATCTGGCTGCTCTGGGGGCTGCCGGCGACTGACTCTCTCGAACTCCCGGCCGGGCTCCCCGACCGGAAACGCATCGACTCGCCGGAGGGTACGAGACAGGGAACGAACGGCGGTCGAACGGTCGGATATCGCTCTCCCTGCCACGAGACGGCCGACAACCAGGCGTATCGGTTCGTCGCACACGCGCTGCCCGATCAGATCGATCTTGAACCCGGTGCCGGTCGCGATGCGTTCGATAACGCCATCGAACGCGAACTCTCCGTCGTCTCCAGCACGTCGCTTCGCGTTCGGTACGAACGATTCCCCGAGGAACGGTCGTCATAGCGACCCGTAGTGCCCGCAACGGCAGGGATCCTGTAGCCATGGTGGGGATACCGTGGCCCGATGCCCCCGACGCGTCGACGGTCACGACGGCCACGCTTATGAACCGCGTGTCCGTACTCACGACCGATGAGCCTCGATGTCGACCGACCGGACCCGCCACAACTGGAGGAAACCGACCCGAACGAGTACGAGGATGCCGAGGTCGTCGGCGACACCGACTACAAGCGTGACGAACTCGAGTCGCTACTCGAAGCGGGCGCGTGGGCGGACGCGTTCGACGAGTGGGCCAAAACGACCGACCTGGACGAGGGAGCGTTCGGGATCGTCGCGGAATTGGGCATGATACAGCACTTTGATTTCTTTTGGGACGCGTTCGCGGACCGGGTCGGCTATCACGCCCCCGGGATTCCGGAAGACTGGAAAGAGCGCGACCTCCACCCCGAGTTGTCCTCCTGGGAGACGGTTTCCGGTATTAACGCCTCGATGGCTGAGCTCGGGGAGACGATCAGCCGGACGCTGAAGGAGGAGTACATCGACTGGGAAACCGACTACGAGGCCCCCGACGACCTCCCCGACTTCTGAGCTAGAGCCAGGAGACGAAGGGGTCGTCCCCGCGGCTCAGGGCGATATACTCCCGTTGCATCGCAGCGATGGCCTCAGCCAGGTCGGCCCCGCCGCCGAGAGCATCCCGAACGCGGGCTTTTTTCCATGTGCTCGGACTCGTCCGCGCACGCCAACGCTCTTCGATCGGCGAGAGATACCGGTCGATGTCGTCGGCCGGCACGCCCGCAGTCTCGAGCCCCAACCGCGCGTGATCGAAGAGTTCGCCGAAGATTACGTTCGGATCGCTGGTGCGCTCGCCGTCGGCGGCCACCCACGCCAACTCGGCATCGAGGCCGTTCTCGACGGCATTATAAAAGCTCGATTCGGCTGCCGACCATGGCAACGCCGTGATCGGGTGGTCGGCTTCGATCAGTCCGCGGAGCACCCCTGCGACGAGCGCCTGCATCCCGATGACGTCGGTGACGGTCGGCTGCGTCGGTATCGGGCGGTACTCGATACGTAACGAGCGCTCATCGTTGGCGGCATCGACGCAGTCGCCGCCGATCACACAGCGCAGCCACCGCCAGTAGGTCCCGCGCTTGTGATCGAACTCCCAGACCCGGTCGGCCAATCCCTCCCGCTCAGTTTCGCCGTCGATCCACTCGCGTAGGAACGGGGCGTAGCGATCGTCCTCGAGCACGCGATCGACGACGTCGGTCGCCGTCTCGATGTCGTGGGGGACCCGGACTTTCGCGTTCGGCGTCCGGTTGACCGACTGCTCGAAGGCGTCGATCCGGAGTTCGTGTGGCGTCGCCGCAATGAGCGCCTCAGGGTCGTCGACATCATCGTACAGTTCGGCGGGGAGAAACGGCGAGTTCGCCGACAGCGCCAGCACCGGGCCAAGCGTCCGGATCGCCGCGTTGTAGTACGCCGGAAACTCGGCCGCGCTCGGGATCTGGAGGTGTGGCTGTATCGACGTGGCGAGCGACTCGAAGAGAATCGTCGGGAACTCGATATCGGCCCCCGGGACCGACAGCGAGATCGGGCCGCCGCCGTTGTGTCGGAGCGCGTGGTTGTCGATAGCGACGTACCGGGGGTCCTGACGCATGTTCTCGGCGAGGACGACGCCATCGCGCTCGTTGGTCGCCGAGAGATACGCCATCGCCCCGTCGGTGGGCGGTAGCGTCCACATTGCATCGAGGACGAGTTCGCAGCCGTGATCGCGAGTCGCCGAAGCGGCTTTTCGGGTTCGCTCGGCGATCTCGTCGGCCTGTGCCGCGAGCCCTGTTTCGCTCAGTACTGATGGGTCGGTGTTGATCTCGACGTTGTGAAGCCCCAGTTCCTTGTTCGCCGCCGCGGTTTCAAAGAGGTCCTCCGGGAGGCGCGTCAGACGCGGATCCTCGGCACCATCCGCGTCGGACGCGGTGTTGCGCTTGCGATCAGTTTTGCCCTCTGTTTCGCCTTCGGTATCGCCGTCCGTTACCGCGTACACCTCCATCTCGAGGCCGACAGCGAAATCCGGGTTGTTCATCCGCCCATCCGCTATGGCCGTCCGAAGCCACTCGGCTTGTTCGTCCAGTCGCTCTCCGAACGGCCCGACGGTTTCCGGATCGAGCGAGCGCTCGACCAACTCGACCGTCAGGTCCGTGTCCTCGCTCATCGTGGGCCCCCACCGTCCACGTCGCCGTCGCGACCGCGGCGTCGCTCCCGCCTGATCGACGACCGAGTCGCCGTCGCGCGGGCGTTACTCGTGTCCATATCGCTCGGTCGGTGCGGTGACTCAAAACTGTTGTACTCTTTGGCCGATCGGCGTCGGCGGTACGCACGCCCGATCGGATGACACGCCCACCACCCACCAGAGCCGTTCGCGGCACTCACGTCGCCCGGTCGAACCACGGCGGCCGCCGGACCTCGGTCGATCCGATATCGGAGTACGCGATCGAGCGTGAGACGACGACGCGGTCGCCGTCGATCCGACCGCTATACTCGAGTTCGAGACGTCTCACGAGGCCGGAACGGTCGATTTCGGCGACGAGGCTGACGTTCCGCGCCGGGGATGCCGCCGGGAACGGGAGTTCGGCCACGGGCGCGCCGACCTCGACCACCCGGTAGCGCTCGCCCCCATCGACCGATCGGGTTGACTCGACCCGAGTCGGCACGGCACTGAGCGTCTCACCGATCAGTTCCGACGGGGTCAACAACACGTCAAACGACCCTGTCGAGGCCCAGAACCACCATGTTCCGACCCCCGAGTTGGTCGGCGTGAACTCGTTGTAGCGGGGGTCAGGCTCGCCGAACGCTCGAATGTAGGTCTCCCCGTCGGCCCAAAACTCCGAAACTGCCGGCGGTTCGCCGAGGAGCAGCGGCCCCTCGGGCCCGTCCGTCCGGACTGTGATGAAGTACGTCCGGTTCGTCGCGAGTCGGAGATCGGTCCGGTACTGGGACCGGAGGGTCCCGTTTTCGTACTGTACCGTCTGATTCGAAACGAGCCTGTAGGAGCGGTTCTCGATTCGTTCGCTGTGTGCCGCCGCCAGCGACCACGGATCCGAGACGCCTGACCCGTCGATCCCAGTCGATCTGCCGCGCTCCGGGTCGGCGTCGGGGACCGGAACTGGCGTCACCGTCTCCACCTCTTGCTCCCCGCTGTCGCCGGCGGTACCGCCGATTCCGGAACAGCCGGCAAGCACCACCAGAAGTATCACGCACAGCCGGTACACAGTTCGATGTACCGCTTCGGTCGATATAAAACCGTCCCGCCGATGATGTGCCTCGCGACGCGCCCCCCGACGAAGGTTTAAATCAGCGGCGAGGTACCTACCAGTATGCGAGTCTTGGTCCCCTACAACGAGTCCGAACAGGCCGAGGCAGCACTTGAGTACGCAAAGAATACCCACAGTGACGACGAGATCGTCCTGTTGCACGTCCTCGATTACGTTGAGGCGGGGTACCGGGCTGCGCCGGAGGCCGCCCTAGCTGGCTACTGGGAGGAGTGGTACGACGAGGCGGCGGCCTCGGGCGAGGAACTCCTAGCCGAGGCGTCGGCGTCCGTCGATACCGATGTCGAAACGAACGTCATTGCCGGGTCGCCTGCCCGTGCGATCGTCGACTTCGTCGAGCAGGAGTCCATCGATGCCGTGGTCATCGGAAGCCATGGACGGGAGGGACTTTCCCGAATTCTCCTCGGTAGCGTCGCCGAGACCGTCGTTCGTCGGTCGCCTGTCCCGGTAACGGTCGTCAGGTGACCGCCGGGAGTGTAACCGGAGCCGCTCCCGTCCCGATACACGTAAACGGCTTGCCCGACAGTTGCCAACAATGAGTAGGGACGCCGAAACGGGGTCGGTACAGGTCGTCGGGACCGCCCACGTCTCGGAGGCCAGCGTCGAGGAGGTCGAGTCGGTTCTCGAGGAGGAGCGCCCCGAGGTCGTCGCGGTCGAACTCGACGAGGGCCGGTATCGACAACTCCGTGGCGAGGCGCCCGAGGACCTCGATGCGGGCGATCTGTTGAAGGGGAATACGGTGTATCAGTTCCTCGCGTACTGGATGCTCTCGTACGTACAGGCGCGTTTAGGCGACCGTTTCGACATCGAACCGGGATCGGATATGAAGGCCGCGATCGAGAGCGCCGAGGCCCTCGGGATCGACGTTGCATTAGTCGATCGCGACATCCAAGTCACCATCCAGCGGTTCTGGGCGCGGCTGTCGGCCTTCGAGAAGCTCAAGCTCGCCGGAAGCCTCGCGGTCGGCTTGGGTGACTCCAGAGAGATCGGGATGGGTGTCGGGATCGCGCTCGGACTCGTCGTCTCGATCCTCGCCGGCGCTATCGCGGGGCCGTTCGTCGTTCCCGCGGCGCTCGGCCCAAGCGCTCTCGTCGGGATCGCTGATACGGTTATCGTCGCACTCGCGCTCGGACTGGCGCTCGGGATCGCCATCGTCCTCGGACTTGAGGGGCTGGCCCCCGAAGACGACGACCTCCAAGAGATCGACATTGATCGGATGACAGATACCGATGTCGTGGGTGCGATGATGGAGGAGTTCCGGCGGTTCTCGCCGGGTGGTGCCGAGGCGCTCATCGACGAACGCGACGCCTATATCGCCCACCAACTCGTTGCGTTGCGGGACGAGGGGCGCAACGTCGTTGCGGTCGTCGGCGCAGGCCACCGCGAGGGGATCGAACGCTACCTCGAGACGCCGTCGTTGCTCCCCCCGATGGCGTCCCTCACCGGGCGGAGTTCCAAGAGTCGGGTTTCGCTGTACAAGTTGTTCGGATACGCGTTTACCCTCGGTTTCCTCGTCTTTTTCGTGTTGTTGGCCATCGCGACCTACACCGGCGTCGAGGGCGCTTCCAGCGCCCTGTTGTTCCGGCTGTTCGCCGCGTGGTTCCTCATCAACGGAATCTTGGCGTTCGGCCTCGCCAAACTCGCCGGCGCACACTGGCGCTCTGCTGGGGTCGGCGGCGCGGTCGCGTGGCTGACGAGTGTCAATCCGCTGCTCGCTCCGGGGTGGTTTGCGGGCTACGTTGAGTTGCGGTATCTCGAGGTCAACGTCGGCGACATTTCGACACTCAACGAGATTATGTCCGACGAGGAGGCGCCGCTCAGACAACTATGGAACGAACTCACTACCGTGCCGCTTTTCAAGCTCATCATGATTGTCGCGCTAACGAACGTCGGGAGCTTCGTCGGCAGCGTCGTCTTCGCGACCGTCCTGTTGCCGTATCTGTTCGCCGGTTCGGGGATCGAAGGGGCCGGAGGCATCGCACGGCTGATGATCGAGGCCGCTTTCAACAGCGCCGAGATTCTAGGTGAGGCGGTACAGTGAGCGCGTTTCGCCTCGACGGGATCCGGTTCTATCACGACGAAATAAGGGACCTCCTCGTCGCGTGGGTCGCACTCGGCCTCGCCTTCAGCGTCTTCATTTTCATCTCCACCGGCCGGGCGGTGTTCCCCGACATCGTTGGCGCCGTGTCGTCGCCGCTGTTTGCCCGCGTCTTTGCCGCTAGCGCCCTGACGGTCGGGGTCGGGTTCCTCCTGCACGAACTCGCACACAAGGTCGTTGCAGTCCGGTTCGGGCAAGTCGCGTCGTTCAAGGCCGATTACAGGATGTTGGCGCTTTGCATCGGTGCCGCGTTCGCCGGATTCCTGTTTGCCGCGCCGGGGGCGGTGTATCACCGCGGTCGGATCACACAGCGACAGGGCGGGCTCGTCTCAGTTGCCGGGCCGCTGACGAACGTTGTCTTGGTCGGCGTGTTCCTCCCGTTTGTCTTTCTTACCGGATTCGTCGGGCAGGTCGGTGCACTCGGCGTGCTGATCAACGCCTTCCTCGCGGCGTTCAATATGCTTCCCTTCGGGCCGCTCGACGGAAAGTCGGTCGCCGCCTGGAGCAAGCCGGTCTTCGCGGTCGTCTTCGTCGGGTCGGCGCTGGTGGCCGTCGGTTCGTTTCTCCTCGTCGGGTTCCCGACGTTTTGATCGTCTACGGGGGCAACCGACGCGCTTTTGACCCGTTCGGCCGGCGGGTGTGGTATGAACGATGACGACCCAGAGGACGGGCTCACGTACGCCGAGACGGGCGTCGACATCGGCGAGAGCGAAGCGGCGACGGCGGCGCTACTCGGCGCGATCGGCGATTTCGAGGGCGACTACGCCGGTCTCATCGACATCGGTGACCGGTATCTGGCGTTGGCGACCGACGGCGTCGGGACGAAGCTACTCGTCGCCGAAGCGCTTGACGACTATTCGACGATCGGTATCGACTGCATCGCGATGAACGCCAACGACCTCATCGCGGCTGGGGTCACGCCGGTGGCGTTCGTCGACTACCTCGCCGTCGAGGTGCCGGATGACGAAACGTCGGAACGGGTCGGCGACGGGCTCGCCGCCGGAGCCGAGCGCGCCGAG
The DNA here is from genome assembly GCF_046710025.1 of Natronomonas sp. Classification (GTDB taxonomy): domain Archaea; phylum Halobacteriota; class Halobacteria; order Halobacteriales; family Haloarculaceae; genus Natronomonas. The sequence goes on along the minus strand of NZ_JBKEGK010000003.1, from coordinate 18,098 downwards.
GTCGCGCTCGTCGGCGGCGAAACGGCGGTAATGCCCGACGTGATACGCGGGCTCGACCTCGCCGGGGCCTGCGCCGGGCTAGCGACTGAATCGGAGCTGTTCGACGGGCGGGCCCGAGTGGGCGACCGTCTCGTCGGCGTCCCGTCCTCGGGGATCCACTCGAACGGGCTGACGCTGGCGCGCGAGGCGGCGACGCGGAACCACGCCTACACAGATCCGTTCCCTTACGACGAGGACCGGACCATCGGCGAGGTACTACTCGAGCCAACGCGGATTTACCGCGACGTACTCGAGCCGCTGCAGGCCGCAGAAACTCATGCGACGGCGCACATCACCGGCGGTGGGTGGACGAACCTCACACGGATGGGCGAGCATCGGTATGTGATCGAGGACGCCTTCGACCCGCAGCCAGTATTCGAGTTCATTCAAGACGAAGGAGGCGTGGCCGACGAGGAGATGTACCGGACGTTCAACATGGGAACTGGCTTCGTTGCCGCCCTCCCCGAATCGGACGCCGAATCCGTCACCGGTGCTATTGAGGACGCGCAGGTCATCGGCCGGATCGAGTCCGGCGACGGTGTCGTAATCCGCGGACTGGAGTTGTAGCGAACAGACGGGGTGGCGTCCGGCCGACCCATCCCCGTACTCCCGCCTCGGGGGTCGACCGCCGCTCGTCAGGGCACGGGCAGCCTGGTCGCCCGATGACATATAAACTGCTGGATGGGGCTGGCGATAGGGCGATCCGCCCGAACACCCGCTCAACAGACTGGCTTCGGATTGACACCCATCGACTCGAGCGCGTGGGTGTACTCGTCGTAGGCGGACTCGATCGCCCCGTTGGCGGCTTCGAGGGCACGACTCCAGCGTTCATCGTCGTCACCGCACTCGGCGTCAAGTAGCTCCGCCGCCCGCGACAGTTGTGCGTCGAGGTCGTCGCCCATGTCCCGGAACAGCCCCGCAGTCTGGGGGTCCGCGTCGCCGACAAAGAAGCCCGTTATCTGTGTCTTTGATTTCTCCGCGGCGATCGTCCGGCCGACGAATCCGCCGAGACGCGCCTCCGCGTCGTCGAGATCGCGGAGGTACGCCTGGATCGCCGGCGCGTCTCCCGGTTCGTGTTCGTCGAGTCCACCCACGACCGTCTCGTAGTGAGACCGTTCCTCGCGTTCGGTCTCCGCAAACGCCTCGGCGATGTCGCCGCTCTCGGCGTCGGCCCACTGCCCATACGTCTCGGCCGCGTGGTGTTCAGCCGTCGCGGCGGCGGTGAGGACATCCTCGGCGTTCATGTCGCCGTCGGTGTCGGCGAACAGCGATTTCGACGACCCAAGCCGCGAGAGTTCGGTTTCGTTCTCGGCGCGGACGGTGTCGATGAACTCCTCTGAATGCATGTGTACTCGTACGTCGTGTCCCCGCTTGTAAGCAGCGGTCGGCTGTTGGGCTGTTGAGATAGGTCACTTCGCTCGACGGGTCATCGCTATCGGAAAAATATATTGCTTCGCTCAGTCGTCGGCCTCGCCCTCTTCAGCGGGTTGTTCCTCCCCGCCTCACTTCGAGGCCTCGTGCGCTTCGCTTACTCGGCCTCGCCTGTCTCTATCGGCGCTCCAACCAAATTACCCCACTCGGTCCAAGAGCCGTCGTAGTTGATCGTGTCCTCGTAGCCGAGCAACTCGTGGAGAGCGAACCACGCGACGGACGAGCGCTCGCCGATCCGGCAGTAGGCGACGGTCGTTCCCTCACCGTCGATGCCGTGGTCGCCGTAGAGTTCCTGCAGTTCGTCGGCGTTCTTGAACGTCCCGTCGTCGTTCGTCACGGCCGCCCACGAGATGTTCTGTGCGCCGGGGATGTGGCCGCCACGCTGGGCCGTCTCGTTGAGTCCTGGCGGCGCGAGCACCTCGCCGCTGAACTCCTCGGGCGAGCGAACGTCAACGAGCGGCAGGCCACGATCGATCGCGTTCTCGACATCCTCGCGGTACGCACGGATCGACTCGCGGGGACCGGAGGCATCGTACGCCACCGCCGAGAAGGAGGGAACCTCGTCAGTCGTCGGATAGTCGTTCTCGAGCCAGTACTCGCGGCCGCCGTCGAGTAGTTTCACGTCGTCGTGGCCGTAGTACTTGAACTGCCAGTAGGTGTACGCCGCGAACCAATTGGCGTTGTCGCCGTACAGCACGACCGTCGAGTCGTCGGTGATGCCGTGTTCGCCCAGCAGGGACTCGAAGTCCTCCTTGTCGAGGATGTCCCGAGTTGTCTGGTCTTGAAGATCGGTCTCCCAATTGAAACCGATGGCTCCCGGGGCGTGCGATTCGTCGTAGGCCTCGGTGTCGACGTCGACCTCGACGAGCCGGTGTGCCGGGTCGTCGCTCTCGAACTCGTCGAGTCGCTGTTCAACCCAGTCAGCCGATACTAACACGTCGTTCGCGTACTCGGATTCACTCATTACAGTTTATTATGTGCCCCCGGTATATAAACCACCATCCGTGACGGCACGCCCCGCCGCTCCTCACCGGTCACGGCAACTAATTCGACTGACCGGGAGACGACAAATGCGGCCGAAATTGCCGAAAACGACCGCCATGACATCCGAGCCACCGGCACGGGCGCGTCGTTAGCCCACGGTTTTGTCGGAGATATCAGATAATGTTGCTGCTTCCAACGACTGATTGATACTACCGGCTGAAGAAAAGCCGTTAAGACGGCGCGTCCGAACGTGCTACCGTGAACGATCGAATCATCGACGCCGAGTGGGCCGCCGATCGTCTGGACACGCCGGGGGTCGCCGTCGTCGACGTCAGGGACACCTGGGAGTACGAGGGGATCGGCCACATCCCGGGCGCTGTCAACGTCCCCTTCGACAGCTTCCGCGCGGACGAACACGGCGCGGCCGAGGCCGGGATGCTCCCGGGCGCGGACGCCTTCGCCGGGTTACTCGGTGAAGCGGGTATCGCTTCCGACGACGACATCGTCGCCTACGACGACACCCACGGCGTTTTCGCCGCTCGATTGCTCGTGACGGCGGAACTGTACGGCCACGACCCCGAAAAACTGCACCTTCTCGACGGCGACTACTCCGTCTGGAACCGCGCCGAACCGACGACGACCGACGCCCCCGATCCCGACCCTGCCGCGTACGCGGCGGCGTTCGACCCCGACGGTCCCCTCGTTGAACGCGCGGCGATCGAGGTCGCTCTCGGTGACCCTGACGCCGTCATCGTCGACACCCGCGAAGTCCACGAGTACGAGGAGGGCCATATCCCCGGGGCAGTCCGACTCGATTGGCGCGAACTCGTCGATACCGATGCGCGTACCGTTCGCTCCGAAGCGGCGTTGCGGTCGCTGCTCGACGAGCGTGGGATCGTCCCCGAAAAGCGGGTCGTGCTCTACTGCAACACCGCTCGGCGGATCAGCCACACCTACACTGTCCTTCGGGCGCTCGGGTACCCCGACGTGGACTTCTACGAGGGCAGCCTCACTGAATGGGAACGGGAGGGCGGGACGATCGAAACCGTCGAGTGACCACGGCGACGCACCTGACTGCCACCGACACAACTGTTTTGCCCATCGCGCTCGAACCGGTGGCTATGACATTCGATCCTAGTGGTGGCGTCGAGTCGGACGAGGTACGTGACCGCGTCGACAGCCTCATCGAGAACAACGATCTCGTCCTCTTCATGAAGGGGAACAAGCTGATGCCGCAGTGTGGCTACTCACAAAACGCCCTCGACATCCTTACGCAGTACCACGACGCCGACGACATCGTCGCCGAAGATGTCCTCCCGGCACTCGACACCTATCGGGAGGCCCTCGAGGAACACAGTGGCTGGGAAACGATCCCACAGACGTTCGTCGACGGCGAGTTCATCGGCGGCAGCGACATCTTGGACGAACTTCACCAACGCGGCGAGTTGGCCGACGAACTGGGCGTCGACGTGGACGTCGATTTCGATTCCGACTCCGATCCCGACGACGACGGCCTCGAAGCACCCTTTTAAACGACTTTCAGGAGTCGTCGTTCGAACTTCCCGACCCGAACCCGTTGCCAGCCGCGGAGTTCCTCATCCAGTTCCGGATCACCGGTGTCCACACGCAACACACCGATATCGGAGAGCTTCTGCTTCGAAGCGACGACCCTGAGTTCGGACCGGCGGATCACCGGCGGCGAGATCTGGTCGTTCCCACGGCCGAAAATGAACCCTTGCCCACCGATCGGTGAGACCACGACCACGTTCCGCTCGCCGAGCGATTCGAGGATCTCCATCTCTCCGGCGTCGCGGGCAAGCACCTCGCCCGTACGCCAGACGTCGACGCCGAGCGGCGAGCCGTCGATCCCGAGGCCGGCTTTGATCGCGTCGATGGTCGACCCGGGGCCCAAGACGTACGTCGCCTCGTCCGCCTCGATCTCCGCCGCGACTGCGGCGGCGAGGGACTCGACTGTCCCGCCACCGATCTGCTTTGCGGACTGTATCTCGTCGCCAACTGGAACGGACGCGAGCGCTTTCAGTTCCGTGTTGACGTCACCGCCACGGTAGGCGTCCTCGTCGATGTCGTTGACCTCCCGCGTCTCCGTCCGATTGAACGACGTCGCGATCCGCCCGGCGGCCCGCGGCGTGACGGCAAACACCGACGAGTAGACTTTCACGCCGCTCGGAACGCCGAGTATCGGCGTTTCCTCGCCGAGTTCTTCGAGTGTCTCGGCTACGTCGACCGCGGTTCCGTCCCCGCCGGCAAACAGAACGAGATCGACCCCTTCGTTAACGAACCGCCGGACGGCTTCGTACGTATCCGCGGCGCTGGTCTCCTCGCCGTCCGGGGTACCGACGACGACGGGCGAAAACCCGGCAGCGCGAGCCTCGCGCTCGCCCATCGCTCCGCCGTAGGTGTAGAGTTCGACCTCCTCGGGCTGATTTCGGAGGTGCGCAAGCGCTTCGAGGGCGCGATCCGGCGACCGCGGTTCCGCGCCCCGATGACGGGCCTCCTCGACTTTGTTGTCGGTCCCCTTCAGGCCGACCCGACCGCCCATGCCGGCGATCGGGTTCACCACCAGCCCAACGCGTCGCATACCACGTATCAGCGGTGGCACGTGAAAAGGGACCCGGTGTCGCCGATGGTTCGAGTACCTGACGCCCTGAGCGATCGACACCCCGAGTGCCTGACGGCGTTCCTGATCGCGGCGTCACAATATCACCGTTCGGTGGCCAACGGCTTCGACCGTCGGCGGCTGTCGTCCGCGTTGTGGTGTCGGTGAATGGAATCCATTAATACCACGGGGCGATGACGGTCGCGTATGAACATGGCTCTGCAGGCGTTCCAAGACAGTCCGCTTATCGTTGACGCGTCCGGTTGGGTCGTGTTGCTCGCGAGCCTCCTCATCACCGTCGGGTGGCTGTTATATCTGTATCAGTAATTACGTCGACGCTTCGATTCCGTTTTTACGAAGCCACTCGATGGCTTCCTCGACTGACCCTCGGTCGGTGCTCTCGACTTTCACGCGGACGTTCTTGCCGGGATAACTACCGACCTTGACGCCGAATCTCGTCTCCAGTTCCCGCAGCCGATCGACCAGCGCGCTCTCGGGTTCGTCGAGCGTGATCGTTTCGACGTGTCGGCGCTGGCCGTGGAACTCCGACGCGACTGACTCGAACATCGCCTGCATCTCGCTTGGAACTCCAGGCAGGACGTAGATGTTCTCCACGACGCAGCCGGGAGCGACGCCGACAGCGTTGTGCAGCGGGCGGGCGTCAGCCGGGAGGTCTGCCGTCCCGTCCGTGAGGTCCGAACGCTGGTAGTCACGCTCCTCGTCGAGCCACTTGATGACGGCCTCGGACGTCTCGACGGATCGGCCAACCGCGGCAGCGACGGCCTCCATCGTCCGGTCGTCGTGGGTCGGCCCGAGCCCTCCCGTTGTGATGACGGCGTCGTACTCCGCGGCGTACTCGTTGATGACGCGGGCGATGTCGGCGATCCGATCCGGAACGACCGTCACTCGCCCGACCGATGCCCCGCGTTCGGAGAGGCGTTCGCCGAGCCACGCGGCGTTTGTATTGACTGTATCGCCCGCCAACAGTTCGTCTCCGACGGAGATCAAAGCGACGTCCATACGATCGGTTCGAGCCGGAACCGAATAAACGGTGAGGACAGGCGTCCGACCCGCCCCGAGCGATCGTGTCGAGAGAGCGCTACCGCATCCCAGGGGGCGGCCCCTCGCGATCGTCGTCACCGGTGTCGACATCGAGACCCGCCTCGTCCCGGCGTTTCTCCGCCATTCGAATACTCCGGTAGTAGTAGACGATCCCGACGACGCCTAGGATCGCTCCGACGACGGCGAGGCCGCCGAACAGCCACAGATCCCGGTCGAGATACCATCGAATGCTGAGCACGGACGTCTCGACGTTGTCCCACTGAAGATGAACTCGGTCGTCGACGACGACTCGATCGTCGTTCGACGGTCGCGTCCGCGAGAGGATCGGAACCGATGCGTCCCGGCCGGGCGGGAGCGCGACCTCGTAGCTCCCATGTACCGGCGTGTACACAGCGATCTCCTTGCCCGATTTCGGCGTCGTGAACGCTATCTGTCCCTCCTCTGCGGGCAGTGCAACGATCGTTCGCTCTCGCGTCGTGTCGACCGAAAGAGCGTCCGTTGGCTCTTGGGTTCCGTCCTCGCGGATCATCACCGCTTCCCCGTCGACGTACCGAACAATCGTCCCGTTGGTGTAGCGGAACTGCAACGCCTCGACTTCGAGGGGGTTCTCGATCGTCAACGCGTTCGTCCGGTAGAACGCTATCGTGCCGTTGTCCCCGGTCACCTTCGCCGAGACGTTGTAAACCGCGGTGTAGTTCTCCCGGTTGACGGTGATGAAGGCGTCGCGGTCGGTTTCGTACTGGTACTCGGCGTCGGCCGAGAGCGCCTCGGGATCGCCGACATCGCTTCCGAGAATCGTCGTACAACCGCTTAGACCGAGCAGGGCGACCAACGCGAGCGCGGCGAGCAGTCGGCGGTTCATGACTATGGGACGATGGCAAGCAGTTCCGCTTCGAGGTGCGGACCGATGTCAGCCAACAGTCCGGGGGCGTCGGTACCCTCCCGGCAGATGACGCTCGATTCGAGAAGCCCGACACGCTCGACAGTCACGATGTCGTCGGCGTGGCCCGACCGATTGACCGTCGCCCGAAGCTGGGCCCGCGTCGTACTGTTGGCGTTGACGCGGCCGGTGCCTCGAGTCCACTCATAGAGGCGGTCCCGTTCGGCGTCGGCGAGGCTGTTCGGCTCCCTGTCGTCGCCCTCGACGAACCTGAGTGGGATGTGCTGGACGAGGCCGAACCGCGTCCGGATCTGATCGGGGCTTCCGGGGCCGAGGCCGAGCTCGTCGGCCGGAATTCGAACCGACTCCCCGGCATCGAGGACGACCCCGTCGTCGTCCCAGGATTCGAGCGTCCCGACGTAGGTTTCGCCGGCTTCTCTGTGTGGTGTAATCGCTCCCCACTCGGCTTCGAGCAGGTTCCGCGCGACGGGCGCGTCCTCGCCAGTTACGGTCACGGAGGGGAAGTCGTCATCACGCAAGCCGACGGTAAACTCCACGTCGAGGTCTCCGAGTTCGTTCTCCACGAGCGACTCCAACGAGTCCATCGCCCGGCGGCGTCCTTCGCCGAGCACGTACACCTTTGTTGCGAGGACGACCATCAGGCGTCCACGGCCCCGTCGATATCAGCTTCGGTGTTGACGTTCAGTTCGTCGCTCAACTCCTCGATCCGCATCTCCATCGCGTCGATGAGCCGGTCGTTCTCCATTGTCTCGAGTTGACCGCCGCATTGGGGGCACTCGAAGCCGAACTCCATCGCCTCACCGAACTCAAACCGGAGCTGACACTGCCCACAGAGGTAGAACTCGTTTTCAGCCTCGTACTGTCGACGTTGTTCGAGCGCATCGAGAAGCCGGCGCATTTCGGCTTCAAGCTGTTCGGGGATCGATTCGTACTCGAAGGTCCACAGATAGGTGAGCCACCCCGAGTCCTCATCGCGCAGGCGTCGGTACGAAGCAAGGTCGTTCTCGTACAGAATAAAGAGCGCCCGCCGCACGTCATTGAGTTCCAGCCCGAGTTCCTCCGCGAGTTCCTCGTCGGTGACTTCGCCGTCCGGCGGCGCGGCGGCGACGGGCATCCCCGTCGGCCCGACAAGTTCGTGGAGGTACTTCTGAATCACCGGGTCGTTCAGTAGTTCCTCAAAAGCCATTACCCATACATCGGCCAGCGAGTCGGTTAAAAGCTCCGGAACCGGGGTGCGCCGAACGCCGCCGGTCGGCGACGGGTCAGCGACGGTCACTTTTCGCGCTGTCTGAGCCGCTGTCTGGTGAATTTGGGCTGGGAGTTGAACCCGCCGCTCCGTCGGAACGACCGCCACAGTGATATTGCGAGCGGAACCGAAGCGACGACCGCGACGGCGGCTGCCAGCGGCGTCGAGAAGGCGTACAGTACCGACGACGAGATGAGTGTCGCCGTCAAAAGCGCCGCGAGGGCGATCCGCTTGGCCAACCGTTCGAACGTCTCCTCCTCGCGACTGAACTCGACGGTAAGCGTCACATCTCCGCGATCGAGATCGTCGAGCGTGGATTCGAGTTTCGGGGGAACCCGGACGAGCGACTCGCCGAAATCCCGGGCCTCTTGGGCCCGTTCGGCGACGAAATCGCGAGCGCTCTCCTCGATGAATCCCTGCTCGCGAAGGTAGCCGGTCGCCACGGAGATGAAGTCGAAGTCCGGATCGAGCGTGACACAGACTCCCTCGACGACCGTCGCGACCCGCAACACCAACGCGAGGTTCGGCGGAAGCCGAAGCGGGAACTCGTAGATCGTGTCCTCGACCTGCTGGATGATCTGCTGGACGCGGTACTGTTCGATGTCCTCACCGCGGGCGTCGGCGATAGCCAGTTCCATCACGTTCGACATCACTTCACGGTCGGCCTCCGGGCTGAGCGTCCCCATTTCGACGAGCGCGTCGAGGATTGCGTCGGTGTCCTGTGCGGCGACGGCCATGTAGAACTCGATGATCTTGTCCTGGATGAACGGATCGACGCGCCCCGACATCCCGAAGTCATAGAAGACGAGCGTTCCGTCGTCCTTGACCGCGAGATTCCCCGGGTGTGGGTCGGCGTGGAAGACGCCGTCCTGAACGATCATCTGGAGATACGTCTCTTGAAGCGTCACGGCAAGGTCGGTCCGGTCGAGTCCCAACTCGTCGAGGTTCTCGACGTCGGATATCTTTGTCCCCTCGACGTACTCCATCGTCAGCACCCGATCGCTCGACAGCGCCGGGCGGGCGTCGGGAACTCGGATCCGCTCGTTCGCGGCGAAGTTCTCGCCGATCTCAGTCAGCATCTTCCGCTCGCGGCCGTAGTCCATCTCCTCGCGGATCGTCTTCTCGAACTCGTCGGCGATGGTCTCGAGCGAGAACGATCGCGCCTGCCCGACGAACCGCATCAGGATCGGCAGCGACCATCCGACGACGCGCAAGTCCGCCTCGACGAGCGGCTCGATATTTGGCCGTCGAACCTTCACCGCGACCCGGTCACCGTCGATCTCGGCGATGTACACCTGCCCGAGGCTCGCCCCGCTTATCGGATCGGTGTCGAATTCGTCGAACGTCTCCTCTATCGGGCCGATGTCCGCCTCGATGACCGCCTTCGCTCCCGGCCACGCCGCCGGCGGCACGTCGTCCTGCAGTTGCTCGAACTCCTCGATGTACTCGGGCGGCAACACGTCCGGCCGCGTCGACAGCAGTTGTCCGAGTTTGATGAACGTCGGGCCGAGCGTCAAAAGCGAGTTTAAAAGCGACTGCGCGCGCTTTCGGCTTGTCTCAGGGGCGACCTGCCGACCCCCGCCAAAGAAAATGAACCGTTTTCGGTCCCGCGCGTAGGCGAGCAACAGCGGCAGAAACTGGTAGGCAACGACGAAAAATCGCCGGTACGCTCGGAGCATTAGCTGGACACCTCACAGCGTCCACCGAGGGCTCGACGCCGGTCTGTGCCGGAGCAACACTGTCTCATCGATATCCGTTCGCTCCCGTCACGAGAGGGGGATCCGCTGGCCGCCATCGGCGTCGGATTTCGGGAGCGTGAGCGTCAACACGCCCCGCTCGATCGATCCCTCGGCGTCGGCGCCAGTGGCGTCCGGCGGCAGCGGCAACTCGGCGTCGAGAAACAGCGCCCGCTCCTCGGAGAGATATCGGAACTCCCGCGGAACGGACTTCTCACGCCGGGCCTCGATCGTCAGCCGACCTCCTTCGATCGTCACGTCGACTGTGTCCGTGGTCGTCCCCGGCAGGTCGACGACGAGGAGGTACGCGTCGTCGTCCTCCAGTAGATCGGCGAACACCGTTTCCGGTAGGTCGCCGAGGGCCTCGCGCAATTGCATACGCTGTCGTACGAGCGCGCCTGCGTTAAAGCCCCCGGTGGCGGCCAGCCGACGGCCCCCCGATAGCGGCCAGCCGTCGCCGGGGCCCCGGTGACATCTGAGCGATACTCTCCTCCCCCGGCCGGCGGGCCTCAGCGTTCGATCCGTTCGAGATCGAGGGCCAGCCCCGCGACGTGGTCGTTGTACGCCGAAACGAACCCGCCGAACCGGGGCGCGTACTCCCGAACGTCGGTCGCGGCCGGGGGTCCGTACTGCGAGAGGAGGTACACGCCGCCGGACCCCCCGACGCGCAGGTACGACACGGCATCGGCCTCGCGTTTGAGTTCCCACCGCGTTCCGTCGACGCGCGCGGTGAAGGTGCCGTACTCGGTGCCTTCGTGGCGATGGAGTTCGCCGGCCACCCGCCCACAGCACGACTCGATCCGATCGACGACGCGATCCCGTTCGGCGGCGACCGACTCGGCCGATTCGACCGCGGGAAAGTCGGCGTTGACAGCATCGAGAACCCCCTCGAGGGAGGCGACGTAGTCGTTGTAGGCGGCGACGAACGCCCCGTAGTCCTCGAGCGCGCGAGCAAGCGGCTCCGGGGCTGCCGGCGACTGCATCGAGATGACGTACGTCTTCCCGCCGCCGCGCGGTTCGTACAGGAGAAACTCCAACTCGCCGGCCTCGTACTTGACCGTCCACTCGCCGCGATCCGTTGAGAAGGCTCGACGGCCGTAGTCACCGCCTTCGATCCTCGCGACGTTGTAGGCGATCCCTCCGGCGTGGTCCCGGACAGCGGCGAGCACCTCCTCGCGCCGGTTGGTCACTACCGAGACGTCCGAGGCGTCGACATCCAACTCCGTGAGGTGCGTCACGGGGCTTTTAGCCTCGGTACCCGGCCAGCTCATCGAAGACGGCTGCCCCGTCGTCGATTGCCGCCTCAAGCCGACGGACTCCAGGTTTGTCCGCCCGCTTCGGGTCGGCGACCACGCTGACACGCTCGGTGCCACAGGGGACAAACGCCATCCCGAGCGACTCAGCCGTGGCCTGAAGCCCGAGGCCGACATCCGCGTCGCCCTTGAGGACCTTCCTCGCGGGCGACTCGTGGGCCCGAACCGCGAGCTCGAAGCCATCGATGGCGTCGGTGAGTTCGCGGCGACCGGTGCCGCGCTCGTCGGCGAGATCGTCGAGGGCGTCCGAAAGCGTCGACCGGAGCCCCGAATCAGTCGTGCGGTTTATAAATCGAAGGTCGTCGTCGATCAGATCCGCCAGCCCGGCGACCTCCTCCGGATTCCCCGTCGGGACGACGAGGCCCCACTCGCGAGACCATCCGCCCAACTCGACGCCGTCGGGGGTCGAGTCGCCGGTCACGACGGCGACGTCGGCGACGCCGTCGCGGAGCCTGCGGCGGCCCTGTCGGCCTCCAACCCCGAGATATCGGGGGCGATCGACGCGGTCGAGCAGCCGCGACAGCGCCGGGTCGTCCTCGCCAGCGCCAAACAGCGTCGGCGGGCGCACGTCGCTCGAGAACAGCTTAACTTCGACTGACTCGCCGGCGTCCAAGTACTCGACGTCGGGCGACACCGAGACGATCCCGTCGGCCTCGACGAGACTCGTTGTCGCGCCGCTGCCCTTATCAACCGGGTATACGAGCGTCTCGCCGTCACCGTCGGTGACCAGCCCGGCGGGCATGTATCGGAGCCGGCCCTCACTATATCGCTCCCGGACCGCCATCCGCCCCTCGATCGTCGCTGTCTTTGGTTCGGGACGACCCGCAGCCCGCCGGATCGCCGGGGCGACGAACGCCCGGAAGATCGTCAGCGCGGAGACGGGATACCCCGGCAGGCCGATATAGGCGCTGCCGGCCAACTCGCCGACGAGCATCGGCTTGCCGGGTTTGACGGCGACACCGTGCAACAGGAGTTCGCCGGTCTCCTCGACGACGCGGTAGATAACGTCGACCGCCGAGGCCGACGTCGACCCCGACGAGAGGACCAGATCGCACTCCTCGGCGGCGGTTCGGAGCGCGGCCTCCATCGCGTCGTAATCGTCGCCCGCGTGGGGGTACAGCTTCGCCTCGCCGCCCGCCTCCTCGACGGCCGTCGCGGTCGTGTAGCTGTTGACGTCGTATATCTGCCCGGCGTCGCTGTCGAGGGCCTCGCCCGGCCGGATGAGTTCGTCGCCGGTCGAGACGATCCCGACCGTCGGCACGCCACGGACCGACACTTCGTCGACACCGATCGCCGACAACAGGCCGATCTCCCGCGGGGTCACGATGGTTCCGGGGCCGAGCGCACGCTCGCCGGCGGCGATGTCGGCCCCCGCGAACATGACGCGATCGCCGGGAGCGAGCGACGTCCGGACGAGAACGTCGTCGTCGGTCTCGCCGAGGTCGGTCCGTTCGACCATCACGACCGCGTCCGCGCCGGGCGGGAGAACGGCCCCCGTCGAGATTTCGGCACACTCGCCCTCCGCGACCTCGATATCCGGTTCCGAGCCCGCGTGAACCTGGCCGACACGGCGCACCGTAACGGGGTCGGCCTCGTCCGCGCCGAACGTGTCGGCGGCCCTGAGCGCGTAGCCGTCGACGCTTGCCCGGTCGAACCCGGGGACGTCGAGACCGGCGTCGATTCGTTCGGCGAGAACCCGCCCACGGGCGTCCCGTAGCGGGACCGTCTCGGTCTCGGGGGCGAGATCGAGCGAGGCGATGGTCTCGCGGGCCACGTCGGGATCTGCGAGATTCCGGAACTGCTTTCTATCCATTGTACTCCCAGTTCTCAACGGCAACGGTTTCACCCTCCGCGATCCCTTCGCGGCTCTCCTCGACGACGACCCAGCCATCGGCCAAGGCGACGCTCGAAAGGACGCCGGAGCCGCTGGCACGCGTTGGGGTCGCCTCAAGCCCAGACGCGCCGGTTTCAAGCGTGACTCGGACGAACGTCCGGATGCCGGGTTCGCTTCGTATCTTCCGAGTTAGCGTCGCCTCCTGTGCCGGCAGCGGTTCGGGCGTGACGCCGCCGAGATGCTTGATCAGCGGCCGAAAGAACTGGACGGCATTAACGATCGCGGCCACCGGGTAGCCGGGGAGCATAACGACGGTCGTCCCCTCGACTCGACCCAGCGCGACGGGGTGGCCGGGCTTCAGGGCGACGCCGTGGACGAACACCTCGCCCAGTTCCTCGACGACATCGGGGATGAGATCGCGCTCGCCGACTGAGGAGCCGCCGGTCGTGACGACGACATCGCGGACGAGATCCCGCTGGATGGCGGCCCGAAGCGCCTCGTGGTCATCGGTGACGATCTCCCGGCGCGTCACCTCCGCCCCCCAGCGCTCGGCGAGCCGCGAGATGGTAAAGCGGTTGGTCTCGATGATTTCGCCGGGGTCGGGGTCGGACTGGACGAGCTCTTCGCCTGTCGGAACGACGGCCACCTCGGGGTGTTCGAACACCTCGACGGCGTCTACACCGGTCCCCTTCAGCAGCCCGAGATCCGACGGCCGGAGGGTGTGTCCCGGCTCGTAGAGCCGCTGGCCGCTCTCGACGTCCTCGCCGACCGGGCCGACGTTCTCGCCTTCCGCAACGGCGTCGAATAGCTCCAGCTCGTCGCCGACGCGGTCGGTCTCCTCGATCATCACGACCGCGTCTGCGCCATCGGGGAGTTCGCTGCCGGTGTGGACGCGGACGGCCCGGTTCGGTCCTATCGATTCGTCGGGGTCGACGATCGCCGGCGAGCGATCCGACGCCCCGAACGTGTCCTCGGCTCGGACGGCCCACCCGTCCATCGCCGCTCGTGGGTAGTGGGGGACGTTCATCACCGCGTCGACCGGCTCGGCGACAGTTCGACCGTCGGCGAACGACAGCGGAATGTGTTCGGTGCGCTCGATCGGCGGGATGTCGAGGAGCGCCTCGCGCGCCTTCGAAACCCGGGTCCGCTTCTTGAACCCCGCCTCGCTGAGATCTGCCATACGGGTATTGGGACCTCCGTCGACAAAAAGGGTCAGTCCCACTCGAGCCGGGGCGGCCCCAGCTCGATTTGGAACGACGGATCGACCAGCCGATCGGGCGGCTCCAGTCCGCCGGTCGAGTCCCCGAGTGCGGCCCACAGTCGGTCGCGCGTCCGGTCGTCGAGTTGCGCCCACTGGAGTTTCTCGCCGCGGACGCCCCCCTTCAGGAGCGTGACGTGTGCCGGCGTCGGCCCCCGCTCCACGCGGCCGTCGTGGGCCGCGAGCAGGTCTGCGACCGGGGAGGCGACCCGCCCGATGGCGAGCGGAACGTCCAGTGCGACGACCATCGGATTCCGGGCGGAGGGATGAAACAGGTACCCCTCGAGTGGGCCGCGCCAGCGACTGACGGCGTCGGCGAACGACGCGAACTCGTACTCGAAGGCGGCGGCGCGGTCGGCCGGAAGCCGCACGCCAAAGACGCTGACGTGGGGGGTTCGCGCCCGTCGGTACGGCTCAGGCGCACCCAGCCACCCATAGAGGTGGTCTCGAAGCGTCGCGACGGCCGTCGGGTCGACGACGGGACGGGCGATCCAGGCCGTTGTCGTCTGCCTTCCGCACACATCGTGGTCGTCGGGCGCGACCGACTACCGACTGTCGATCGGCGAGCCGAAAGCTTAGGATAGCCCCGCCCGACAAGAGGGTGTGGACCGAGTCGAAGTCAGCACGGTCGTCTATCTGCCGGCCGAGGATGTCTACGAGTTCCTCCTCGCGTTCCGACGATACGCCAACTATTCGCAGTACCTCGAATCGGTTCGACAGTTCGGGGACGGGGGAGCCGGAACCGAGTACGCGTTGCGGTTCGAGTGGTGGAAACTCCACTACACTGCCCGGTCGGCGGTGACGGGGGTCGACCCGCCCCGGCGGATCGACTGGCGGATCATCAAGGATATCGACGCCTCGGGTCGGTGGCTGATCGATCCGATCGAGGGTGCCGAGGGATCGGTGAAACAGGATGCCGGCGGGTCGTCTGAAGAAGATACCGGCGGGTCAGCCGAGGGCGATGCCGACCGGTCGTCGCCGAAAACCGAGGTCACCTTCATCGCCGAGTATGCTCCCGGATCGGCCGACGACGGGATCGTCGACCTCCCGCGGTTCGTCTCGCTGGGCTGGGTCGTAGAGAAAATCAAGCCAAAAATCCGTGAGGAAGCCGAGCGAATCGTCCGCCGCGTCGTCGCCGACCTAGAGGGCGAGGAGCGCGATGTGGAGTTACGGATCGAGACAGCCTGATTCTACAGGTGGACAGGCCGAGTGCCTCGGGCGTAACCCCGAGGCGGTTCACATCGGCACAGCGTGTCATGGAAACACTCACAGTCGGTTTACTGCGGTGCAACTCAGTATAAAAACCATTGCGATGGCGATAGCTACAGAATGCAGTGCAAGACACAGAGGGTGAATGCAGTACAGCGACTTCACTTATTCCAAACGCCTATACTAATTCACTCAGCAGCTGAGTTCCTACTATTGTTCATTGTCTTCGGCCTCATCGGTCGATGGGTGTACCGGGATGCGAAGTCCCGAGGGAGTGACTGGGCGTGGCAATGGGGAGTGGGAATCGCATTGCTGTTCTTGGCCGGTCTAGTCCCCGGCATGCTTGGAATACTTATTTACGTCTCAGTACGGGGGGAGCGCACCGAATCGATGTCTTAATTCCCACACCAATATCGGGAGATCTGCAGAGATGGAACGTGTGACGCGCTTTATGATGCGCTCCATCGGTAACCAAACGGACGCAATTTCGCATCACCATTTATATACGCCGCGATCGGGCCGACCGCTGGAACGACGAACGACCGGCCGCAGTCACGATAGTTTTTAAATACGCGCGCCGAACGATCGGCCGATGCTCGCGGGCACGAACGTCGCGTTGGGCG
Source organism: Natronomonas sp. (assembly GCF_046710025.1). Classification (GTDB taxonomy): domain Archaea; phylum Halobacteriota; class Halobacteria; order Halobacteriales; family Haloarculaceae; genus Natronomonas. The sequence goes on along the minus strand of NZ_JBKEGK010000003.1, from coordinate 1,845 downwards.
TGTCGGGATCCATCGCGGCAGTCAAGACGGTCGAATTGGCCCACGAACTCCGGCGGCAGGGTGCCGAGGTCCGGGCCGTGATGACCGACGCGGCGCGGGGAATCGTCCACCCGTGGTCCCTGGAGTTCGCGACCGAGAACCCGGTCATCACCGAGATCACCGGGTCGGTCGAGCACGTCGAGTTGTGCGGTTATGAGGGCTGGGCCGACGTGTTGTTGCTTGCGCCCGCAACGGCGAATACGATCGGAAAGGTCGCCGGTGCGATCGACGATACCCCCGTCACGACGACGGCGACGACGGCGCTCGGGGCGGATGTCCCGACCGTCGTCGCGCCGGCGATGCATAAGCCGATGTACGACCACCCCGGCGTCCTCGAATCGCTCGACCGCCTGGAATCGTGGGGCGTCGGGTTCGTCGACCCGCGGCTTGAGGAGGGAAAAGCCAAGATCGCGACCGAGGCGGCGATCGTCCTTGAGGTCGCGCGGGCGAGGGGCGATCGCCCGCTGGCCGGCACACACGTCGTCGTCACGAGCGGGGCAACAAGCGAATCGATCGACCCCGTCCGGGTGGTGACAAACCGCGCCTCCGGGCGGACCGGGCGGGCGGTTGCGAAGGCCTGCTATGCCCGCGGCGCGGACGTGACGCTCGTTCACGACGGCCCCGACGTGCCGTACGCCGACACCCTCGGCGCCGAGAGTGCGACTGAGATGCTTGAGGCCGTCCGCTCGGTGGCCGACGACGCTGACGCACTCGTCTCGGCGGCCGCGATCAGCGACTACACGATCGAGACAGCCCCCGAGAAGCTCCGCTCGGGGGGCGAGTTAACGCTCGAGTTCGAGCCGACCCCGAAGCTCATCGACTCGGTTCGCGCGGAGCACCCCGAGTTGCCGATCGTCGGGTTCAAACTCGAGACGACGGGCAGCGACGAGGCTATGATCGGGGCAGCCCGGAAATCGCTCGAACGCGCCGGGCTCGCTTTCGTCGTCGCTAACGACGCGAGCGTCATGGGGTCGGAAACGACGCGGGTCCTCCTCGTTTCCGAGGACGATGTGACCGTCCACGAGGGTGAGAAGGCCGCGATCGGCGGGCGCATCGCCGATGCGCTCGCGGACGAGTTGGCGTAAGCATCGGCGCGATCGGTGGTGCGAGTGGCGCAGTTTATGCGATCGCCCGCGAGCTGACGGCAGCCGACTCACCAGATCGAAGGTCGTTAGACCACTCGACGCCGGGCGGCTTCTTATAACGGTGTCGAAGATCGAGGCCCCCGGCGGAGCGAGCGGGGACCTGATAAAAAACCAGCACGGGTCGACTCGGATAACGGACGGCGATTAATAGATGCTCGTCGCCGTGGAGCGACGCCCCGGAGTCACTCGCCGTCGAGAACCGACTTCTCGGAATACGTCGTTCCGCAGGCACAGGCCGCATAGCCGTGTCGCACGTCGCCCTCGGCGTAAATCCCGCCGACGGTCTCGTTTTGCTCTTCGACGAACGCGAAGACGAACTTGGCGTAGTGCTCGCCCGAGTCGTCGGAGTCCGGGCAGGTGCCGCCGGTGCAGTCGGCCTCGATCTCCCCGTCGGTGTCCATCGCCGTTCCGGCGAAGTCCATCGCGTCAAGGCCCGTTGCGCGCTCGAACGCCGCCCGACCCTTCTCGCCCGGAAGCACCAATACGACGCCGTCGTCGACGCGAACACCGAGGTCGGCCAGCCGTTCGATCGATCCGACGCCCTCCTCGTGGAGGTATATCAGGATGTCATCGGGGCGTTCGCCCGAGAGAAACTCCTCGTGTCGATCCGCCGCGCCAGCGTCGCTCACGGCGACTCACCGGCTGGTCGGGCACCGAACGC
>NZ_JBKEGK010000002.1:0-32052 GCF_046710025.1 Natronomonas sp. | reverse complement strand
AGGGATCCGTCATCGCCCGTTGAAACGGTGGCCGCCGGTATATGAATCCCGGTCGGGTCGCCGAACTGCTATACATTATCCGCGAACCGGATCGGGGATCAGTTACTTTTCGGCCGCGGATTCACTCCCGAACAGCGGGATCGCTCTCGACGTCCCGGGTCTCCCCGGCGTCGCGTGACTCCTCGACTGCAGTCGCCAACGAGACGTTGAGCCGCAGCATCGATCCGATACCACCGACGACGGTGACGGCGTTCTTTAATGCGTGGTCGACGACTGCCGCCGCGAGCGCCGTCGGCCACGCGATCGGCGTCAGCGCCACGACGATGAGGGTGAACGCGCCCTCGTAGAGGCCGATCCCGCCAGGTGAGAGCGGCAACACCTTCGCGAGGTTGCCGACGGCGACGGCGAAGAAACCAATGGCCACGAGCAGTTCGACCGGTATTGCGACCCCGAAGGCGGCGAAAACGATGATCGCCGTCAGAATGTCGATCCCCCAGATTAGGACGCTGGAGAAGCCAACGACGGCGAACGCCCGCCGATCTTTGGCGACCGTCTGTACATCGGAAACGAACCGCTCGGCGATAGCGGCGACGTACTCGACGTACGAGTCGTCGCTCATCCGGGACAGCGCCGCCCGAACCAGGTTTCGATCTGAGCGCGCGCTGACGGCGATGAGCGCCATCGTCATGAGTGCCGCTCCGCCGACGCCGCCCGCCACGAGCACAGCGGTTCGGCCGCTCTCGCCGACGCCGCCGCCGGCCTCGGCCGTCCGGAGTGCTGCCACGTCGACACCGCCGAGCGCCAACCCGACGAGCGTGACACCGGCCAGCGCTGCGATGGTCAACAGATCGAACACTCGCTCGATGGCTAACGAAGCGAAGCCGGAGGGGTACGGGATGTCGCGGCGGGCTTTCACGATGTAGGCCCGGATCGCATCGCCGCCCCGGGCGGGCACGACGAGGTTGCCAGTCTGGCTCACGAAGATCGCCCCCGTAAGAAAGCCGACGCGCTCGCGGTAGCCGAGTTCCGAGAGAATGTCGCGGTACCGAAGCCCCCGGAGCGGCCACGAGGCAATGTACACGGCGGCGGCGACGGCGAGAACGGCGGGGTCGGCCCCGCGGATCGCCGCGAGCACCTCGGTCGGATCGAGATACAGCGTCATCAACGCGACCGCGAGGGCGATCAGTACCGTCCCGGCGGCGGTCGTCGTCCGGCGATCGATGCGAGGCCGAACCGACAGTTGCCACCACAGCCGGCCGACCTGGCTTCCCATCCCGAGCACGTCCCGGACCAGATCGACCGTCGTATCACCCTTTGGCTCCCAGCCAACGGGAAACTCCTTAACGGCGTAGCCGGCCCGCTGGGCGCGGACCAGTACCTCCGTATCCCAGAACCAGTGGTCGTCTTCGACCCCTTCGAGCAAGTCGAAGAGCGCGTCCCGATCGAAGGCCTTGAAGCCGCACTGATGATCGTACAGCGAGGACCGAAGCACCGTCCGGACCAGAGCGTTGTACCCCTTCGAGGCGAACCCACGTTCGGGCTCGCGCTCCTGTTTTTCTCCCGGGATCCGCCGGGAGCCGGTCGCGAGGTCGTACCCCTCCGAGCGGATCGACTCGACGAGTGCCTCGAGATACGCCATGTCGGTCGCCAGATCCGTATCGAAATAAACGAGAACGTCCCCATCGCTGGCCCGGAAGGCTCGTTCTAAGGCGCCCCCTCGTCCGAGCCGTTCGTCGCTGTGGAAGTGTCTGACGCGGTCGTCCTCGCGCACCATCCGGGTCGCGATCTGGGGCGTACGGTCCGTACAGCCGTCCTCCGCGACCAACACCTCGAAACTTCCTGCCGGGAGAAACGCACCAAGCGTCTCGAGGGTCACGTTGACTGTCCCCTCGATCGTTTCCGCCTCGTTGTAGGCGGGCAACACGACGCTCACCTCCCGGTCAGTCATCGATCATGTGTCGTGAACCGTCCGGCATCAACCTTCTGATCCCCGATACCCGACCTCCTCGGTCGCGACGGCGGTATTGACGCTATCCCGGCGGTCACGACCCGGGTGCCGACACCCCGGTCCCATTCGGGCACAACGGCTATACCCGGCGGCGACGAACCGCCGATGATGCTTGACGCCCTGCTAACGGCCGATCCGCGACTTCTCGATGCGGCCGCCGTCAGCCTCCTCGTCCCCGTGCTTGTCGCCCTCCTACGCCGCTGCGGCGGCCGACCAAGTACCGCCGCTCAGCGAAAGCGTGACCGCGCCCATCGCGAGGCGCAGAAACGACCGCCCGAGGAGGCCGCGACGAAGGGTGAGACGTACGAACTCGTCGTCGAGGAGACCCAATACGACCGCGTCCCGCCCGAGGTGCGGGGCACGATCAACGGGCTCCAAACGTTCGTCAGGGGGGTTCCCGACCCCGACAGCGCCGGTGCGCTCGACTCCGGTGAGACGATCTGGGTCCGGGTCACGGACTACGGGAGAAAGGGAACGACGGCGCAGGCGGACTTTTTTGAGCGAGTCTGAGCGGGTCTCGGTTTCTCCGCTTTACTCTCCTGTCTTATTATCGTCCGCCCCGTCGCGATCATGAATTCGGCGCGGCCCAACGACCGGACACACTTTTGTTCGTCGCCGCCGCGGGTGGGGTATGTCGCTTCCGTTCGATTCGTTCACGCTCGCTGCCCCGACGGCCGACCTCGGGGTGGAACCGGCCGCCCGCGCCGACGCCGACTGCGTCGAGTTCCGTATGGACCTGGCCGACGCGCCGCTCGCCGCGCTCGAATCTTACGGCGGCGACCTCCCAATCCTCGCAACGAACCGCGCCGCGTGGGAGGGCGGTGAGGCCGCCGAGGCCGGCCGTCTCGACGCGCTCGCCGCCGCCGTCGACCACGACGCCGTCGCCGCAGTCGACATCGAGCTCGCCGCGCTTGAGGCGGACGCCCCGGGTGACGCCGACCGGGCCGACGACCTCCTCGGGGCGGCGAGGGCGGCGGGCGTCTCCGTTGTCGTCTCGACGCACGACTTCGAGGCGACGCCGTCCGAAGCCGACCTCTTAGATCGGCTTCACCGGGCGAGCGACTACGGCGACGTCGGAAAGATCGCGGTGACTGCACACGACGCGGGCGACGCGCTCTCAGTGCTTTCGGTCACGCATGAACTGACACGGGCTGGCGTCGATGTGGCAACGATGGCGATGGGAGCGGCCGGCAGCCACACCCGCGCTGTCGCGCCCATTTATGGGTCGAAGATCGGCTACGCGCCCGTGGCCCCCGACGAGGCGACCGCCCCGGGTCAGTACGACCTCGAAACGCTCCGCGGGCTGGTCGACCGGCTCTCTGAGTAAGAGCCGCTGTGGTGCCTCGTACCTACTTTTCGATGATTGATTCCTCGACGGCCTCGCCGAAGTGCCGGGCGACCGCCTCGTAGTAGACGAGCAGTTCGTCGCCGGCAGCCAGGTCGGTAACCGACTTGCGGCCCGACGCCGTGGCGACTTTGATCGTCTCGGCGTTCTGCAACAGCGTCTCGATCCGGTCGCCGTTCTCGAGTTCGGCCTCCACCCGAAACATCGGGCGCTTCTCGATCTTCGCGCGGCCGACGATGGCCTCGCGGGTGTTCCCCTCCGTGTCGACGATTTGGACCTCGTCACCGGATTTCAACTCCGCGAGGTACTTTGTCTCGCCGCCGGGTGTCCGCACGTAAGCGTGGACTGCGCCGGCGTTGACCCGGAAGGGCCGCGAGGCGACGTACGGCGAGTCAGCGGTCTCGGCGTGGACAAAAAATAGCCCACGGCTCATCGATCCGACTAACATTCCCTCGTTGTGGTCGAGCATCGACGCCGTGTCGACGCAGACCCGGTCGGCCGATCCCGTCTCCTCGATGTCAGTCACCGTCGCGTGCTGGAGTTCGAGGTGCTCGCGCTCGCTCTCGTCTCTGACCTCTACGGTAGCGCGTATCTCGTCTGGGTCGTCGGTGTCGAGCAACACGGCATCGGCGCCGATCTCAAGCGTCTCGAAGGCTGTCTTGGCCTCCTCGGCGCTCCGGACGCCGGCGATGAGGTCAGTCTCCTCGCCGATCCGGGCGATGAGGTTCTCCAGGGGAATGATCTGCCAGTCCTCGCCGATGACGAGGGTGTAATCGGCCTCCGTGGCGGCGGCCTCCGCGAACGTCTCGTAGTCGGCGTTCAGAATCCGGACGTACGCACCGCCGGGACCGTCGGTTCGTCGAAGCGTCGTCAGGTCGGCCGATCCGGAGAGATCCGAGGGAAGATCGACCGTGCCGTCGCCCTCGCCGCCTTTGCCGACGACGACGGCGTCGGGTTCAGGGACGTCGTCGCTCTCGGCGTCCATCACGTGCACGTCGTCGCCGGCGAACGCGGCGACGTTCACCCGACCAAGATCGCGGACCCGGCCCACGTCGCGTCGATCGACGAGCACCCAATCGACGCCAGCCTCGAAGCCGGCGGTGATACGACGCTTTCGCGCCTCCCAGTCGCCGACCTCGTCGTCGGCCTTCAGCCACACGGAGCGTGTCATACCTCCCGGGTGGCGGGGGCGGCTATTGAACGTGGCGGGACGCCCGTGGTCGAACCGAAAAACGGCTTCCAATGGTATGTCATACCGCTAACAGCGCCACGCCCGACGTGCAGATACACCGATGATCGATCTCGACCTCGATATGCGGCAATACGACCGCCCGTTGATCGACACCACCGACGAGGTCGACGTGCGCTTCTCGGAACTCGACGACGAGAACGATGTCGCTGTCGAGAGTCGGACTGATTTTCCCGTCGCGGAACTCTTCGACGTGATCGAGAATGCGGGCGCGGCTCACAGCTTCTTGAACAGTTGCCGGAAGCTGACCGAGACGGAGCGAGAAACCCTCGTCACCGCCGCCGAGGCCAAGTACTTCGAAACCTCATGGGAGATGTCGCTCGACGACCTCGCCGACGAGTCCGGGGTCTCAAGGACCGCCGCCTCGATGAATCTCCGCCGGGCCGAGCGGAAACTGGTAGATTCGACGGTCGACTCGTTGTCGTCGATCGACGGGCTCGAGTGATCAGGTACGGGGGTCGCGACGATTAGATCCGTGTTCACATATGTCTGTGCGTGTCTCACAGCTGAGTCCGTAGCGTGTCAGATAGTGCGAAACGGCCACACACCACGTTCATTTATTCCCCACCGCCCCAAGTACATGACATGGCTTGGCACGTCAACGTGCCGACCGAGGCCCACGAGCACGCCCGGTCGGACTTCGAGTGGGACCTCCCGGAGGACTACAACGCCGCCCACGACCTCATCGGCAAACACGATGACCTCGACCGGGTCGCCCTGCAGCAGGCGTACCCGGACGGTCGCCGCGACACGTACACGTTCGCCGATCTTGACCGGCGTTCGGACCGGCTCGCGAACGCCCTCTCGGGTCTCGGCGTCGGCCGCGGCGACCGCGTCGGCGTCGTGTTGCCGCAAGTGCCGGCGAACCCGCTGACGCATCTGGCTTGCTGGAAACTCGGCGCGGTTTCGATGCCGCTGTCGGTGTTGTTCGGGACCGATGGCCTCGGCTATCGCCTAGACGACAGCGGGGCGTCGGTCGCGGTCGTCGACGGCGACACCTACGATACCGTCGCCGCGGTCCGTGACGACTGCCCCGATCTCAAGACGGTCCTTGAGGTCGACTGGCGGGAAGACGGACACAGCGAGGGAGCGACGCCGTTCGGGGCGCTCGTCGATGACGCCGGTACTGACTTCGACCCCGCGGATACCACCCCCGATACACCCGGGATTGTGATGTACACCAGCGGTTCGACGGGGAAGCCGAAAGGCGTCCGCCACAGCCAGTCGGTGTGGGTCGGCCACTGTCCGGCCTTCCGTATGTACTTCGAGTTGGACGTCTCCGAGGCCGTCTGTTGGACGCCCGCCGACTGGGCGTGGATCGGCGCGCTGGGCGATCTCCTCTTTCCAGCCTGGCACTACGGCCGGCCCGTTGTCGGCTACCCGATGGCGGGATTCGACCCCGAGACGGCGTTCGAACTCCTCGCGGAGTTCGACATCACGTCGGCGTTTCTCCCGCCGACGGCGATCCGGATGCTAATGAGTGTCGACCCGAGTCGATACGATCTCTCCTTGGAAGCGATCTGCTCCGGCGGCGAACCGCTCACCTCGGAGATTCTCGAGTGGGCCGAGGCGGACCTCGGTGGTGTTCCGGTCAACGAACTCTACGGGCAGACGGAGGCGAACCTACTGGTCTGCAACTGTCGGGAGTGGTTCCCGGCGATCGCCGGCAGCATGGGGAAGCCAGTCCCCGGTCACGACGTCGCCGTCGTCGACCCCGACACCGGCGCGGAACGCCCTGTCGGCGAAATCGGCGAAATCGCGGTCGAGCGCGGGAACGATCCCGTGATCTTCGAGGGGTATTGGAACCGCCCCGACCGGACCGAGGCCGCGACGGTGGACGGATGGCACCTCACCGGCGACCTCGGCTACGCCGACGCTGACGGCCACATTTGGTTCAAATCGCGCGACGATGACCTCATCATCACGAGTGGCTACCGGGTTGGCCCCAGCGAGGTCGAGGACGCAATCCTCGAGCACCCCGACGTAGAGCAGGTCGGCGTGGTTGGCGTCCCCGATGACACCCGCGGGGAGATAATCAAGGCCTTCTGCCAGCCGGTCGGGGGCGTCGCGGGCGACGACGACCTCCGGGAGTCCGTCCGATCGCTCGTCAGGGAGACACTCGCGAAACACGAGTATCCCCGCGAGATCGAGTTCGTCGAGGAGCTACCCACGACGACGACGGGGAAGATACGCCGGGCGGAGTTGCGTGAGGCAAGCGCTGACGGGTGAGGCGAACAACGGCCACGCGGTCGACCGAGACGGCCACCGACAGACGGGGGACAGCCTGCGAGCGACCTGCTCGCCCCCGACGAAAGAACTATTCCCCAACCGCCGCGTTCTGCGGGTGTGTCCCTCCGTTGTCCCTCCACGATCAGGCGCACCTTCCTCGGCGGGTGCGCGGCCGGTATCGCTTGTCTGGCTGGCTGTAGCGATCCCACCCCGTCGCTTCCGTCCCCTCCGTCCGACACGACAGGGTGGCCTCACCGGTTCTGCGACCTCGGCAACACCAACGCGGTGCCCGACGGTCCCGACTCGCTCGAGGAGCAGTGGCGAATCCGCGTCGCGGGGCGGCTCTCCCGTCCGCTCGTCACCGACGGGACGGTACTCGTGGCGGCGACCGGCGGTCCAGGGCCGTTTCGGTCCCGCATCCTCGCGTACGACGCCGCCACCGGCGACCGACGCTGGACGTTCGAGCCCTCCGGCGTCCGCCGGTGTCGCCTCGCATCGGCCGATGGCGACCGGACGTACGTAGTCGCCGAGCGGGTCGAGGACGGCGACGGGCAGCGGCTCTACGCCGCCGACCGTGGTTCCGTCGCGTGGACGTTCGAGGCCGGCCGGATCACGTCCGTCGTCGGCGCAGGGCCGACGGTGCTCGCCTGCGTCCGCCACGGCTCCGTCGTCGCACTCGACGCGGCCGACGGCGGGACCCTCGCCCGCCTCCACCCGACGGGGTGGCCCGGCGGGCGTTGGCTCTCTCAGTTGACGCCGACCGCCCGTCCGGCCGTCCACGACGGGACGGCCTTTGCTGCCTTCGCGCGCGACGACGGCGAGGAAAGCTACACCGACGACCACGTCGTCGCCTTCGACGACGGCGGCGTCGCCTGGCGGACACGGATCGAGGGCGTGCGCTTTCCCGACTCGATGGCGGCCGTCGACGGGACGGTGTACGTCTCGACGACCGATCGACGCGACGCCAGCACCGACCGACCGAACGGGAGCCTCCTCGCACTCGATGCGTCGACCGGGGAGTGCAAGTGGACGTACTCTGCGGAGCGCGGACTGACCTCGCCCGTCGCCGCGCGCGCCGATACGGTCGTCGTCGCGGGGGGACGCGTCGCCGCCCTCGATCCCGACTCGGGCGACCCGCGCTGGGAGCGAAACGGCCTCTTCGGCCCGCCGATCGTCGCCGGCGACCGGGCCTACGGCCGCCAAACCGACGGCGACTTCGTCGACACGGTCGTCGCGGTCGATCTTGAGACGGGCGACACAGTCGATACTCACAGTTTCGAGTACCAACTCAATCGGGCACCGGTGTTCGCCGACGGACGAGCCGTCGTCCGAACGCTCGAGTACGAGGACACCGACGGTGGCACCGAGCACGTCGCCGACCGGCTCCACGCGCTCCGGTGAGCGAACTCGGACGAGCCGACGGCTACGGTGTCGTGAGTGCGAAAACGAAAATCACCGCCCGGAGTCACGATCGCCGTGAACTCGGGGCGTCGATCGCGTCAGTTATTGCGTTAGTTCGCGGTGGCCGATCAGTCGCGGTGACCGATCAGTTGCGAACGACGTTCGACGCGCGGGGGCCCTTGGGGGCGTCCTCGATGTCGAAGTCGATGTCCTGTCCTTCCTCGAGATCCGGGCCGTCGACGTCTTCCATGTGGAAGAACACGTCTTCGTCGGAGTCGTCAGTCGAGATGAAACCGTAGCCGCCTGTGTCGTTGAAGAAATCAACCGTACCGTTTGCCATTACAAACAAATGTACAGTGGTGGTGCGTATAAGAGTTCCGAGAGCAGGGCTACCACGACCCGCTGGGGCTGACGCTTTGTCTCCGGGAGACTGCCGAAGAACTAGAGCGCATTCGTTGGCCGTCGATTTCTGCCCGCGATAGAAAGAATCCCGCTTACGCGTCGAGTTCGGCGCGTTCGAGTGCCTCGGCCGCCCCAAGATCCTCGTGAACAACCAGTGCAACGGCGTGTGCTATCCGCTCTGGGTTATCATGTTGGAAGATCGTCCGGCCCATCGAGACGCCGGCCCCACCGGCGTCCATCGCCCCTCGGACATCGCGCAGCGACTCGAGGTCGCCGTCTGGCGACCCGCCGGCGATGAGCACCGGACAGCGCGTCGACTCGCAGACGTGCTCGAAGCTCTCCCTATCGCCGCTGTAGCCCGTCTTGATCAGGTCCGCGCCCAGCTCCTCGCCTAGCCGGACCGCGTGGCCCAGCGCCTCGGGGTCGTCGCCCTCGGTGTCGGGGCCGCGGGCGTACGTCATCGCAAGCACGGGCAGGCCGTACTCGGCGGCCTCGTCGGTCAGCGCTCCGAGTTGCTTGATCTGCTCGCGCTCGTATTTCGAGCCGACGTTGATGTGAAAGGAGACGGCGTCGGCACCGGCCCGCAACGCGGCCTCGACCGAGCCAGTTCGCCGCTTGTCGTTCTCGTCGGGCCCGATCGCGGTCGAACCGTTGAGGTGAGCGATGTAGCCCGCGCCGTTTTTATTCCCGTGGACGCGGTCGGCGATGCCTTTCTGGGTCAACACCGCGTCCGCGCCGCCGCGCGTGACGGCGTCGATCGTCGATTCGATGTCTTTGAGCCCTTTGACCGCCCCGAGCGTGATTCCGTGGTCCATCGGCACGACGACGTACCGACCCTCTGTCCCGATCCGCTGTAGCCGTGCGGTGATCCCTGCTGTCATGGTGTCTGTGAGTGTGCGAGGTTGCCTCAAGTTCGTTCCGGTCGCGGACGGCGTTGCCCGCCGTCGACCGCGCCGGCTTTCAACTCGCGAGCGAGCGACTCTAACTCCGCCGCGACGTCCGCCGTCGGCGCGTCGCGCTCGTGGCCTTCGGCGACGATATCGACCAATGCGGAGCCGACGATAACGCCGTCAGCGCCCGCTTCGACGACCGATGCGGCGTGTTCGCCCGTCGCGATGCCGAAGCCGACTGCCTTCGGGACGTCATACTCCTCGAGCCGGGCGACCGTCGTCTCAGTGTGATCCGATAGCGACTCGCGAGCGCCCGTGACGCCGAGGCGCGCCTGGACATACACGTAGCCGGAGACCTGCCCCATGATCCGGTCGAGGCGGTCGCCCGCCGTCGTCGGCGCGACGATGAAGATCAAATCAAGCCCGAACTCGTCGCAGGTGTCGCGGAGCAAATCGGCCTCCTCGGCGGGTAAATCAGGCACGACGAACCCCTCGATGCCGACCCCGGCGGCCCGTTCGACGAACGATCGGACCGGCTCGTCGCCGTACTGATAGATGAGGTTGTAGTACGTCATACACACGAGCGGGACGTCGACGTCAAGCGCCTCGACGAAGTCGAAGAATCGCTCAGGCGTCATTCCGCCCGACAGTGACCTGACGACCGCCTGCTGGATCGTCGGCCCCTCCGCGATCGGTTCGGAGAACGGCAGCCCCAGTTCGATCACGTCCGCGCCACCGCGGGCGAGCGCCTCAACGTACTCTAGCGAGGACTCGAAATCCGGGTCGCCCGCCGCGAGGTACGGCACGAACGCCGGCTCCTCGAAGGCGTCCTCGAGTGATGAGGCTCCCCGACGGTCGTCCCGGCTCGCTTCGCTCGCCGTTTGGCCGTTTCGAGCATCTCGCTCCGCTCGATTCTCGTGACTCACTGATCAAACACCTCCATCTCCGGCGCGTTCTCGAGGTCGCGTTTCTCGGTCTCCTCGATCGCGGCCTGGAGGTCCTTGTCGCCGCGCCCGGAGACGTTGACCACGACCGGTTCGTCGAAGGCAACGGAACCGTCGCCGTCCGGCCCGAGCGTCGTCTCGAGGAAGCCGAACGCGTGCGCCGTCTCGAGTGCGGGGATGATCCCTTCGTCCTGCGAGAGCCGGTGGAACGCCTCCAAGGCGTCGTCGTCGTCGACGGTGACCGGCGTCACCCGTTCCTCGTCGACGAGGTGTGAGAGTTGCGGACCGACGCCGGCGTAGTCGAGTCCCGAAGAGACGCTGTGGGACTCCATTATCTGACCGTGACCGTCTTGGAGCAGTTTCGTCCGCGCACCGTGGAGCACCCCCTCATCGCCGGTCGAAAGCGACGCCGAGTGTGGCGCGACGCCGGCCTCCTCGTCGACGGTCAGAGAGGAGCCGCCGGCCTCGACGGCGTACAGGTCCACATCATCGTCGTCGAGGAACTCGGCGAAGGCACCCATCGTGTTTGACCCGCCGCCCGCGCAGGCGACGATCGATCCCGGCAGGCAATCGAGCTTCGACGCCGTCTGGGACCTGATCTCCTCGGAGATGACGGAGTGGAAATCCCGGACCATCGCCGGGAACGGCGCGGGGCCGACGATCGACCCGATGACGTAGTGGGTCGTCTCGACGGTCGTCGCCCAATCGCGCATCGTCTCGCTGATCGCCTCTTTGAGGGTCCCGCGACCGATATCGACGGGGTTGACCGCCGCGCCGTTGAGCCGCATCCGGAACACGTTGGGACGCTGGCGGTTGATGTCACGACGACCCATGTAGATCTCGCAGGGCATATCGAGGTGGGCCGCGGCCATCGCCGTCGCGGTGCCGTGTTGGCCCGCGCCGGTTTCGGCGATGATCCGCTCTTTGCCCATGTACTTCGCGAGCAGTACCTGCCCGAGGGCGTTGTTGAGCTTGTGAGCCCCGCCGTGGAGCAGGTCCTCGCGCTTGAGATACACTTCCGTGTCGTAGCGCGCCGAGAGCTGTTCGGCGCGCTGTAGCGGCGTCGGCCGCCCGCCGAAGTCCTTGATCCGCTCGCGGAACTCGTCCATGAAGCCGTCCTCGTTGTTCAGGACGTAGCGCCGGTACGCGTCTGTCAGTTCTTCGATGGCGGGCATCAACGCCTCGGGGACGTACTGGCCGCCGTAGTCGCCGAATTTGGTGTCAGGTTGGGACATATAGGGTCACTCCGTGTGGCCGCTCGTGAGCCGCTCCGTGTTCGCTCGCACGTCGCCGTCCATGATTGCCGAGCCGATGAGCACGGCGTCCGCGCCGGCCGCGCGCATCCGTGCGATGTCGTCACGTGACTGTACGCCGCTTTCGGCTATCAGGGTGACGTTTTCGCGGGCCGTTGCCGGGACCGAGTCGACGACGCGCTCGAACGTCCCGATGTCGACGTCGAGTTTCGCCAGATCGCGGTTGTTGACCCCGACGATATCCGCCCCCGCCTCGACCGCCGCCTCGAACTCCGCCGGCGTGTGTGTCTCGACGAGCACCTGAAAGCCGCGCCCGCGGGCGGCCTCAAGAAGTCCTCCGAGGTCGTCGACAAACCGGGCGATGAGCAACACGAGGTCCGCCTCTACGACGTCGAGTTGGGCCTCCCGCAGAACGAAGTCCTTCCGGAGTACGGGCACATCGACGGCCGCCCGGACCGCCTCGAGCGTCCCCGGCGAGCCGCCGAAGTGCTCGGGTTCGGTCAGCACCGACAACGCCACCGCCCCCCCGTCCACCATCGCCTCGGCGAGTTCGACCGGATCTGCCGTGTGTTCGCCCTCGGTAGTCGGGCTGGTCGGCTTTACCTCGGCGATGACCGGTGCACGTCCGTCGGCTTCGGCCGCCTCCAGCGCTGTCGGCAGCGATCTGGGCGTCACGTCGAGCGGTTCGTCGCCGCCGCCCTGCTCCTCGGCGGCCTCGAGGATCGACCGGACCGCCGGGGCCAACTCCTCTCTGGTGTTCATTACTGTACATTAACGGACGTATATGTACAAAAGACTTCCGTCTCAGCCCCACGGTGCCGCGGCTCCGGGCGGCACATCGGAGCGAAAAAATCACCCGGCGTATCCGCGCTTAGATCTCGGGCGCCTGCCCGCCGAACTCCTCGATCAGTCGGGGGACGACCTCAAAGAGGTCGTCGACGATGCCGTAGTCCGCGATGTCGTAGATCGGCGCGTTCGGGTCCGAGTTGATCGCAACGATGGTGTCCGCACCCTTCATTCCGGCGACGTGCTGGACCGCCCCGGAGATCCCGACCGCGATGTAGACGTCCGGCGTGACGACCTTTCCGGACTGGCCGACCTGGCGGTTCTGCGGCAGCCAGCCGTTGTCGACGATCGGCCGCGACGACGACAGCGTCGCGCCCAGGGCATCTGCGAGTTCCTCAATGATGGGGATGTTATCCTCCTCCCCGATCCCGCGGCCGACCGAAACGAGCACGTCCGCGTCGGTGATATCCACGTCGCCGCTGCCGACCTCCTCGAATCCGTTTACTGTCGCGCCGAGCGACCCCTCGTCAATGTCGATCTCGGCGGCCTCGATCGACGCGTCGCCGGTCGATTCGGCCGGAGGCCACTCGGCCCCTCGGATCGTCAGCACGCATCGCTCCGAGTCGACCTCGTAGGTCGTCTCGACTTTCCCGCCGTACTGTTCACGGACGACCTCAACCGTCCCGCCGCCTTCGATGCCGACCACGTCGGTCACGAGTGGCAGGTTGAGCGACCCAGCGACTGCGGGCGCGTAGTCCAATCCGTTCACCGAGTTGGGCAACAGAAGCGCTGTCGGATCGAGTTCGGCACACAGCTGTTCGACCGCCTCCGCGTAGACGCCGTGGTTGAACTCCTCGCCGTTGTCGACGGTGTAGATCGTGTCGACGCCCTCGCGGTTCAGTTTATCGGCGAACCCCTCGATGTCCCCAGCGATCACGGCGACCGCCAGATCAGTGTCGAAGTCGGCGGCGAGTTCACGACCGGCGGTGATGAGCTCGAAGGAGATGTCCCGAAGGTCCCCACGGCGGTGCTCGGCGACGGCGAGCACCGTCATCCCTCGACCACCCCCTTCTCGCGGAGGAGTTCAGCCAGTTCCCCGGCTGTCTCGTCGGCGTTGCCGTCCCAGACGACCGCGTCGCTTTCAGTTTCGGGTTCGTACATCGATGTCCGCTCTATCGGCGACTCGACGACCGACGCGTCGAGGCCGATGTCGTCGAGGGATTCGGTCTCAAGCGGCTTTCGTTGTGCCTGCCGGATGCCGCGGAGGCTGGCATAGCGTGGTTCGTTGATCCCGGTTTGAATTGTCAACACTGCGGGAAGATCGACGTCGGTGAGTTCCTCGATGCCGCCCTCGAGTTCACGGTGAACTGAGGCGATCCCAGCCCCGGCGTCGAGTTCGAGATCGTTGACGACGGCGGCCCACTCGAAGCCAAGCCGTTTGGCGAGGGCGACGCCGGTCGCGCCGTTGGAGTCGTCGCTCGCCTGGACACCCGAGAGGACCAGATCAGGGTCCTCCGCCTCGGCGACGGCGGCGATGATATCGGCCTTTGTGCCGATGTCGAGGAACTGCGCCTCCGCCAGAGCGTCGTCCCACACTCTGATGGCGCGGTCGGCCCCCTTTGCGAGCGCCATCCGGACGGTCTCCTCGGCACGCTCGGGGCCGATCGTAACCGTAACCACCTCGATGTCCTCGGTCGCCTCGGAGATCTGGACGGCCTCCTCGACGGCGTAGTCGTCCCACTCGTTGAGATCGTATTCGAGGGACCCTTCGGCGATGTCGAGTCCGGAGATCTCGAACTCGTCGTCGACCTCGGCTACCTCTTTGACAGTGACGAGTACCTTCATGCTATCTAGTCAATAATCGTGACGACCGTCCGGGATTAAATCTTTCCGAACAATTGTTGATTACGCTCCGCGCTCCCGCCCTCGTCGCTACCGGTCCGTCCCGACACTCTACCGGCGAGTGGGGCTACGTCCCGTCGTCGAGTTCGCCGACACCCTCTCCCGGCAGGCTGATGAGGTTTTCCCGGCCGATACGGAGCTTGTCAACCCGGTTTTCGTCGTCCATCGACGACAGGAGCTGTGAGACCTTCGCGTTCGACCATCCCGTCTCCTTGACGATCGTCGCCTGCTTCATCCGTCCCCCGTTCTGCTCGAGGAGGTACTCGACGCGCTCCTCGTCCGAGAGCAACTCGGGGTCCGGCTCGTCCGTCCCGGCGCCCGGATCGGCGTCCTCGTCGTCCTGTCCGGACGGCTCCGCAACCCCTGTCGTGTCCGCCGGGCCCGCCGTCGTTCCGTCGCCTCTCTCGCCGTTGTCCGGCCCCGAACGAGTGATCGCGCCGCCCTCGCCCGGCGACGTGTTCCCGTTCCGTCGGGCGAACAGCAGATACAGCCCGACGAGGAGTGCGGCGCCGCTCAGAAGCAACGCCCCGATGACGAGGGTATCCGACATCCCGTCGGTCGTCGGTCCCGCACTGCTCGGGTGATACACGATATTAAAATAGCCGGGCTCGAACGTCGCTGGTCCCTCCCATGTGAGATCTCCCCCATCAGCACCGATCGGGGACGTTGTCGGCCCGCCGTAGCCGGGCGGGGCGAGGATCGTCAGCGATTGCTCTGCCCCCAACCCCGGCAGCCACGTCCCGTCCGTAGTATTGAACGCGTCGTCGACGTACAGTGTGTCCTCGTCGTCGATCCGAGCGAACGACTCCCAGGTAAACGAGACGCGGAGGATCCCGTGCGTGTCCCCACCTTCGGAGTCGGTCACGACCTCGCTGTGGCGGCTGACCGACGTGATCGCCATCTCGCGGCCGCTCGCCGCCGAAGCCTCACTGGCTGCTCGCTCGAACGCGTCGACCCCGAGTTCGAGCCCTCCTTCGTTGGCCTCGAACCGGTCTGCGAACGCCTCGAAGGCCTCACGGTCGCTGTCGCTCTCGATGGGCACGCTGACCGTGACGTTCCACGCCGCGTCGCCGTCCGCTTGGAGTTGCGCCTTGAGATGCGTCCCGTCAACCTGGGGCTGTCCGGCGGCAGGAACCGCACCAAGCATCGGGGCACAGACGAGGAGGAGGGCACACAGCAGGGTGGGAACCCGACACCGCATTGCTACACGATGGACACCCGCACCGGAAAACGCTTTCTATCCAGCGATAAAAGGTCTGCGCCGTCGATAAACTGTCTCGACTCCTCTCGACCGCGCGTTCGGGTCCGGCGCGGGGCGGACGATTTTTGTTTCCCGGGGGCGACATCCCAGGTATGGATGGTGTCCGCGCCCTCGTCTTTGCCCTCCTCCTCTGTGTGGCCCCCATCGGTGGGGTCGCCGTCGATGCTGAGGCCGTCGGCGGACCCGCCGAGCCACAGGAAACGACGGCCGATCCCGACCCCTCGATGACCGTGCTCGCGACGCCGAACACCTCGGAGTATCTCGCCCCTTCAGCCGACGACATCGAGCGCTCCGGAAACCACACCGCCGACCTCGACGTCGCGGCCGCCATCGAGGCCGACGCTGGCGGACTCAAAGGCGCGTACGTCGGCGAGACGCTCGAACGTCGCTACGCGAACGCGGCTACCGACGCCGAACGCGACGCCGTCGTCGAAGACGGCGTGGATCGCCTCACTACCCGCGTCGACGAGTTGCGCGAGGCCGAACGGACCGCAATCCGGCGGTACAACGAAGGGACGATCGACACCCGCGAACTGCTCCGGTCACTATCCGTAGTGAGCCGGACGGCCGAGACGACGGTTGACCGTCTTGAGTGGTTGGAGACACGGGCTAACCGACTCGACATGGACGCCGAAGCCAACCGCGCGGCGACCGATCGGGTCCGGCTCCTGTCGACGACGGGGCCGGTCAGGGCCGAACTTGCCGACGCCGCCGTCGGCGAGGGCCCCGCCCGAGTGTACGTCGAGACGGCCGGCAGCGGGATCGTCCTCGCCGCGGTCGATCGAGATGACGGGACGTTCCTGCGCGAAGCCTCCGACCCGAGCGCGAGGGACACAGAGACCCCCGACCAGTACGGCGGGAGCCCGCTGCTCGCGCTCGAACGGATGGAGCGTATCTACCCGTGGGTCACCGAAAACAACCTCGGCGTCTCGGCCTCTCCGATCGGGCCGACGTTTGACCGCGTCTACCGGTTCAACATTCCTCACCCGCACGGCGAACTCGAGACGTACCTCGACAGCGGTTCGGAGACCGCGACGGTCGAGTTCCAGCGAAACGATCTCGAGTCGCTCCCGACCGATACGACCCAAACCACCACGAACGGCCTCCGTCTCGTCGTCGACACGACCCGCGGCGGCGGCCCAATTGGTGTTTCTGTCCGCGACGACGCGACCGGCGACTCCGTCGACGCAAGAATCGAACTGAACGGCAATCCGATCGGATCGACCGACGAGGGCCGGCTGTGGGCCGTCGCCCCTCGTGGCTCGGTGACAGTAAACGCGACCTACGCCGGTGAAACGGTGTCGCTTGAGGCGACGCCCGCCTGAGTGCCGGGATGTCCGGCGGTTTATATACGTGGACGCGGCCAGGGCACCCCATGGCTTCCCGTGGCGTTTCCCCACTCGTCGGCGTTCTGTGTCTGCTTGTGGTGACTGTCGCCCTCGCGGCAACCGTCGTTGTGACCGTCCCCGTTGGCTCCGTCCCCGAACACACCGTTGCGACCTTCGACGCGGCGGCCGACCCGACCGGCGAAATTAGGGTGACACACACCGGCGGCGACGTGATCGATCCCGAAACTCTCGATATTCGGATACGCGTCGAGGGGGAACCCCTCGCCGAACAACCGCCGGTTCCGTTCTTTTCAGCCCGCGGCTTCGAGAGCGCGCCGACCGGCGCGTTCAACAGCGCAGCGGCCACGGCTTGGCGGGCCGGCGAAACCGCCTCGTTCCGGACTGCGGGCACGAACGCGCCACCGATCGACCCCGGCGACACCGTGACGATCCGGCTCTACGCCGACGACTACAATATCGCGGAACTCGAGGTGACCGCCTAGCTCGGATCGACGGGCTCCGGGTCGACTGTCGCCGCCTCTGTCCCCGGCCCAGGAACTCGTGCGATCGTCGTGATCGCCCGCGGCGTTCCGGGGGCGCGCTGTTGGATCCGGTGTTCGAACGCCTCGAAGCCGGCCTCGGCGAACATCCGATCAGCCTCCGCCTCATCATAAAACAGCATGATCGCGTCGGCGAGTTTCGCGAACGCCGTCGACTTCGGGTAGTCGGGACCGACGACCAACACCGGTCCTCCCGGTTTCGTGACCCGACGCGCCTCCCGGAGTGCGGCGACCGGATCGGGCCAGTACTCGATCGATCCCGACGACCAGTAGGCATCAAAACTGTCGTCGGCGAACGGTAGCCGCTCCGCGTCGCCGCGGTGGAACTTCACTTGATCGCGCTTGCCGAACTTCCCGAAGGCCTTCTCGAGTTGGTGGGCCGACTGGTCGAGCCCCCAGACGTCGTCCGTGTGCTGCAACAGCCCCTCGGTCGCGAAACCGGTGCCACACCCGACATCGAGAACGCGATCGCCGGCCTCGACCCCGAACCACTCGAGGGCCTCGTCGCGCATCTCCTCGTTCCAGATGAACGGGTTGATCGTGTCGTACACCTGCGAGAGATATTTATAAAAGAGCCGAGCGCGGGCCTTGTCTTCGAGGACTCCCATCGATTTCTATTGTGGCTCTCGGGGCATAACCCCCCTGATTCGTGCTCGAACTGCCGGAACCCGCGAGCGGGGGGTTGCTCGACTAACCGCCCGAATCGTCAACACTCATTACGGGGCCGGCCCACAGACAAACCATGTCTTTCGAGGAGATGGATGTCGACACGATCTGGATGGACGGCGAGTTCGTTGATTGGGACGAGGCGCAGACGCACGTGTTGACCCACTCACTGCACTACGGTACCGGGGTGTTCGAGGGGGCCCGATGCTACGACACATCGGACGGCCCGGCGCTGTTCCGGTGGGACGAACACCTCGATCGGCTCTACGACTCCGCGAAGGTGCTTGACCACGAAATCGATCACTCCCGCGAGGAGATCACCGAGGCGACGCTATCGCTCATCCGCGAGCAGGACCTCAGGTCGTGTTACATCCGCCCGCTCGTCTACTACGGCTACAATTCGCTGGGCGTTTCCCCGGAGGACTGCCCCTCGGAGACAATGGTCGCCTGCTGGCCGTGGGGGGCGTACCTCGGCGAGGACGCGATTGAAAATGGCGTCGACGTGATGGTCTCTTCGTGGCGCAAACACGCCTCCAGCCAGATCCCGACCAACGTCAAGGCCACCGGCCCCTACCTCAACTCCATGCTCGCCGGTGAGGAGGCTCGCCGAAACGGCTACGTTGAGGCTATCGTGCTCAACAAGGAGGGCAAAGTCGCCGAGGGCCCCGGCGAGAACATTTTCATGGTGAACGACGGCGAACTGTTCACCACCGGCGTCTCCGAGTCCATCCTCGACGGGATCACCCGCGATACGGTCATCGAACTCGCCCGCGATCTCGGCTACACCGTCCACGACGAGGCTTCCATCGGGCGCGGTCAACTGTACACCGCCGACGAACTCTTCTTTACCGGAACCGCCGCCGAGGTCACCCCGGTCCGAAGCGTCGACGACACGGAGGTCGGTAACGGCACTCGCGGCCCGATTACTGCGGAGATCCAACAGCAGTTCTTCGACCTCGTCGAAGGGGAACTCGAAGAGTACGACGAGTGGTTCTTGAACGTGTGAGTTGTCCGGCGACGGGCCAGCCGTCGACCCCGCGCTTAGTGTTCGACAGAAAAATCCTCGACCGACCGGCCGCGGCGTGTGACCGCCTCGCTGATCATCAGCCTCTCCCCCCGATCCAGCGTCGACCACTCTAGCGACTCGGGCGGCGACTCCTCGAAGGCTCGAAACTGCTCGAAGACCGCCTCGTTGACGAACCGCTCGAAGGAGCTACACACCGGACACCTCACTGAGAGGTGCGATGTGTCGAACTCCCGCGAGAGCGTGTGTTCGAGACAGGTGAGACAGCGGTACGTACGATCCATATGAACACTAGGGTCGTCAGCGGTGTGTATCTGTTCGTTCCGACATCACTGCGTCACATTTCTGTTCTCCGCCGTGTCCTCGTCTTCGCCCTCGAACGCATCGGGAACGGTGACCTCGGCACGGAGACACCGGCCGGTCGTCACGACGGCGGCGAGGAACGTGACGAACGACAGCGCCCACCGGAGCCACTGCAGCCACGATGCGACGAAGATGCTGAGGGTGCCGATCACGAAGGCGGCCAGCGCGAGAGTCGCTGTTAGGTCGGTGTTGTGTGTCTTCAAAAACGAGACGAGCCGGACCGCCCTCGGCCCCTCGACGGTAACCTTCGGCTGCCACGGTTCGGGCCCCTGCTCGATCTCCATCGTCGGGTCACCGATTGCGGCCTTGAGTTATAAATCCGCCGCGGATCCGCACCGTCGTCAGTAGAACGCGATCGGGGTTCCGGCCGATTCCTCGTCCTCGATCTTTTCGAGCGCGGCCTCGAAGTCCTCGTTTGCGACCTCGGTCCGACCCTCCCGGATCGCGAACATTCCGGCCTCCGTGGCGAGGCTCTCGAGTTCGGCCCCGGAGAAGCCCTCCGTGTCCTCGGCGATCCGTCCGAGGTCGACGTTCGGATCGAGTTGCATCCGCTCGGTGTGGATCGAGAGAATCTGCTCGCGGCCGTTGGCATCGGGCTCGGGGACCTCGATGAGCCGATCGAAGCGGCCGGGACGGAGGATGGCGCGATCGAGCATGTCGAAGCGGTTCGTCGCCGCGATGATCGAGATGTCACCACGCTGGTCGAAACCGTCCATCTCCGAGAGGAGTTGCATCATCGTCCGCTGGACCTCGGCGTCCCCGGAGGTCTTCGACTCCGTCCGCTTCGAAGCGATGGCGTCGATTTCGTCGATGAAGATGATGGCGGGTTCGCGCTCGGCGGCGAGTTCGAACAGGTCCCGGACGAGCCGTGCGCCCTCGCCGATGAACTTCTGGACGAGTTCGGAGCCAGCCATCTTGATGAACGTGGCGTCGGTCCGGTTGGCGACGGCCTTCGCCATCATCGTCTTGCCGGTCCCCGGCGGGCCGTGTAACAGCACGCCGGTCGGCGGATCGATGCCGACGGTATCGAACTGCTCGGGATTCACGAGGGGGTCCTCGACCGCCTCGCGGACCTCTTGGATCTGGGTTTCGAGCCCGCCGATGTCCGTGTAGGTGACGTCGGGCCTCTCGGCGATTTCCATCGCCTGTGCACGAGCGTCGGTCTCGGAGTCGAGAACCGTCTGGATCGCAAAGGAGTCGTTTATCGCGACACGGTCGCCGGCCTCCAGCCGGTCGTATAGTCGTGGCGAGACGTCGGTGAGCACCTCTTGATTGTTGCCGTGCTGTTTGAGAAGCACCTGATCGTCAGTGAGCTCTTCGACGGTTGCGAGATACAGCGACGATGTTTTCAGCGCCTCGTTTTCCTCTTGGAGATCAGTGACTTCCTCACGGAGGTCCGACTGCCGCTCGCGGACGGTTTCGAGTTGGTTGGAAAGCTCGTCGTGAACCCGCGAGACATCGACATAATGCTCCCTGAGGGCGGCAAGCCGCTCATCGACCGGCATATCGGGGTCGAGATTGAGCGTCGGCCGGTCCGGGAGCGATGGGCTATGCGACATTAACGATGCTAACGGTCGGAAATTAAAAGGGCCTTTGGGTGGGGGAGACGTTTGCGGTAGTCGTTGGCATACTGTCCCGTATCGGTTCGGGCCTCGGTCTCGTCACGTCAGCGACGCGAACTCCGCGACCATCGAGTCGTAGGCCTCGATCGCCGCCTCGACCGGTTCCGGGGAGGACATGTCGATTCCGGCCGTCTCGAGCAACTCGAGGGGGTACGTCCGCGATCCGGAGCGGAGGAACTCGCGGTAGTCCGCCGCCGCCGGCTCGCCCTCCGACGCGATGCGGTCGACGATCGCGTTGGCCGCGCTGATCCCCGTCGCGTACTGGTAGACGTAGTAGGCCCGATAGAAGTGCGGAATCCGCATCCACTCGCTGGCGATCCGGTCGTCGATGACGGCCGGGTCGTAGTACTTCGATTTGAGGCCTCGGTACAGCTCGTCCAGCCGATCCGGCGTCAGGGCCTCGCCCTCGGCGTCGAGTTCGTGGGCACGGTGCTCGAAGTCGGCGAACATCGTCTGTCGGAACAGCGTCGACCGGAACCGCTCGAGATACTCGTCGAGGACGTGTCGACGGAACCGCTCGTCCTCGACCGTCTCGAGCAGATGGCGAGTCAACAGCGCCTCGTTGACCGTCGAAGCCACCTCCGCGACGAAGATCTCGTACCCCGAATAGACGTACGGCTGCTCGTCACTCGTGAGTTCGGAGTGCATCGAGTGGCCCAACTCATGAGCCAGGGTGTACATCGAGGCGATGTCGTCTTGATAGTTCAACAGGATGTAGGGCTGGCTGTCGTAGGTCCCGCCGCTGTAGGCGCCCGACTGCTTGTTCGCGGTCTCGTAGACGTCGACCCACCGCGATTCGAGCCCCTCGGCCATCCGGTCGCGGTAGGCGTCGCCAAGCGGTTCGACGGCCTCGATCACGTAGTCCTTTGCCCGGTCGTATTCGAGGTCGGGGCTCTCGCCGTCCGCAATCGGCGCGTAGAGGTCCCACATCCGGAGATCGTCGACACCGAGTGCCTCGCGCTTCAATTCGGCGTGGCGGTGCAACACGTCGAGGTTATCCTCGACGGTTCCGACGAGCGTCTCGTAGACCTCCACCGGAACGTTCGGGCCGTCGAGTGCGGCTGCACGCGCCGAGTCGTAATTCCGCGCCGCGGCCAGCTTTCGATCCGATTTAACGCTGTTTTTGTACGCCGTGGCGACGCTGTTTCGGTATTCGGCCCACTCGTCGTAGAACGCCTCGTAGCTCCGCTTTCGGAACGCCCGATCGGGGTGTTTCTGGAGTTTTGTGAAGTTCGACAGCGTGATCCGCCGTTCGCCGCCCTCGGACCCTTCGACCGTCGGGAACGTCATATCGGCGTTCGTCAGCATGTTGTACACCTCGCCCGCCGCCCCCGTCACCTCGCTCAGATCGGCCAAAAGCGCCTCGATCTCCGCCGACCGGGTGTGGGGTTTCATCCGTAGCGTGTCGTCAAAGTAGTGATCGTACGTCTCGAGGTCGGGAACGTCCTCGACGAACGCCGACAGCGCCTCCCGGTCGAGTTCCTGTAGCTCCGGTTGGATAAAACTCGCCGCGCTGGAGGCGTCGGCGGCAAGCGACTGCGAGCGCGCCGTGAGCGCCTGGTAGCGCTGGTTCGTCGTGTCCTCGTCGCGTCGCATCCGCGCGTAGGCGGCGACGTTCGAAACCTCTCGCATGACCGATTCCCGCAGTTCCAAGACCTCGGCGAGCGTCGCCGCACTCTCCGTGACCCGGCCCTCGTAGGCTGACAGCTCCTCGATCCGCTCTTCGACGGCCTCATACGCGGTCTCCCACGCCTCGTCGTCGGCGAACAGATCCGTCAGGTCCCACATGTACTCCTCGGCGATGTCGCCTCGCTCGGGCACCGAACTCATACACTGTGGTAGGGGAGCCGTCGTCCTAAACCCGTCGTCCCCGGGGATGCTTCGCCTATGGCTCCTCGTCGGGAACCAGCGACCCGGCCACTCGGGCGGCGGCGAGGCGCTCCCGCCGCCGGGCACGAAAAACCCCTCGCGCGCTCGAGAGCGCGTCGGCGTCGATCTCGAAGGTAACGCCGCGGTAGGAGACGTCGAACAACACGAGTGGGCCGGGGGCGGCCGGGGCGATGCCATCCGGCCCGGAAAGCGGCTCGGAACCGAGCGCCCGAGGTATAAACGACGGATCGCGAGCGCCGCGCGCGACCGCCTCAACGACGGTGACGAGTCGCCGAACGAGCTGCCGGGCGAACCCGCCGGCTCGGCACTCGAGTCGCAAGAAGGGCCCGTTCCGGCGGAGCGAGACCGACACCGCGCGCTCGGTCCCCTCGTCGTCCGGCGTGAAGTTGTGGAAGTCGGCCTCGACGGAGAGCCGCCGGCAGGCCTCGCGGGCGTCGTCGTCGTCGACCGCCGGGGCGTGGAGGAAGTATGTATATACTCGCTCCGTGGCGTCGTGGGTCGCGTGAAATCCCGGGTCAACGTCGGTGGACGCCCACGCCCGGATCGCCCCGGGCAACTCGCTGTTGAGCGCGCGCGGCGTCAGCCATGCCGGCGGCTCGAAGGCCACCGTCTGCGCCCGCGCCGAGACCCCGGCGTCGGTCCGCCCCGCCGCCGCGTAGCCGACCGGCGACCCGCCCTCAAACCCGACGCCGAGTTCATCGAGGGCCGCGAAGAGCTCGTTCTCTATCGTCTCGCCGTGTGGCTGGCGCTGGAAGCCGCGGTACCCCGAGCCGTCGTAGGCAAGTCGGAAGGCGCGCACGGGACATCCGTATCCGCGTCTCAATTATAAACGGTCGGGGGAACGCTCCGATCAACCGGTCGCGACAGGCGCTCACTCGTCGCCGCGGACGTTCCGCAGCCTGCGGAGGCGCCCGACCGTCCGGTCCGTCAGGCGGAGATAGACGTACTCGCTGACGCCAATGAGTCCGAATGCTGCCGTCAAAAAGAACATTCCATGAGTGTACCGCCCCTCGAGCAAGCTGAACACGCCGATCAACCCGACCGGCCCGGCGACGACGAGCGTCCCGGCCAACTGCAGCGTCCGAACGATCCCGAGCGGCATAATCGGCTGTTCGCCCCGGATGTTTAAATACTCCTCCGTCGGCCGCAGACACCGCGTCGGCGTCCCTCGCTATCGGCCGCTGTCGTCGCTTTTGCCCTCCGTCACCGCGGTTTCGTCGCCGTCGTTCGTCGTCGCTACGTCCGTGACTGTTCCGGCGACGATCGACTTCACGCTCGGCCTGAAATACCCCCCGGCGACGAGCGCAAGCGCGATGGTCAGAAAGCCGGCGCCCGAAACCGTGCGGCCGCCGACGAGGAACTCGACGCCGAGCAGCCCGATGGGTGCCGCGAGCGCGACGGTGCCGAACAGCGTGAGCGTGTCGAGCAGCTTCATTTATAAGAACGTCGGCGCTCGCGAACAAAAAGCCGATGCACGACGACAGCCTTTCGTCGCCGACGATCCAACACGGCGTATGTTCACCGGCATCGTCGAGACGACCGGCGAGGTGGTTTCGATCGAGGACACCGACGAGGGCCGACGGATCGCGGTGGCCGCACCGTTCACCGCTGATCTCGAACACGGCCAAAGCGTCGCCATAAGCGGGGCCTGCCTGACCGTAGAAGCGTTCAACGACGACCGCTTCGAGTTGTTCCTCTCCGAGGAGACGCTCAATCGGACGTACCTAGACTCGATCACGACCGGGGACGCGGTCAATCTTGAACGCGCACTCCCCGCCGACGGCCGCTTCGACGGCCATTTCGTGCAGGGTCACGTCGACGGCGTCGCATCGGTCACCCACATCGAGCAGGTGGGCGACGACTGGTACTTCGGCTTCTCGCTTCCCGACGCGCTGGCGCGCTACGTCGTTGAGAAGGGGTCGATCGCCGTCGACGGCATCTCGCTGACAGTGGCGGACCTCCGCGAGGACGATTTCACCGTCGCGATCATCCCCGCAACGTACGATCTCACGACGCTCTCAGGGAAGTCGATCGGTGACCCGGTTCACCTCGAAGTCGACGTGGTGGCGAAGTACGTCGAGCGTCTGACCGAAGGATATCAGTAGCGTCCCGGCGGCAATCGGAACGCTTGGGACCCCTCGTTCCGAACGCCGGCCGTGACGCGCGCTCGCCTCTTCGGTTCCCTCTGTGGGCTCGTCTTCTTTTTGAACCTGGCCAGAATCGTCTTCGCGCCGCTATTAGACGTGTTCATCGCCGAGTTCGGGATCGGGGAGGCCACCGCGGGGCTCATCGCGACGCTCGTCTGGATCGGGAGCGCCTCGCTTCGACTCCCGACCGGCTGGCTGCTGACAAAGTTCTCGCGACACCGCCTCGTCGTCGCGAGCGGGCTGTTGCTCGCCGTCGCCTCGGCGGCCACCGCGACCGCGGTGACGCCCCGACAGCTCATGATCGGCGCGTTCGCGATGGGGATCGCCTCGGGCGTCTACTTTGTCGCCGCGAACCCGCTTTTGAGCGAACTGTACCCCGAGCGCGTCGGCCACGTTCTCGGGATCCACGGCGCGGCCACGCAACTCGCGGCGGTCGTCGCCGCGCCGCTCGTTACCGTTGCGTTGCTCTTCGACTGGCGGCTCTCGCTTTGGACGATTGCCGTCGGGGCGGCGGCCACCACCGTCTACACCTGGATCGCCGCCCGCAGGACGGAGATGCCGCGGGCCGGCCGTGAGGATCGGGCCTTCCTTGCCGGCGCGCTCTCGGAGCGACGCGTCATCCTGACCGCCCTCGTCATCACCGGCGGGGCAGTGTTCGTCTGGCAGGGGATCTTCAATTTCTATGATCTCTATATGCAGTCGAAGGGGCTCTCGAGGGAGGCCTCAGGGGCGATGCTAACTGTCGTCTTCGCGAGTGGCGTTCCCGCCTTCTACTTCGGCGGGAACCTGGCCGATCGGCTTCCGCACGTCCCGTATCTACTCGGGATCGTCGCGACGTTCGCCGGGTGTATCCTCGCGTTGACGGCCGCTGAGGGACTGTTCGCGCTGGCCGTCGTCTCTGCGGTCATCGGCTTCGTTGTCCACGCGCTGTTTCCGGCGACGGACACGTATGTCCTCGGCGCACTGCCCGACTCGACTCGGGCGAGCGCGTACGCCGTGTTCAGTTCGGTCTGGATGCTCACTCAGTCGGTCGGGTCCTCTGCCGTGGGCGAACTGTTGGAGGCCGGATACACGTACAATGCGGTGTTCAACGGCGCGGCGGTGTGTCTGCTCGCCTCGGTCGGTCTCCTCGCCGCCTTCGACCGCGTAGGTGGGTTCGTGGAGTGACCGCTGCCAAAACGTCGAGAAATCGGTAGGGCCGCCGCGTCGTAGCAAAAACGCCCCGTCGATCCAATCGCGGCGGCGCGTGGCCGTCTATACATACTCCTCCACGCGCCCGGTCCGGACTGCTTAACCGCCTCGGGGCGATACGTCGGATAATGAGTTCCGGGTCCCGATCGGGGGCGTTCTGCCCGCGCTGCGGCGATGAGATCGAGCGGCCGCCGGAGATCGACCTCCCCGGCGGCCCCCGTGACCCCGACGCCGTGCTATGTGACGGCTGTTATTTCGAGTCGTTCGACCTCGTGGACGCGCCCGAGCGCATCGAGATTCAGGTGTGTAGCCGGTGTGGTGCCCTCCATCGCGGCAACCGCTGGATCGACGTCGGCGCGCGCGATTACACCGATGTCGCCGTCGAGGAAACCGCCGAGCGGCTCGCGGTCCACGTCGACGCCCGTGACGTCGAGTGGGGTGTCGACCCCGAGCAGGTCGACGAGAACACGATCCGGATGCACTGTCTGTTCAGCGGCCGGGTCCGCGACACTGACCTCTCTGAGGAGATCACCGTCCCCGTCTATATCGCCAGAAAAACCTGCGACCGGTGTGGCCGCATCGCCGGCGACTACTACGCCAGCATCATTCAGGTCCGGGGCACCGATCGGACGCCGACACCCGCGGAGAACGACCGCGCGGTCGAGATCGCAGAGTCATACATCGCCGACCGGGAGGCGACCGGCGACCGAAATGCGTTCATTACCGAAACCACCCGAACCGGTGACGGGATCGACATGAAGATCTCGACGAACCAGATGGGACAGGGGATCGCGAAGCGGATTGTCGCCGAACTGGGCGGTACGGTCTCGGAGGCACCAACGCTCGTGACGGAGGACGGCGACGGCAACGACGTGTACCGGGTCACGTTTACTGCCCGGCTGCCGCCCTACACACCCGGCGACGTAATCGATCTCGACGACGGCGACGGGCCTGTTCTCGTAACGAGCGCCCACGGCAACCTGAAGGGGCTTCGACTCGCTACGGGCGAACGCTACGAGGCCGACTTCGAGGAGGGGATCGACCCCGATGCGCGCAAACTCGGCGAGCGCGCGGACGGCGAGGAGACGACGCTCGTCGCGGTCGAGGACGACCACGCTGTCCAGGTCCTCGATCCCGACACCTTCGAATCGAAGACGATCCCCCGGCCCGATTACCTCGATCCCGACGTGCAGTCGGTGCCCGTACTCAAACACCGCGCGGGGCTCCACGTTCTTCCCGAGGAGGACTCGGACGATGACGGACGATCCCGGTAAGGCGGCGATCGTCGAGAACCCCCGGACCGAACGCGTCGCCGAGTCACTCGAGGCGGAGGGCATCTACGACTCGCGCCGCCGGATTGAGGCCTACGACGCTGATCGGGTCGCGCTACCGGTCACTCGCCCACCCGCCGAGACCGATGTCCAAGCGGTCGTCGAACTCGCCCTCCCGATCCGCGAGCGGGGGCTGGAGGACGTGCTTCGGTCCCACGGCGTCCCCGATCACGTTGTCGAGGCCGCCCCGGCGTCGTGGGCCGTGATCGGGGATGTCGTATTGGTCGATCTCGGCGACGTATCCGCCGAGGGGCCGCTCGCCCCCGACGCCCGCCGGGCCGTCGGCGAGGCGCTCCTTGAGGTGCACGGCGACGCCGATACCGTCCTTGCCCGCGGCGGGGTCTCCGGAACACGACGGGACCCCGCTGGCGAGGTCGTGGCCGGGACTGGCGACACCGAGACGGTCCACGTCGAACACGGTATCGAGTACGCTCTCGATCTCTCCGAGACGATGCTTTCGCCCGGCAACAAGGCCGAGCGCGCCCGGATGGGCGAATACGTCGCCCCCGACGAACGCGTCTTCGACATGTTCGCCGGGATCGGCTACTTCTCGCTGCCGATGGCGCGGGCGGGGGCGTCCGTGACCGCTACCGAGATCGACCCGGAGTCACACCGCCGACTCGTCGAGAACGCCTCTCGTAACGATGTCGCCGCCCAACTCGACGCGATCCTCGGCGACTGCCGGAGCGTCGAAACAACCGCCGACCGGGTCGTGATGGGCTACTACGATGCCCACGAGTATCTCGATTCGGCACTCGATGCAGTCGTTTCCGGCGGCGTCATCCACCTCCACGAGGCCACCCCTGAAGCGCTGTTTCCCGACCGACCGATCGATCGGCTTCGGGACGCCGCCGCGGCCGCCCATCGGTCGGTCGACACTCTCGATGTTCACCGCGTCAAGAGCCACAGCGCCGGTGTCGTCCACGGGGTTGTGGACGCACACATCGAGTAACCCGGACGGCGCGACTGGGGGCGTCAGCGCTGGTCCGCGAGCGCCAGCACGACCGCCCCGGCCCCGGCCGCGAGCACAAGCTCTCTAGCCCCGACGTGCCACTTGAAACGACCGTAGAGTTCCCCCGTGACGCCGCCGGCGACTCCGTTGGCCGACAGATATAGGCCAGCGCCGAAGGCGGTGTCGACGCCGAAGCTGCCGGGCAGTTGGGGATAGAAGACGACAATCGCGTACAGGAGCGCGTTTGCACCGAAGTAGAGTAATAGCTAAGAGCGCGGGACGCTCCCGGAGGACGGCGAGGACATCGTTCACCGTTCCCGCCCGCTCCCCGGCGTCGCCGCGTCCGTCCCCATCGATCGGACGAGCTAGCGCTCCTCGCGGAACCGTTCTGTCCCGAGTTCGTGGAGCCGCGTCGAGACCGCTCCGACGCCGTCCTGTAGGTCGTCGTGGTACGCGTCGAGCCGTTCCTCGAGTTCCGGGTGGGCCCGAGAGAGGATCTGGACGGCCGACAGCGCCGCGTTGAACGACTTGCCGGCGTCGACGGCGACCAGCGGCGCACCGGTCGGCATCCCGACGACCGAATCGACCGACTTCTCCTGGACCGGCACCCCGATGACGGGGAGCGGATAGGCGATCGAGGCCGTCATGTTCGGCAGGTCGGCCGACTTGCCGCCCGCGCCCGCGATGAGCACCTCAAGGCCGCGCTCGCGGGCCGTCTCGCCGTAGGCGTACATCAACTCGGGCGTCCGGTGGGCCGAGACGACGAACGTCTCGAAGGTGAACTGACTCTCCGGCGGGTCGTCGTAGTCGGTGACCTCCTCGAAGCCGAGTTCCGTCAGTGCCTCGTAGGCGCCGTACATCGTGTCGAGGTCGGAATCTGACCCCATGACGATCCCAACATCGGGGGTTTCCCCTTCGGGGCGGTCGCGATCGGCTTCGGCCTCGAACAGGTCGATGAGTGCCTCGACTTCGACGGAGCGGGTCATACGAGAGACGGCGGGCGGCGTTCGTTTGGGCGTTATGATTCTTCAACGCCCTCGTCGCACGCTGTAGCCCCGGTCCCTCGAATCACTCCTCCGGGAGCGGATAGTCGCGATACCGGTGGGCCTGCTTGGCTCCGAAGTCGTCGAGCCCCACGATGTCGGCCTCGCCGAGGTCGTCGTACGAGTCGACGTAGGCGATAGCGTCGGCGCGGTCGGCAAACGGCTTCGGGTTGTGTGCCATTACCTCCTCGTGGCGCTCCTTGCTGTAATCGAGGACGTACCCCGCCTCGGTCGCGTCGATGAGCGCTTTCGTCCCAAAGTCTCGTACCCAGACGGTTTCGACCGCCGCCGCGGGGCCGCCGTAGAACATCGGATCGTGGAGATACGAGACGAGACAGCCGGCGCTGTCAAAGAAGACCCCGCTGCCGTCGACGTGGGCGACCTGTGCGTTTGCCTCCGGATAGTCTCTCGGCTCCATCCCGCAGGGGCCGTCACAGCGCCGCCCCGCGGGTGGGTCTCGGGGTTCGTCGCCAGGGTGGTCGGGAAACGACGGCTCGTCTTCCGCGGCGTCGCTATCGGCACTCGCGTCCGGCCCGCCCCCGCCGCCGAGACAGCCGGCGGCCGCGACGACGCCCCCCGAGGCGATCGCCGCAAGCACCGATCGCCGGCCGCATCCCGTCTCTGGGAATTTCATCATTGACGCCTCGGACCACAGAATAAAAACACGACCGGTAGCGTCCGTCGGGGACGCACGTTTGGGCCTCTATTTCACTGCCGACACGGATCGGCCGAACCACTAACCGCTCCCACACCCGCAGCTGTGGACTGGCAAACAGGCGGATCGACGGGGGCGTACTCCGACAGCGGTGATCCGCGCGACCGCCTTTGCCGGCTGTCGGCTCCGTGTCAGTTCACGGGCGGTCTGCCCCTGTCTCGATATATAAACCTCCGGACGCATCATCGCGGCTGCGACCCCGGAAAAAAGAACCACAAGCGGTTCGGCACCGAGGAACCCATCGTTCGACTCGACTTCCGAGGTCGGGTGAGCCAACCAAACATCGGCTGAGTAGCTACTCAAAGGTCGTCGCGTCGACCAACTCCCGAGCGTGCGAGAGCAGCGTGTCCCGTCCCTCGTCTCCGTCGGCGTTGGCCTCGTCCCCGACACTATCGACGAGCGTCACGTGACCCATCTTCCGGAGCGGCCGCGCTTCGCGTTTGCCGTACCAGTGCAGCGACGCCGCGGCGGCTTCGAGAATCGCCTCGCTCCCGGCCAGTTCAACCGGCTCGGGGCTGTCGATGTCGCCGAGCAGGTTTGCCGTCACTGCGGGCGAGCGGAGTTCGGTACTGCCGAGGGGCCACCCCAGCACGGCCCGAAGGTGCTGTTCGAACTGCGAACAGACCGTCCCCTCGATCGTCCAGTGTCCGGAGTTGTGGGGCCGGGGGGCGATCTCGTTGACGAGAATCCCGCCCTCGCGGGTTTCGAACAGTTCGATCCCGTACACGCCGCGCCCTTCAAGCAGCTCCAGCACGTCGAAGGCGACCTCCCGAGCCCGCGATCGGACGGCCTCGTCGGTTCGGGCCGGCGTCACGGACTCCCGGAGAATCTCCTCGCGGTGGATCGTCTCCGTGACCGGGTACGCGCGTCGTTCGCTGTCGCCGACGACGCCCATGACCGCCACCTCCCGCTCGAAGTCGATCAGTTCCTCGGCGAGCGCCGCTCCGCCGATCTCGGCGAGCGCCGCCTCGGCTTTCTTGGGGCCTTCGACCGGACGGTTCCCGCGGCCGTCGTACCCTCCCTCGCGGGCCTTCAACATGAGCGGCCACCCGAGGTCCTCGCCGGCCGCGCGCAGGTCGTCAGCGTCGTCGACGCGGCGGAACTCGGGGACTGGAACGTCTCCGTCAGCAAGCGCGCGGTTCTGGACGAGTTTGTCCTGAATCGTCCGGAGCGTGTCGGGGTCAGGATGAACTGGCGTGTCGGTCGCCTCGCCCACGCGCGCCATCGCGTCTGGGTCGGCGAGTTCGATCTCGAATGTGAGGACATCCGCGCGCTCGGCGAGTTCGCGGATCGCGTCCTCGTCGTCGAAGTCGCCAACGATCTGGTCGCGGACGACCGGCGCGGCCGGACAGTCAGGTGTCGGATCCGAGACGACCACCTCGACGCCGAGTGGGCCGGCCGCCTCGCCTATCATGCGACCCAACTGCCCGCCGCCGACGACGCCGATAGTCGCTGCCGGAGTACGGTGATTCATGTCCACCCATCGTATCGCGACGATAGAGAGTGTTGTCGTTTGGGCGGGGACTGTTTCGGTCCCGTCATCCCGACCT
>NZ_JBKEGK010000001.1:0-50010 GCF_046710025.1 Natronomonas sp. | reverse complement strand
GCCATGCGTCCCGGCGAGGACACCGACGACCTCCTCCGGGGCGCCCTCGCGGGCGTGATCGACGATCGCGTCGCGGTGCGATTCCGAGAGTTCGATCGCCATCTCTCAGACGCCCCGTCCGCGTGCGTCGAACGGCTGGGCCATCCACGACTCCGGCACATCGAACGCCTCCGGATGCAAAAGCGCCGCGAGCGTCTCCAGGCTCTCGACGAGTCGCGGCCCGGGGCGATTCATGAGATGGTTGCCGTCGATAGCATGGACGCGACCCGCCCGAACAGCCCGGAGATCCGACCAGCCCTCGCGGTCGAGCAGGCCGTCTTGGTTCTCGGCGGTCTGTTCGAGCCCGAACCCGCAGGGTGCGGCGACTACGACCTCGGGATCGTACTCACGGATCTCGTTCCACCCCTGCGGTGCCGAGGCCTCGCCGGGGTCGGCGAGGCCGCACTCACCGCCGGCGAGTTCGACCAATTCGGGCACCCAGTGGCCGGCGACCATCGGCGGCTCGAGCCAATCGAGGACAGCGACCGTCGGGCGCTCCGGGCGCTCCGCGGCCGCCGTTGCGACCCGGTCGACGCGTTCCCGAAGGTCCGCGAGAAGCTGTGTCGCCTGCGCCTCGCGATCGAGCGCCTCGCCGATGGCCTCAACGTCCGAGAAGACGTCCTCGACGGTGTGGGGATCGGTCGTCAGGAGTTCGCAGTCGAGTCCGATCTCCTCGATCGCCGACTCGACGACGACGGTGTCGACGGCGCACACGTCACAGATGCCCTGTGAGATGACGACGTCCGGATCGGCGGCCGCGAGCGTCTCGCGGTCGATTCGGTAGACACCGCCCTCGTCGGCCGACGCGCGGACCTGGCTGTCGATCTCGGCGCTGGACGCCTCGGCGTCGATGCGCGAGTCGACGACCGAGGGGGTGTCCGCGACCACCGGCGGGTAGTCACATTCGTGAGAGGTCGCCACGGGCTGGACGCCGAGGGCGGCCACGATCTCGGTTGCGGACGGCAACAGTGAGACGACGTGGGGGGGCACAGCTGTATATAATCCTCCAACTGTTAGTTCGGTCTCCGGAGGAATGAATCTGCTGGCGCGGATCCGAGTGGTGGTATCCGTACGTCTATGCACGTGGGCACGCCGCGGTGTGTCTCCACCGAGCGTACACTCTGGGGGCCCCGACCGTCTCGCAGACGGAGCACACGGAGGCCGGCGAAAACGAAAGCGAGAACGAACGTGCGGATCCGGCCGAACAGTCTCAGACTGTTTGCAGATAGAGGAGGACAACAACTATCCCGATAGCAGCGAGGACGAACGAGAGGACGCCGTACCGGACCGTGTGACGGACCCCGACCTCCGAGACTGTTCGCAACTCCTCGCCTACCGTACCGTCGGCGTCTCCGACTCGAACTGTCTCGTCGGACCCAATGAACTCGGCGACTTCGGGCGCGTACGTGAATTCCTCTCGCGGAAAGTACAGCGAACGCTGTATCTCGGTGACAATTTGCTGTTCGAACAGAAGTCTTGTTGGTTGGCCGGCGCGGTTGTGATTGTAGTCACGGATTTTGAGCAACGTGAAGACGATGCCGCCGCTCAGCCCGATGACGACGAGGTGCCCGAAGAACGAATCGCCAGCGTTCAATAACAACGTCACGACTGTCACCACCCCGAGCAGGGCGAGAATCACCATTTCTCCGCGTTTGACGCGTTCCTGACTCAGCATAAGCCATTCTCTCACATCGGACTCCACGTCGCGCAGTTCGGTCTCGGGGTCGACATCGGCGGTTGCGGTGAGGGTGGTAACGGTTTCTCTTGTCTTCGACAGTTCCTCATTTACCTCCCGTGTCAACGGCCCGATCGCCTCCGATCCCCGTGCATAGTTCAGGTCGATGATCGCAATCATCAACCCGTCGACCGCTCCGTACGCGCGTTCAATTTCGTCTTTGGTGAGGTCTCCCTCCTCAACACGTTCGATTAGCCGCCTGATCGTGGCGTTGATCTGATTGAGCTTTTCGTTCTCCTTGCGGTTGGTCCTCCAGACCCTGTTCAGCATGAATCCGGTGAGGATAGCGAAGATTGTCCCGATGAGGTTCGTGATCGATGCGGACAGGAACTCGTTCCCGAGTCTCGATGGATCGACGTACAAAAAGAGCGTGCTGAGAAAAATCGTTATAAGTGCTCCACCGAGTGATGTCAGGTGACGGAACGTATCATTGAGCAGAACCTGTGCGACGATGATGAGAACGGCGCCGAACGCGACGGTTTCGGTGAACGGTGCATCGACGAACACGTGTAAAAAAATAGTGCTCAGGATGGGTGTCAGGTACGCCAACGAGGAAATCAAGACGTCTTCCCCGAGGTTGATCGCTTGGCTCCACGTGAAGTGTCCGAGACCGAACGTCCCGAACCCATAGAGAAAGACGAGCGGGAGCGAAGAGCGGTCGAACCGCACGGGTGCTCCCGTTGCCAGTATCGCTATTGACTCTACTACGAGTGCGACCAAGACAGCTATAAAAAAAATGAGTGGCGTCGAGTCGATGAAGTCCTGTGCCATAGAGAGCAAGTTCATGTACACGCCCGCTGAGAGGGCGGCGACGAACGCCAGCAGATACGTGATCCGCGCGTCCGCAAAAGCCGTGCTCGGAGTTCCCCCTGCGATCAGCGCGGCGCCACAGAACGCGACCGACAGGACGCCCAACTCGAACCAGCCGAACTTCGAGTCAGAACGGCGGAACACGAGTCCGCCGAGGGCGGGAAATAATAACGGCCACAGATAGTTAATCACGTTCGCGGGAATACTCGGGCCGTTCTGAATCGAAAACAGGAACGTGACGTCGTATATCAGGAGAAACACACCGAACAGGAACACTATCGCACCAAAGCGATAGATCGATCCGTCGTCACCGCTTGCGAGGTCCGCGAAGTGAGTCCGGCAGCTGTCCCGATCGTACCATAACCACGCGCCGAACACGACTGCTCCGCAACCGAAACGTACCAGCGGCAATGCGAGGTAGTTCGCTTCCTGATTGACGAATTTAGCACCTGGGGCTGAGAGGCTCCAGAGGAACACCGTCATGAGTGCCAACATCACCGACCAGTAGTACGTGTTCTGCCGAGCGGTCATATTGAATCGACGACACATGGACTCAAGCCGGCGTCATCCGCTATCCCCACTGCCGTCTCTTTGTATATCTTATATTGGGCAAATGAATAAAAACTTGCCACAACCAGAACGTATCGGTTGCTTTGAGCCCGTTCGGTGCAAATAGTGCATCATGGCACCTGGCTGCGCAAGTCGTTGGAGCCCGTGAACCGCCTCGGGGTCAAGCCCCGAGGCACTCGCCTTGTTTTCTCTGTAGATGCCATCGAAGGGATCACACCTGCCACCGTCAGTCGCTCCGGCGTATCGACCGCCCTTGCCGTCACATCGAATCGGGTGCGTCGACCCCGAGGATGTCGAGGGCGTTGGCGACCGTGTGGCGGGCGGCGACGACGAGTGCGAGCCGCGCCGCACGGGTCGTCTCCTCGTCGGCCGTGACGACCGGACACTCCCGGTAGAAGCCGTTGAATCGGTCGGCGACCTCGCGGGTGTAGGTCGCGATCCGGTGTGGTTCGTGGGCCTCGGCGGCGCTCTCGACGACGCCGGGGAAGCGCGCGATGGTCGAGAGCAACTCGCGCTCGGCGTCGCTCGACAGCGCCGAGATGTCGAGTTCGGGCTCGATCCCCTCGGCCTCGGCCTCGATGCCGCGACAGCGCGCGTGGACGTACTGGACGTACGGGGCTGACTGCGCCTCGAAGTCAAGCGCGCGCTCCCACTCGAAGGTGATCGCCTTCGCGGGCTGTTTGGAGACGATATCGTAGCGGACAGCGCCGATACCGACCTGCTCGGCGATCCGCTCGACATCAGATTCGTCGAGGTCGTCGTCGCGAAGCCGGTCGTCGAGCCGCTCTTCGACCTCCTCGCGGGCGCGATCGATCGCCTCGTCGAGCAGGTCGTCGAGCTGGACGCCGGTGCCGGCCCGCGTCGACATCTTGCCCTCGGGAAGGTTGACGTACGAGTAGATCACCGTATCAAGGGGGTCGGTGTCGTTGCCGAGATCCTCTAGGGCCGCCCGCAGTTGGCGGGCCTGCAACTTGTGATCCTCGCCGAGTACCGTTACTGCGCGGTCGTAGGTGTCTAACTTCCACTCGTGGTGGGCCAGATCCCGCGTGGTGTACAGCGAGGTGCCGTCCGAGCGGAGGAAGACGAGGTTCTTGTCGATATCCGCGAACTCGAGTTGCCAGGCGTCGTCCTCGTAGACCGCCCGGTCGTGCTCCTTGAGACGGGTGATGACATCGTCGGTCGAGCCGTCCCGCATGAACCGCGTCTCCTTGACGAACTCGTCGAACCCGGCGGGGAGCCGTCCCAGACACCGCCGCATCCCGTCCAACACGGTGTCGACGACCTCGGTGACGCGCTCGTAGGTCGCCTCGTCGCCGGCCTCGAGGCCCTGCATGATGGCTTCGATCTCGGCCTCGGCGGCCTCGACCGCATCGGGATCAGCGTTCTCTAAAAAGTCGTTGCCCTTGCGGTAGTACCGGACCATCCGGTACTCGGCGCGGTCGCGGGCGGGCTCCGGTAGCTCGGACTCCTCGAACGTCTCGTAGGCCCACGTGAAGACGGCCATCTGCCGGCCGGCGTCGTTGACGTAGTAGTGTCGATCCACGTCGTACCCGGCGTACGAAAGCAGGTTCGCAACGGCGTCGCCGACGATCGGGTTGCGCGCCCGCCCGACGTGGACGGGGCCGGTCGGGTTCGCGGAGGTGTGTTCGACGACGACGGAGGTGTCACGGACGGGCAGGGAACCGTACGCTTCGTCTTGGCCGGCCTCCAGCGTCCCTTGGAAGTACGCCTCGCTCGGGAGGAAATTGAGGTACGGTCCCTCGGCGTCGACTCCGCCCACGTAGTCGTACCCGTCAGGGTCAAGCGCCGCGTGCAGTTCGGCGGCGACCTCCGGCGGCGGGGCGCCGGCCGCCGAGGCGAGTCGGAAGGCGACGCTGGAGGCGAAGACGGCGTCGCGCTCCTCGGGTGGCTCCTCGATACCGAGGTCGTCGGCCGGGTAGCCGCAGTCGGCGAGCGCGTCCGCGAGGGCCGCTTCGACCTCCTCGCGCAGAGCGATGAACATACCTCTCTTTGCCCGCCACCGAATAAAGGGGCTTTCGAAGAGCGCCCCGTCGTCGCCCGGATCGAAACGTCGATCACCCAGCGCGACGGACCATGGGCTTTAGGCCGCTGTGCGTCAAGGGGATCGTATGCCCAAGCAGGTCGACGATCCCGACTACCACAGCGAGAACCACACCGCCGCCCAGACCTGCGGGTGGACGGCCAACGCCCTCCGCGGCGAGGGCCGCTGTTACAAAAATCACTTTTACGGCATTCAATCGCACCGCTGCATCCAGATGACGCCCGTCGTCAAGTGCAACGAGCGCTGCGTGTTCTGCTGGCGCGACCACGCCGGCCACGCCTACGAACTCGGCGACGTGGAGTGGGACGACCCTGACGCCGTCGCCGACGCCTCGATCAAACTCCAGCGAAAACTCCTCAGCGGCTTTGGCGGTAACGACGCGGTCCCCGAGACGGCCTTCGAGGAGGCGATGGAGCCCCGTCACGTCGCCATCTCTCTCGACGGCGAGCCGACGCTGTACCCTCACCTGCCGGAGCTTCTGGAGGCGTTTCACGACCGAGGGATCACGACGTTTCTCGTCTCGAACGGGACCCGTCCGGAGGTCATCGAGCGGTGTGATCCGACGCAGTTGTACGTAAGCGTCGACGCCGCCGACCGGAAGACCTTCGACGAGGTCGTGAAAGCGGTCGAAGACGACGCCTGGGACCGGCTCATTGAGACGCTCGATGTGCTCGCTGCCAAGGACGAGACGCGCACGGTACTGCGGACGACGTTACTGTCGGGAGACAACACACATCACCCCGAGTGGTACGCGGCGATGTACGACCGCGCCGACGCCGACTTCGTCGAATTGAAGGCGTACATGCACGTCGGCAACTCGCGTGACCGATTGGACCGCGATGTGATGCCCGACCACGCCGAGGTGCTCGCGTTCGCCGAGTCAGTCCAAGAGTATCTGCCAACCCACCCGGTCGTCCGTGACGTCGAGGCGTCCCGGGTCGCCCTGCTGGCGCGGGATCCGGACACGATGGTGCCGGAATTAAAAGGCGGCAGCGACTTCTGGCAGGAGGATCCTTACGCAGAGTCTTGATGCCGCGAGTGGCCGCCTCCGACACCGTTTAGACTGTTGCTCACCTAGCCAGATTGAGCAGCCTCGCCGTACCTTCTCATTTTTGTTACGCATTCCAGTTTCGTTACGGTTAAGAACGCGGGGGCCGTACGTTCGGGTATGTCACAGACGACCGAGCACGTCGGCCACGACGAGTTGGCGACGTTGAAACTCGTCGCCCTCGAGGGCGCCCTCGGGGGCCGGACGACGGTCACCTGCTCGGAGTTGGCCGCCCGGCTCGACGCGTCGAACCAGACCGCCTCCCGACGGCTCCAGCGCCTGGAGGATGCCGAGTATCTGACCCGCGAGGTGACCGGCGACGGGCAGGTCGTCTCGATCACCGATGAGGGCGAGCGCGCCCTCCAGCGCGAGTACGCCGACTACCGGCGGCTCTTCGAGGGCGACGCCA
The DNA here is from genome assembly GCF_046710025.1 of Natronomonas sp. GTDB lineage: Archaea > Halobacteriota > Halobacteria > Halobacteriales > Haloarculaceae > Natronomonas. Next base: position 43,337 of record NZ_JBKEGK010000001.1, on the reverse strand, counting down.
ACGTGACGCTCCGGGGGACCGTCACGAGCGGCATGGGCGAGGGGCGACACTACATCTCCCTACCCGGGTATATGCGGCAGTTCCGCGAGCGCCTCGGCTACGAGCCGTTCCCCGGGACGCTGAACGTCGAATTGAGCGACGACAGCGCCCGGATGCGCGCCCGGATGGACGCCCTCGACCCGGTCGATATCGACGGATGGGCCGACGACGAACGCACCTACGGCCCCGCGTTCTGTTGGCCCGCAACGGTCGAGACGGCCGGCAGCGAGCGTTACGAAGAAGCCCACGTCATCGCCCCCGAGCGCACCCACCACGACGCCGACCAACTCGAAGTGATCGCCCCGGAGAAGCTCCGCGAAACGCTTCCGATTGACGACGACGACACACTCGAGGTCCATGTCTCGGAGCAGTGAGACCGCGGCCGCCGATCACGGCGTCGACGCCGCCGTGTCGGCGTTTTCGGCCAAACAGCCCGTTTTGATTCACGATGCGACCGACCGCGAGGGCGAGGTCGACCTCATATACCCGGCCGCGGCGGTCACCCCTGACGATGTCGCCCGCCTCCGGACTGACGCCGGCGGATTGGTCTGTGTTGCGCTCCCCGAGTCGGTCTGTGCGACCTGGGAGTTGCCGTTCGCCCAAGAACTCGTAGACCACCCCGCCGGTGCGGACCACGAGTTGGGCTACGACGAGCGGTCGTCGTTCTCGATTACGGTGAACCACCGCGGGACGTTCACCGGGATCACCGACAAAGACCGTGCACTCACCATCTCCGAACTCGGGGCCGCCGCGGGGCAGATCGACAGAGAACAGCGGGTTGCGGGCGACGGCGCGGCCGGCGCTATCGCCACCGACGCCGAGCGCTTCGCCGAGTCGTTCCGCGCCCCCGGGCACGTTCACCTGCTTCGGGCCGCACCGGGTGGCCTCGCCGACCGGGAGGGCCACACCGAACTCGGGTTGGCCCTCGCCGAGGCGGCCGGTATCGAACCCGCCGTCGTCGTCTGCGAGATGCTCGACGACGAGACGGGGGGCGCGCTCTCGCCCGCCGCCGCCCGGGCGTACGCCGACCGCAACGACTTCCCCTACGTCGAGGGGAGCGAACTGATCGCCCGGTTCGAGTGAGTCGGGCCCGGGGCGATTACTCCTAATAAATACGAGAGCGCCGTGGTCGTTGCCACGGGTGTCGAATCAGCGATCGTCAACTCGTTCTTTTCGTGATAGAGAGACGAGCGTATACCCCCGTCTGTGTTGCATCGGGCAACGTGGACGCTGGTGGTCAGCGGTTTAAATTCCCAGCCAAGGATGTGGCTGTTGGACACCCCATCGCGAGTTATGGCCCCTCCGCTTCGATCTTGTTCGTTACCTCATATTGGAATAGGTGTGGTTCAGAGCGCATGTGTGGCTCAATAGATTCTTGAAACCGCTCAAGATGGCTACTTGACTCGTGTGACTCGACGGCCGACCAATCTTTGTACTGCTCAATTATCCGGGCTACTGTCGGCCTCTCGATGTCGAATGTTACTCTGTAATCGATAACGCCGGGCTCTTTTCTAGATTCGACCGCCATCCGTTCAAGTATATCGCTGGCCTTTGGCTTCGAATCTGATCGTATGGGAACCTCCGAATGGATCACGATCATGATTGTGCTGCGACTCGAAGCTCACACAACAGATCAACTACGCTAAGATGGCTGTGACATCCGTCAGGCCCGGGTAGGGTCGTGCGAGTTTCGGACAGTATATTTGTGATTTTTGCTTTCACTCGCTTATAATCAAATGCTTCGTATATTAAATCTGCGTTCACTATAGAAATCTCTTAGCTAATACGGATATTAGCTTAGTCTCCGAAACAAACGTGATCAAGTACGCATCATCAACTCAGTTGTTTAAACAGTACGTACATGTACCAACAATCACTAACCGGTGGGATAGTGCTGAACAAGCCGTGTTATACAGACTATTTTAATAATATATGCATATATCTCGAAAACTCTTAAATAATTAGGATAAGTCCTGTTTGAATATGGGGTCTGGTTCGAAAGCTTTCGACGCAAATATTGATGATTCGCTGCCGAGAGGATTACGCTCTATTGAAGCCTTACATGACCCGTTCGCGTGGTATCACAAAAACCGCCGTGCGTCGTCAGTACAGTACGACGACCATCGCGGTGTGTACGATGTATTCAGTTACAAACAGGTAAAAGAGGGCTTACAGAACAGCGAACAGCTCATCAGACCGCCGTTGGCGGGTGATCGGACGAACAACGCATTATCGTACTTCGATACCGCGATGGTTTGGTCCGATGGATCGGAGCACAAGGGGGTGAAAGGAGAGCTGTTCAGATACTTCAGCCCGAGAATGTTGAAAGGAATTGAGGAATCTATCGTCTCTATTACCGAGGCACAACTAGATACTGCGCTAGACGACGGCGGTGAATTCGACTTCGTGGACGAGTTTGCCGTTCCGGTTCCGCTCCGTGTTATCATGAGTATCGTCGGCATTCCACAGGAAGATCATCAACAGCTTCTGGAGTGGTTGGAGACGTTTCGGTCTGTCATGACGAGCGAAGATAGCGCGGAGGGAAGCGTCAAAGGAAAGCATATGACTGCGGCTGCCGAGTACTTTGAGACGCTGGTTGACGAACGCAGTTCAAGCCCGCAAAACGATCTCATCTCCGAGTTAGCCCAGGAGACGGATCTTACCAACGAGGAGATCGGATCGAATTGTTTCGACTTCGCGCTTGCCGGCCAAGGAACGATGTCGGAATTACTGGGCAACGCGATCTATATATTAGACGAACACGACCTCGTTGGAAACGTCGACGAGTACGATTTCGAGATTTTAGTCGAAGAGGTACTCCGGTATAGGAGCCCGCTCCAAGCCCGAGCACGGAAGACAACTGAAGCAGTTACGTTGGATGGAACGACTATTCCGGCGGACGAAACCGTGATCCTATGGATCGGAGCCGCAAACCGTGATCCGGCCCGTTTCGACGAACCGGACGCGTTCTGTCCGCACAGAGACCCCAAACACTTAGCTTTCGGCAGTGGGGCACACAGCTGTATCGGTGCACCGATAGCCCGGATGGAGGCGCCGATAATACTGCGGACGTTCTTTGATACTATTCGAGACCTCAGTCTCGAACAGGATGCACTTGTTCCGAAGCCGAAGGCCTCAAAACTCGGGTTCGATCGAATGCCGATCCAGGCAGAAGTATCAATAGAGTAACCCATCGATAGAGCACGCGGCCGGCAGCCCGTCCTAGCCCGTTGATACCGGCTCTCTACACGCGTTGATGCCGGCTCTCTGCATATGTACTATACTCGCACGATCGTACAGTAGTAGTTTCATAAAAGTGACCGGTGTCGATATGTCCTCTGCATGAGGACAATGTTTAAAAAATTTATACAGTATAATCAGTGCCGGGGAGACTGATACAGTACTGGTAGACAGTAACAACCCATGTCTGAACGCACTAATCTGTTTCTTATACCTATATCAGGAAAAGACCTTAATACCTCAAGTAAAATTGGAACATACGATACGTATGAATGAAATGAAACAGGGTAGCGAAAAAGACAGACATCAGGATTCAACCGAGTCGATACGCGAGGACACGGTGGGCGAAACGGACTCGTGGCGATCAAGGCGGCAAATACTCGCAACGACAGCCGCTGGAATCGGAACGGCTGCATTGGCGGGGTGTTCCGGGGCCGGCGGCGACAGTGGGCCGGGCTCTCTGACGGTATCGGTGTTTGGTGGCGCGTTCAAAGATATTCTCGACGAGACTCTCTTTGCACCGTTTGAGGAAGAAACTGAGATTACGGTACAGTCTGAGGCACAGGGAGGGGCTGCGGAGGTCATCCCCAATCTTGAGGGTGCCGTCCGCAACGGCAATGCGCCGGTCGACCTACTGATAATGACGGTTCCTGGGGTTCTGCGCGGTATTAATTCTGATCTGTGGCACCGCTGGGCTTCAGACGAGTTCGAGAATACGCAGTTCATCGAAGATGACCTGATGACCCACGACGACGGGGATCTCATCGGCGTCGGGTCGATGGGATGGTTTATTAATCTCGTTCACAACACCGAAGAGTTTGGCGGACCGTTAACGTCATGGAATTCGCTGTGGGATTCACAGTACGAAGAGCAACTCGCGATGATGTCGCCGGCAGTTACCGGGTTTCTGCCGGATATCACCGCGGAAGTTCGACTGAGCGGGCAGGACCTACTCGACACCGAGGACGGGATCAGGGAAGTGTTCGAGGAGCTAAGCGGTATCGTTCCCCAGTCGGCGCTGTGGTACACGAACGAAGCGAATTTTCAGTCACGTCTCGCCAGTGGTGAGATTCCGGCCGGTATGCTGTACCACGATATTACACGTGTGCTTCGGGTCTCACAGGACGCTCCCGTTCAGAGCACGTTTCCTGATGAGGGTTCCGTACTCGGGTCCGGCCGGTGGGTATCGCCCCGCACGACCGAAAACACGGAAGCAGCAAAGCAGCTGATCGAGTACGCCTCGCGTCCCGAGACGCAAGATCGGATCACAAGGGAGTTGTTCACCTTCCCAGCGATCGAAGAGCAACACAGTTCTCTCAACGATGAGGAGTACGCTCGCGCCGCTGGTCCGGGTATCGAGGAGGCTATCATTCCAAGCTTCGAGTTGTACGTCGAACAGGAGCAGTTAGTCAATCAACTGTGGAACGAACTCATCGTCCAAGGACAATAGCATGTCACGTGTTGTTCTTGAAGGTATCACGAAACGATACCCCGGAGACGTTGAAGCGGTCAGCGGCGTGTCGCTTGTCGTCGATGATGGCGAGTTCGTTACGCTTGTTGGACCGAGCGGTTGTGGCAAAACGACGACACTGCGCACTATTGCTGGATTCGAGCAGCCCACAGAGGGGTTCGTCGGTATAAATAACAACCGTGTGAACACCGTCCCACCCGACAAGCGTGACATCGGGATGGTGTTTCAGGACTTTGCCCTCTTTCCGCATAAAACTGTAGCCCAAAACATCGGCTACGGACTGCAAGTTCGTGGCTACGACAGCGACCGTATCGACGACCGGGTTAATGAGATGCTTGAGTTGGTTGAGCTGCCGAAGACGAGAGACCGCATGCCCGACCAACTCTCCGGAGGACAACAACAACGAATCGCACTTGCCCGCGCTGTAGCCCCAGAGCCGGACGTGTTGTTGCTCGACGAGCCGCTTGCGAGTCTGGACAAGAAACTTCGCGAGACCATGCAGGTCGAGTTGCGGCGCATTCAGCGAAAACTGGATATTACGACGATACTTGTCACACACAATCAAAAGGAGGCGCTGACGATGTCTGACCGAATCGTCGTAATGAACGACGGGGATTTCGAGCAAATCGGAGCTCCGGAAGACGTGTACTCGAATCCGGCTACCCCTTTCGTGGCCAACTTCGTTGGAACTGCCAACATTTTTTCCGGGACCGTCTCGGCTATCGAAGACGGTCTCGCGACCGTCGACTGCGGCCAGGCTGTGATGAAATCCGGAGACACCGAAGACGTTGCGCTCGGGGACTCAGTGTCCGCCGTGTTTCGCCCGGAACACCTGTCAGTGGATACCCGAAAGACGGCTGCAGATGGCTCTGGAGACGGGAGCACGGTGTTCGACGGAACAGTCGCTGTCAAACGATACACCGGCGATCAGATCGAATACCACGTGAATACGGGTACCGGCGACTCTGTGATCGCCGTCGAGCGAGTCGATGAGACAAATGCCGGAGAGGACGACGATATTCAACTCCGGCTGTCAGCCACCGATTGTCTGTTGTTAGCTCAATGAGTACCGAAGAACCAACGCTCGGTGAGAGTATCATCGAGAACGATATCTGGCCGCGGACGAAGTACCTGATCGTCTCGTATCCAGCGGCCGTGTTAGCGCTGTTCTTTGTGCTTCCTCTGCTGCTGTTGGTAGTGGTAAGTACGTTCGAAAATATCGAGGGGGGCTTCTTTCAACCGGCGTTCACCTTTGAGAACTATGTGCGGTTTTTCGGGAGTGACTTGTTCCAAGGGCGGATGATATACACCCTCCGAGTTGCGGGGTTGACAACCGCCTCCTGTTTGGTGATCGGCTACCCCCTCGCATACTACATTGCTAGTTTGGATAGCGAGCTGTGGCGCCGAGTGTACCTCTCGATAATAATCTCATCGCTGTTTTTGACCTTCATCATCCGGGCGTTTGCGTGGCAGGTCCTCCTATCGAGTGATAGCATCGTTCCGACAGTCGCATCATCGCTCGGCATTCTTGAGGAACCTGTCGCGCTTGTCCCGAGTTACATGGCGTTGGTCGTGGGCATGGTCTACGTGTTTTTGCCGTTCATGGTACTGACGCTCTATACAAGCATCCGTGAGGTTGATGATAGTCTTCAGGAGGCTTCGCGGAGCCTCGGCGCAAGGCCGCTTACAACCTTCCGGAACGTTACACTCCCGCTGACAAAGGGCGGGATCGTCAGTGGATCGATGTTGGTTTTCGTGCTTTCGTTGGGCGTGTACGTCCTTCCACGGATCCTCGGTAACCCACCGCAATGGACCCTCGCAGTGTTGATCGGCAATCAAGTCGGGGTTGAAGGGAACATACCCTACGGAGCCACGATCAGTATCGTGTTGTTACTCGTTGTCGGCGCCATCCTCGCAGTCGGTTGGTATCTGCTCGGTGGAGAGCGGAGGGCATCGATATGAGTATCGCTGACGGCGTTGACCCAAACGTTAGGGACCGACTCACGGCAGGCATCATGCGCGTGTTCGCATGGGTCGTCCTGCTGTTCGTGCTCATGCCGCTGGTGGTTATTTGTGCGATGGCTTTCACAAGCGGCGAATTCCTCGTGTTTCCGCCGGAGGGGGTTTCGCTGCGGTGGTTCGGGGAGCTCACCAGTTGGCTAGATGCCATTCGAAACAGTGTTGTCGTTGCCATTCCGGCAGCCCTCATCGCAACTACTGTCGGAGGAACCGCGGCGTACAGTCTTGACCGTCACGATTACAGGTTCGGCCGAGCCCTGGCCGCTGCTGCAACAGTTCCGATCATGCTCCCACCGGTGATCGTCGGAGTGATGTTTATGACCTTCTTTATCGCCATCGGCATCTCCGGGAACATATGGAATCTGATCATCGCTCACTCGATCTTTTTGACGCCGTTCCCGTTTATTCTGATCAGTCAGGGGCTGGCGGACTTAGATCAAAGCTACGAGGAAGCCGCCCGGAATTTGGGGGCCTCACAGCTACGTACGGTTCGAACGATCACGTTCCCGCTCGTTAGGGCGAACGTCATCGCCGGGTTCCTGTTCGCGTTCATCTTGTCCCTGAACGAATACATTATCGCTTGGCTACTGTCGGGGTTCAGCATACAGACAGTGCCGATACAGATCTTCACGAGTCTCAGATATAGCTACTCGCCGGTGATCGCAGTGATCAGTCTGCTGTTTATTATAGTCACCTTCGTCGGCCTGACGATCGCAGACTACCTCGCCGGAGGCCTATGGGAATGAGTCGGATATCAGCCCAATTGAATACGAGACGGAAGCACCCATGACAGACACGAATCAAAACGACGTCCCGGAGTTATCGTTTGCAAACACTGGAACATTTCTCAAAGCTCCTGCAGCGGACCCATCGGAGCTCACCGCTGACACCGATGTGGCCGTATTCGGCGCTCCGTTTGACGGGGCCGTCTCTCGGCGACCGGGAACACGGTACGGGCCGCAGGAGCTCCGACAGGCGAGTGCTTGGTATGACCATTTCGCCGGAGGCGCTGACGGGGCCTACAACGCCGACACGGATCGGCACGTCGCCCACGAGGCGGTAACGCTGTGCGATTGTGGAGATGCACCGACCGTCCCCAACGACGTCGAACGGACCAGAAAACAGGTCAAGCGATACGCCGAGACGATCGCTGAGACGGCTTTCCCGATCATGCTCGGTGGCGATCATTACCTGACGTATCCAGCGTTCGATGGGTTCGCTGAGACGGTTGACGGTGACGTCGGACTCATCCACCTGGATGCGCACAGCGACACGATCGATGGCAACGAGCTGTATGGCGATCACTGGCACGGCTCGCCGATGGCTCGCATCAACGACCTGCCCGCCGGGAGCTATCGGAATCACGCTATGATCGGGATCCGTGGGTACGAGCGAGAGGGGTTCAGAGACCGCGTTGATTCGGAGGGGCTGCTCGTCAAGTACGCCCGAGACGTTCGCAAGGACGGTATCGATGCGGTGATTGCGGAGGCTATCGATCACGCGAGTCAGGATACCGAGGCGGTATATTTGACTGTCGACATCGATGCCCTTGACCCGGCGTATGCGCCAGGAACCGGGACGCCCGAGCCAGGGGGGCTGACAAGTGTCCAGTTCTTACGAGCGATGGATCTACTCGGGGCGTGCGATGACGTTGCGGCGATGGATTTAGTCGAGGTTTCACCGCCAGTAGACGATGCTAGCGATACAACAGCTATGTTGGGAGCCAATGCCGTAACCAGGTTCTTCGAGGCCAAGTTTTGTTGATGAGCGAAGTACTTGTTTTGCCGTCAAGCCTGCACACACACCCGGAGAACGACCGGATACACAGATGACAATCCCGGACACCACGGACCAGATCACAGAGGTCGTGGACGGCGTGTTCGACCTGACACTGACGAACGAACCGGCGCGTTATCGTTCGTTTCTGTTTGACTGGGAGGTCCCAACGCTGGTCGACACTGGGCCCAGCGAAGCGACCGAAGCGCTACTGAGTCGGCTACGGTCGATCGAAACCACGCCCGAACGGGTGATACTGACACACGCTCATCACGATCACGTCGGCGGATTCGACGCGGTCGTCGAAGAGTACGACGTAGAAACATGTGTCCCCGAGCAGTCGGAGCTCCAAACGGAACATCGGCCGGACGAGCGTTTCTCACACGAGGCGTCCGTCGGACCGTTCACCGCGGTCCATATCCCCGGCCACTGCGAGGACAATTACGCGCTCGTCGCTGCCGACGAACCGGTGGCCGTCATGGGCGATGCGGTAATCGGTTCGGACTGGCGGGGGCTTCCGGAAGGGTATTTTATACCAGTAGAGGGCATCTACTCCGACGACTTGGTGCGCGCGGAGTACTATCTTGAGCGGCTACAGGAGTACGCGTTCGATGTTGGCCTCGTCTTTCACGGCTCTTCGGTGTTCGACGATGCGCGGACAAAGCTGGATAGGTTCCTCGACTTCCCGAATAAGGGCAGTTGGGACGACAGACTCTAAGCGGACGTACCGGAGACCACGTCATATGCCATTCGAGACACCAAACCTCATCGCAAACGATACGCCCGTTCCAGAACAGGTCGAAACTGAACGCTTCGTTATTCGACCGCTGCGAATTACAGATGCGGAGATGGACTGTGCGGCAGTGATGGCGAGTCGTGAGCGGATCCGAGGAACGTTCGGCCCGGACCATCGGTGGCCGTCATCGGATCTCACACTCGAACAGAACCGGATCGACGTCGCCTGGCATCAAAAAGAACACCAGCGCCGTGATTCGTTTACCTATTCGGTTTGCGATCCCGGTGAGAGCGTGGAGTTGGGATGCCTCTACGTGCAGCCCACGCGGAGGGATGAGTACGAGGTGGCAATCTATTTTTGGACAGCCGAGGCCGCCGTGGAGATGGGGCTCGCCGGTGCTATCGAGAGCCGCCTCCGGAAGTGGATTTCAGACGACTGGCCATTTATGAAGACGGCATACCCCGGCCGCGACATCCCGTGGTCTGAATGGGGGCCGTCTCACGAGTAGGCGTCCAGTTCCCCCGCCACCCGTGTTCGATCAGGAGTGACACGTAGTTATCGAAAAAACTGATTGATACTGTGGCCTACAGTATGTATAGACAACACAAGTATACTTAATACCGTTCAAAATAACAGTCTATTGTAAAATGATACCCACAACTGACGATCCGATCGGTGACAATCCGGCGTTGATAGTTATTGATCCGCAACAAACCACCTCTGAAAGTGAGGAAGCGATGAGTTCGGGTGCGGCATCGATTCCTGGGGGTAGAGATGCCGTGATGGAAAACATCAACACCGTCGTCGAGCACGCTCGAAGCGCTGATATCCCGATCATTTGGGGCAAAGAGCTACACCGACCCGACTTTGCTGATTACGGCGCAGAGATCGAATCGTGTGAGCCGGAACACGGAATCGTCGGAACGCGTGCCGAGCAGTTCGATCCGATCCTTTCGATAGACGAGGATGACATGGAACCCGCGGAGTACGTGATCGTCAAGCGTAGATACAATTTCTTCCACCGCACGGATATCGAGCACATCCTTCGGACGTACGACATCGATACCGTGATTCTAGTTGGATTTATGACGAATATATGCGTGCATTATACGGCCCACGGGGCCCACGAGCATGACTACGCATTCAGGGTTGCTGAACAGGCGACAGCCGCGCCGTCACAGGATCTCCACGAGACCGGGCTCAAGTGTATGCGGTATCTCCAGCCCCGAGGCGTACAGGATATAACTGATATTACCGCTCGTCTCGAGGAGTACGATGGAAATCAGCTCGTCAAAAGAGTCAAAGAGAGCGGACAGATCACACCCAAAACCGGCCCGGTGTAGTCTGACAGAAGTTCGGCACCCTCGACATCGAATTGTAACGTTTAGTGTACTCTATCGTATATATGGTCAAAGGAAATTTAAAACGAGTCCTCCAGCCCGATATAAACATGGGACGAAAGAGATGTATCAAATAGCCTATTTAATACTCGTGGAGCGTGTCACGGGATGACGATAGAACGCTACGTTGCGAGTTCTGCCGCCGCGTCGCGGAAGAGCCCGTCGAGAATCTCGGGCGTCGTCGGGTGGTACGCCCGGTCGGGGACGTCGCTGACCTGCATCTCCCCTTCGACGGCCAACTGCATCGTCTTGGCCATCGCGTCGGCGTGATAGTGGAGACCCTGATAGCCAAGAATCGTTCCGTTGACGCCGACAACGAGCCGCGCGAGCCCTTCGGGGACGTTTTTGGCCGTGAAGACGCCATCGCTCGCGGCCTCTCGCGTAATGACGTGGTGACTGAGGCCCGCCGCGTCGGCTGACGCCGCTGAGTGCCCCACCCGGGCGAACGGCAACACGCCCAGCCCTGAGAAGACGACGTGGTGATGGATATTCCTGTACTGGGCGGGCGAGTCGCCGTTGCGGTGCCGGCGGATGTTTTCGGCTGCCGTAGCACCCTGTTCTTTCGCGACGTGGAGAATCGGCTCTTTTCCGTTGGCATCGCCGACAACAAAGACGCGGTCGTCGTTGCGAGCACGCATCGAGTCGTCGACCCACCCGCGGCCCGGATCGAGGCTCGTTGCCTCCAGCCCCAGACTATCGATGTTCGGACGACGGCCGGTGAATGCGAACGCTTGGTCGGCCTCGATTGTCTTTTTAACGCCGTCGTGGTCGACGTGAAGCCTGACCCCGCCCGCCTCCGTCGTCTCAATGCGTTGCTCCTCGGCGTGCGCAAGAACGTCGATATCGAAGGCGTCACGATAGTACTCCAGTAGTGCATCGCCAAAGGCGGCATCCGCCTCATCAAGTGGGCGTGCGTCATGTTCGATTACCGTGAGATCCATTCCCGCAGCCTCGCTGAGATACGGCACCAGCTCCATGCCGACGTACCCGAACCCCATCACGACCCCCGTTTTACCGAACGCGGTCGTGTCCAGGACATCCGCGCTCGTCAGCACCTCGGTACCGCCGATGCCCGGCAACGACGGGATATTGGCCGTCGACCCGGTTGCAATCACGACGTAGTCCGGGTCGAGTATCCGATCGCCGACGGCGAGTCGCCGATCATCGACGAACCGTGCAGTGTCGTTGAGTAGCGTGACGCCGTCGCGCTGCTCAAGTCGCTCAACCGCGGTGCGACGGTGGGCGGCGAAGTTCGACGTGTGTTCGTCTTTCGTTCTAATGACGGCCTCAAGATCGATATCCGGGAGCGATCCGTTGAGTCGGTCGTCGTGACGCGCCGCAAAGCGGTGTTCGGCGGCTGACAGGACCTCTTTTGAGGGCATACACCCGCGGAGAATACAGAGCCCGCCACCCGGGTCGCCATCGTCGATCAGCGTCAACTCGATTTTCGGGGTGTCCGCGAGCTGCTCGGCGGCAGCAACGCCTGCACTCCCGTACGCACCGACAACTGCGACGTGCACAGACATGCACTAGTTGGTGGGGTGGAACACGTATCCGTCCTGCGGACGGGGACAGGCCCGACAGAAGTGTATCCACATCCTCTCGGATATAGCACCGATTGAGATGGGGCGGGAGATACTGCTCGGTACAGGCGCTCGCGGCGATGGGGGACGGACCGCGAAGGGGTGGAACCGGGCGCCGACTACGGCACCGCAACCTGATGTTGGATGTTGTATGGGTGGGTTCCGGAGACCCATTTGAACACGTGCTCGATCGCCCGCTGGTCGCGGCGGACGCCGTCGTGATCGGTCTCGAGTTCGACGTTCGTCGCCCCTTCGAGGACGGGGCTATCCGGACAGCGCCAAAAGAGGGTGTCGTCGGTGCCCCGAAGCGTGTAGTAGTCGATATCACCGGGCGTCTCGTCGGCATTGAGACTCGCGAGCGGGTGGCCCGGGATCTCGTTGTAGTCCGAGCGCAAGAACTCGCTGCTGCCGTAGGCACCGCCCTGAAACCCCGTCTCGGCACACCACGTGCTCAGGACGGTCCCGTGGTTCGCACCGGCGAGGCCGACGAAGGTGTCGATCCACCCGAAGCGTCCACGACTCGCTAGCCAGTACCGGAGACCGGTGACACCGAGGCTGTGGCCGACGATGTCGACGGCGTCGGTTTGGGTGTGGGATGTTACATTCCGGACGAAGTCGTCGAGCTGTTCGGCCATCGACTCGTGGGTCGAGGTTCCCTCCCGGAAGGTGATCGCCCAGAGGTCGTCACCGGTGTAGCCCCGCTGGAGAAAAAATGAGGCGTGGGGGGCCCAATCGCAGGCGTCGCGTTGGTTGCCGTGGACGAAGACAACGGGCCGGCGGTCGCTGTCGGCGTCAGTGCCGTGGTACGCCCCGCCGCCCCAACCGCCGTAGGCCCCGTCGCTCGACCACGGGAGCCGGCTATCGTCGGTTCGGGCGTGATCGCACCCGATCGCACAGCCGTCACGGCTCTGTGCGTTCCGGAGTTTCCGAACGCTCCGCAGGATACCCCACGGAACCGACAGCCCTTGTGTTGGTGTACCAACTGACACAATATCGCATTGAAATACTGCGTGGTACTTAAAACCTGTTTTTTCCGGAACGAAGTTCCCACATCTACCGCTCGAAGCTACCAGTGTATAGTTAGACTCGATTAATAGCTACCAGTATTGCACTCGTCGTGGTTCCCAAACAGCCCCGAACGCGAGCACGGGTATATAAGGGCGCAGTATCTGCACACCGAGGACACGAGGGTGTTCCCCACGGGTCAGGGAATAAAAATGATGGTTCAAAGCGGCGCAGAACACAGACGGGGTCGGCTACTCGAAGACCAGCACCGTCGCCTCACCGGCTTCAAGAACGGTGACCGTCTCGCCGCCCTCGGCGCGTTGCTCTTTGACGACATCGAACATCTCCGGTTCGACGACGACGGACTCGCCGTCGACCTCGAACTCGACGTGGCCCGCGGTGTCGAGTTCGGTCTGTAACTCGACCGGGTCGGCCGATTCCAGGCGGCCGACGACCGCGCCGGCCTGATCGCGGAAGACGGGCCCGAGTTCGCTGTGGTCGATATCGACCGCCACCGGAACCAACTCGACGTTCGGCGACCCCGCCTCGATGTACACCGGGCCGTTGACCGTGTCGGCCAGATCGTACGTGTCGAGTGGGCGTTTCTCGTCGAGATACACCTCGACGCGGTCGAGATCGGCGTTTAGGGGCTTGCCCTCGTCGGACTTCCATCCGCGGATCGTCGCGGCGATCTCCGCGATCGATTCGCCGCGGGCCTCGGCGTCACGGTCCCGTTCGCCGATCTCGGGCCAGGAGGCCCCGTGGACGCTTCCTTCCGTGGGAAGATGCTCCCAGGCTTCCTCGGTGATAAACGGCGCAAAGGGCGACAACATCCGCAACGACGCGCTCAACGCGGTGTAAAGAGTGTACTCGGCGGCCCGCCGTTCGCCGGGGCGGCCCTCGTAGAGCCGACCCTTTATTAGTTCGAGATAATCGTCGGCCAAGTCGTGCCAGACGAAGTCCCGGACCCGGCGGAGCGCGCTGTCGAAGCGGTACTCGTCCATGTCCGCGGCAACCTCCTCGGCGACCCGATCGCACTTCGATCGGATCCACGCGTCGGCGTCCCGGTACGCCGGGTTTTTGATCTCCGGCGTCGATTCGTCGATGTGTTCGGCGGCGAACTTCGTGATGTTCCACAGTTTCGTCTGGAACCGGGTCGCCGAGGTCACCTCCTTCCACTGGAACTGAATGTCGCTTCCGGGCTGGCCGCCGAGCGCCATCGCCTGTCGGAAGGCGTCCGCGGAGTGTTCCTCGACGACCTCCTCGGGCTGGACGAAGTTCCCACGGGATTTTGACATCTTGTTGCCGTCGTCGCCGAACACCATCCCGTTTATGAGTGCGTCCTCCCAGGGAATCTCGCCCGTGACCGCCGTCGTCCGGAGGATAGTATAAAAAGCCCACGTCCGAATGATGTCGTGGCCCTGCTCGCGCAACTGCACGGGCTCGAAGCTCTCCTCGGGCCAGTCGGCGACGTACATCGGCGAGATCGACGAGTCCATCCAAGTGTCCATCACGTCCGTTTCGCCGGTCCACTCGTCGCTACCACACTTGGGGCACTCGCCGACGCCCGGCTCCTCGGTCGTCGGATCGACGGGGACCGCCTCGCCCGTGGCGATCTCGACGTGGCCGCACTCGGTACACTCCCAGGCGGGGATCGGCGTCGCGAAGACGCGCTGTCTGGAGATCACCCAGTCCCATTCCATCCCCTCGGTCCACTCCTCTAGGCGGGTGTACATGTGCTCCGGGAACCACTCGACCGCTTTGGCGGATTCGAGGATCTCCTCGCGGTTCACCTCGACGAACCACTGTTCCTTTGAGAGGATCTCGATCGGCGTGTCACAGCGCCAACACTGCCCGACCGACTGTTCGGTCGGCTCCGTGTCGTTGCGGTGGCCCGACTCTTCGAGCGCCGCGGCGATCTCGGTCTTGGCCTCGTCGATCGGGAGTCCCTCGAACTCGCCGGCCAGTTCGTTGAGCCGGCCGTCCTCAGTGAAGACGGCGCGGAGGTCGAGATCGTGCTCGATCCACCAGTCGACGTCCTGTTTGTCGCCGAACGTACAGATCATCACCGCGCCGGTCCCGAAGTCGCCATCGACATCGTCGTCGGCGATCAACTCGACCTCTTGGCCGAACAGCGGCACCTCGAACGTATCGCCGACCCGGTCCGCGTAGCGCTCGTCGTCGGGGTCGACGGCCATCGAGACGCAGGCCGCGAGCAGTTCCGGACGGGTCGTTGCGATCTCGATACCGTCGTTGCCGACCCCCTCAAACGTGACGTAGTACAGCGTGCCCTCGCGGTCCTCGTTTTCGACCTCCGCGTCGGCGATGGCGGTCTCACAGCGCGGACACCAGTTGACGGGGTGTTCGTCTTGATAGACGTAGCCCGAATCGGCCATCTCGACGAACGACCGCTGGGTCTCCCCCCAGTAGTCGTCGTTCATCGTTCGGAACTCGTGGTCCCAGTCCTGTGAGAACCCGAGCGTCAACATCGTCTCCTTCATCGCGCCGATCTGGGATTCGGTGTGCTCGACACACCACTCGCGGAACTGCTCGCGGGAAACATCAGTCCGATGGATGTCTCGGTTCTCCTCGACTTTCACCTCCGTCGGGAGGCCGTGGCAGTCCCACCCCTGCGGAAAGAGCACGTCGTCCCCCCGGAGCCGGTGGTACCGGGCCGCATAATCCATGTAACACCACCCCAGCGCGTTGCCGATGTGGAGGTTACCGGTCGGGTACGGCGGCGGGGTGTCGATGATGTAGTCGGGACGTTCGGGGTCGTCGTCGTACCCGTAGACGTCCGAATCGAGCCACTCGTCGCGCCATTTCCGCTCCGCCTCCTCGGGGTCGTAGCTGTCTGGAACCTCGCTCATGGTTTGTCTCGCGGAGACCGGCCGGTAGTCACGGGACACGTGCGCGCTATAAATAGGGCGCGCTCGGGGTCAACGTACTACGAACCGGGTCGCGCTCATATCTCATCGGTCGTTCGTTCCAGATAAAAAGCTTCGCTTACGCGGTGTGAGAATCCAGACGTACAGCGCCCGCTCGCCGCGTTCCCGCTGGCTCCCAACCCGTCGACCGGATGGGATCGTGCCAGGTACGCTATGACATCCTCCTCGCCGTGAACAGTAGTTGCCGAACCTCGGGTTGAGTGTCGATGACTGCCAACAGATCGTGTGGGCTCCGGTAGATGTCAGAGAGGCTGGTGGAATTCATTTATATACGTATTCATATGGGGGTCGACATCGGCGTTTATTTTAATCTATGTGTCCAGAATTAATCGCAGAGAGAATTGATTCGGCAACTACTGGTTAGGGCGAGATTCTCTCTGCTTGAATCAGGTAGTGACACACCGCACGATCCGGGTCAGCGTCGTGTCAGAATGAGAAAATCGGTACCGCGAGGGAGGTCCGCAACGCCGCCTCCAGTCGTTACCGAAACAGCTCGAGGAGTTTGTCGACCGGTCGGTTCGCCTTCTGCAGGTCAGTTCGTCGCGGGCTGTTCTTCAGTCGCAGCAGTTCGACGTCGTCGGCTTGCTTCTGTGACATCAAATGTATGTATGGGCTGGACCCGTATTAATATGTCGAATAATCTATGTTTCTTCCTGGCGAACGGCTGCTGGACCGGTACATGGGCGTCTAATATCGGTATATGCGGGTTATATGGCCGCTCCCCCGCTTATTTCGGGAGTATGAAACAACGCGGTTGGAACGCGGGGCCGCTGGCCGTTTCGCAGACGTGAACGCACCCCCAAACCGGGGATCGAACAACGCTTATCAGCGGAGCTATCGAAGTGGCAGTATGGACGACGACCGCGTCCGGGCGACCGAGACCTCGATCCGGATGCTCGAGGGGCTCATCGAACTCGGCGGGGAGGCGGGCATCACCGAGCTCGCGACGCACCTCTCGGTCGCCAAGAGCACCGTTTATAAACACCTCAATACGCTCGATTCCAACGGCCTCGTCGTCAAACACGACGACAAATACCGGATCGGACTTCGGGCCCTGGAGTTTGGCGGCTACGCACAGCGTTACGACGGCGTCTACGACACCGCCCGTCCGCAGCTGCGGACGATGGCGGACGAGACGGGCGAACTCGCGAACCTCATGTTCGAGGAGGACGGCTGGGGCGTCTACATCCACACGTCTCGGGGCGAGGACGCCGTCGACATCGACACCCAGACCGGCCGCCGCGCCAACCTCCATGCGACGGGACTCGGCAAGGCGATCCTCGCGACGCTGTCCGAGGAGCGAGTCGAGACCATCGTCGAGTCCCGTGGCCTCCCCCGCGTGACCGAGCACACGATCACCGAGCAGACGGAGCTATTCGAGGAACTCGACGAGATCCGCGCCGAGGGGATCGCCTACGACCGCGAGGAGTGCGTCGAGGGGATGGCCTGCATCGCCCGCCCGCTGTCGACGCCGAACGAGCGGCCGGCCGCGATCAGCATTACCGGCCCCGTGAGTCGGGTTTCCGGCGGCGAGACGGAGGCCGCGATCCGGACTGTCCTCGAGCAGGCGGGCAACGTCATCGAACTCGAACTGACGGGGTGACGGAGAGACGCCCGGCGCATTCCGGCGGCGTCCGCCCTCCGTTCGGAATGAGGAAACGGGCCGGTCGAACCGGTCACGCTGGGGCAACGGGAGGGCCGCTGCCGGGGAACGTCCCGAGGTGAGGGGCGCGGTCCGTATTTAACAGGCGATCGGACCCCGGAGTCTGGACCGCACCGGACAGCGTGTTTTAGGATAACCAAAAATATATTTGCTTCTTAGAAACTCTTTTTGCCACCGAACGTGAAGTCGGAGTACACGTGGAGAACATCGCCTTCGTCTTCGTCGCCGGACTGATGACGGCGCTCGCCACCGGCCTCGGCGCGATCCCGTTCTTTTTCGTCGAGGACTTTAGCGACCGGTGGAACGTCGCGCTGTGGGGTATCGCCTCGGGGATCATGGTCTCGGCGTCGCTCTTTGGCCTCATCAACGAGGGGCTGACCTACTCGTCGGCGGGGATCCCAACGCTCCTGATCGGCGGCCTCCTCGTGGGTGTTCTCCTCGTCGAGGTTGCCGACCGGGTGCTCGACTCGGTCGACGTCGGCGGGACCGACGACCCGACCCTCGGCGAGGAGGACGCCCCCCTCGAGGCTGCGGCGTTCGCCGAGGCCGACCTGAAGAAACTCGTCCTCATCCTCGGCATCCTCACGGTCCACAGTTTCCCCGAGGGCGTCGCGGTCGGGGTCTCCTTCGCCGAACTCGGCCTGGAGAGTGGCCTCCCGATTCTCGGGATCTCGGTGCCGCTGCTCGCGGTGTTTATGACCATCGCCATCTCGATTCACAACATCCCCGAGGGAACGGCCATCGCCATCCCGATGCGAGCGATGGGGCTCTCGAAGTGGCGGATGGTCGGGGCGGCCGTCTTCTCGAGTCTCCCACAGCCGATCGGCGCCGTCATCGCGTTCGTGTTCGTCACGTGGGCCCGGGAGTTCCTGCCCTTCGGGTTCGGCTTCGCCGCGGGTGCGATGGTGTATCTGGTTGTGACCGAGTTCATTCCCGAGGCGCTCGACACCGGCGCCGACCTGCCGGGCGGGGGTCGCCGCGAGTTGCTCGTCGGCGTCCTCTCCGGCGTCGCGGCGATGGTCCCACTTCTGTACGTGTAACTATTTTACGTAGAGTCAAAAGTACACGTACCGGTACATATACCTATATATGGCTCATATAACGGTCTAAATAACTGACGCCGGTTCATTCGATATCCGCCACACGGCGCACACGTTACTCATGGTACCCGAACTGACGCTCGATACGGACGTTGATGCGAGCCACCGGACACTCGACGGCGACGACTGGGACAACATCTACGTCGTCGGCGACGTTCACGGCTGCCGGGCGACGCTCGAACGGCTCCTCGACTCGCTGGCCCCCGATCAGGACGACCTCGTGGTTTTCGTCGGCGACCTGGTCCGGAAAGGCCCCGATAGCAAGGGTGTCCTCGATATCGTCAAATCGCGTTCGAACCTTCTCGCCGTCCGGGGCAACAACGAACAGAAACTCCTTGATGGTCGAAAATCGATCGACTCGCTGGCCGATGACGACCTCGCGTACCTCGACTCGCTGCCGGTCGTGATCTCGTGGGACGACGCCGTGGTCGTCCACGGCGGGATCGACCACCGAAAGCCGGTCGCCGAGCATACGCTCACCGAACTCCTGAACACCCGCTCGCTCGCCCCGGAGGGCGGGTACGAGCGCCCATTCTGGTTCGAGACGCGCCGGGAGTCGCCACGGGTCTTCTTCGGCCACACCGTTCTCGCGGACCCCTTCGAGAGTGATTATGCCGTCGGCCTCGATACGGGCTGTGTCTACGGGGGCCGGTTGACCGCCTACGACTACCGCAATTCGGAGTTCATCAGCGTCGGCCCGCCCGAGACGTACCGCCCCCGCTCGAGTGACAGCATCGTCGAACCGCGGCTCGCAACGCCCGACAGACCGTCATGAGCGATTGCCACGACATTGCACCGTACGAGCCCGACGACGTCGACCCGACCGATCCGGAGCTGTATCTAAACCGCGAATTGAGCGAACTCGCGTTCCAGCGGCGGGTCCTCCGAGAAGTTCTCGACGACCGGACCCCGCTGCTCGAACGGATCCGGTTTCTCTCCATCGTCACCCGAAACCTCGACGAGTTCGTCATGAAGCGCGTCGGCGGGCTCAAACAACAGATCGAGGCTGGGGTCACGGAGACGACCGTCGACGGCCGAACCCCCCTCGAGCAGTGGGAGGAGATCCACGGACAGCTCAAACCGATGTTGCGCGAACAGGCCGACTGTTACGAGACGGAACTCCGCCCGGCGTTGGCCCGGGCGGGCATCGAGGTCGTGGCCTACGACGACCTCGACGCGGATGCGCGCTCGGCGCTGCGCGGGCATTTCGAGCGGTCGATCAAGCCGACGCTGACGCCGCTGTCGTTCGATCCGGCCCACCCGTTCCCGTTCATTTCGAACCGATCGCTGTCGCTTGCGGTGCTCACCTGCCCGCACGGTAGCGAGGACCCGACCTTCACCCGGATCAAGATCCCGCCGAATCGGCCCCGCCTGATCGAGGCAGGCGAGGGCGCACGGTACGTCCTCGTCGAGGAACTGATCCGACACAATCTCGATCTCCTCCTGCCGAACGTCGAGATACTCGACACGGCGCTGTTCCGCCTGACGCGAAACGCCGAAGTGCGCCGGAACGAGGAGGTCGCCGAGGACCTCATCGAGATGATCGAGGACGTGCTCGAGCAACGCCGCTTCGCTAGCGCGGTCCGAATGGAGATCGAATCGGATGCCGACCCCGCCATCCGGGAGACGCTCAAGGAACAGTTAGATCTTGACGAGCGCGAAATATACGACCTCGACGGGCCGATCGACTACCGGGACTTCGCCTCGCTGACGGATCTCGACCGTCCCGACCTGAAACTCGATCCCTGGTCGCCACAGTCCCACCCGCGGCTTCGCGAGGACGGGCGCTCGGCGTTCGAAACCGACAACGAGGACGAGGAGTCCCGGAGTATCTTCTCGCACATCGACGAAGACGATATTCTGCTGCACCACCCCTATCACGACTTCGACGAGACGGTCCAGCGCTTTCTCACCGAGGCGGCCAACGATCCCGACGTGCTGGCGGTGAAGGCGGCGATCTACCGGACCGCGAGCGACTCTCAGGTCATTCAATCGCTCATTGAGGCGGCCGAAAACGGCAAGCAGGTCGCGGTGATGGTCGAACTGAAGGCCCGCTTCGACGAGCAGAACAACCTCGAGTGGGTCCGCCGCCTGGAGGAAAACGGCATCCACGTCGCCTACGGCACCATCGGGTTGAAGACCCACACGAAGACCGCCCTCGTCGTCCGTGAGGATGACGACGACGTTACCCTCTACTCGCACGTCGGCACCGGCAACTACCACTCCGAGACCGCCAAAGGCTACGTCGACCTCGGGCTGTTGACCGCCGACCGCGACATCGGCCAGGACCTCGTCACGCTTTTTAACTCCTTTACCGGGCCGGGACTGGACGAACAGTTCCGGAAACTGCTCGTCGCGCCGGTGACGATGCGCGAGGAGTTCACCTACTGTATTCGCCGCGAGGCGCGACACGCTCGAGCCGGCCGTCCAGCCCGCATCGTAGCGAAGGTCAACGGCCTCGAGGACCCCGAGATCGTGGAGGAACTGTACCGGGCGTCGATGGCGGGCGTCGACATCGACCTCATCGTCCGGGACATCTGCCGGCTCCGCCCCGGGGTGGAGGGGATCAGCGAGACCGTCTCTGTCCACTCGGTCGTGGGCCGGTTCCTCGAACACTCCCGGATCTTCTACTTCGAGAACGGCGCACGGACGGCCGACACAGACGACGGGGCGGCTTCCGACCCGTCGGCGGCCGACATCGACGGGGGACATCCGGAGTACTACATCGGGAGCGCCGACTGGATGACCCGGAACCTCGACAGCCGCGTCGAGGCGGTCACCCCGGTCGAGGACCCCGACATCCGCCGGCAGCTAAAGTTCAACCTCGAGTTGATCCTCGCGGACAACCGGCGGCGCTGGACGATGAACCCCGACGGGAGCTACGATCAACAGCGGCCCGAAGACGGCGAACGCGTCATCGACACACAAGCGATCCTGATGGAGAAGACCCGAGCGGCCGTGGCGAACGAGGAGTGCGACACCGGCCTCGACGCGGCGCCGTTCCCCGGAAGAGACATTCTCGTTGGGACGGCCGACGGGGGAGCGGAACGGTCGAGCCGGAGCGACCACGGACGGTCGCTCAGCGACTCCGAGGTAACCGCTCCGTCGAGACCGACGGACCCGACCGGGGGGACATCCAACGGAGGAGCCCCCTCCAACGGGCCGCTGGCGCGCCACCAGAAGCGGTGGTACCGCCCCGACAGCGAGACGTACCGGTTCGCGGTTCGGACGCCGGACGGCGATCGCCGGTATCTGAAGACCCGGTCGGGTGCCGAGGCGGCGCTTCGGCGGCTCTACGACGCGGATGGTGCCGACGACGTGGACGGCACTGGAGACGCGGAAGACACGGACGGCGCGGGTGCTGCGAACAGGGACGACACCGACGCCGGAGACTAACGTTCGTCCGATCCGGAGTCACCCCTCGTCGGGGGACGCCTCCGGCGGCAAATAGAAGTAGACGTCGTTGCCCTTCTCGGAGCGTTCGAACCTGACCTCGCCGCCGAGCGACTCCACGCACCACTTCATGACGAACAGGCCGATTCCGGTGCCGTGGGACGTGCTCGTCGTTATGTCCGGATCGAACAGCGCGTCGAGTTCGCCCTCGGGTATCGGCGAGTTTCCGTCGCTGATCCGGATCTCGACGCGCCCGGTGTTCGGCGAGGGGCCGACGCCGACCTGGACGGTCGGCTCCACCGACTCGGAGTGAACGACGGCGTTTTCAAGGGCGTGTGAGAGCGCATCGGCGAACGCGTCGTCGACGCAGATCCACATCCCTTCGCGTTCGGTGACGACGACCTCTGCGCCGGGGTAGTCGGCCGAGACTTCGTTTGCGACGGTTCGCACAGCGACGGTCGCGTGCTTTCGGACCCGCTGTGTGTCCGCCCCGGCGACCGCCCGCTGGATCTCCTCGACGGAGTCGGCCATCTTCCCGAGTTTCTCGGCCCGCAACCGGATCGTCTCGCCGGCCTTCCGTAACCGCTCGGCGTCGGCGCGCTCCGCGATGGGGGTCGCGTTGCCCGAGATGACCGTCGCCTCGTTCCGCAGATTGTGTCTGAGGACCCGCCAGAACAGTTCCGCGCGGTGGTACGTGTCGTAGTACTCGGTTATGTCCTGCAACTCGGCGTACACGCACTCTTGTCCGTCCAGGCGCCGACGCGAGGAGCGGACCTGCACCCAGACGAGTTCACCGTCTGCCCGCTTTGCCCGCCAGGTGAACCGCTGTGGACGCCCTCCGGTACTCGCCCGGAGTCGGGTCTTCAGATCGTCACCCGACCGCGGGTAGGTGTTCGCGGTGTACGCCTCGACCGGGAGTCCGCGCAACTCCGAGACAGTGTAGCCGAGTATCGTCTCCACCCAGTCGTTCGCGTCCAAAACGGCTCCCAAATCCGGGTCAAACAGCGCGATGCCGACGTGGAGATCAGCGTACGCCGGCGGCAACGTGACTTGCTTTTCGGTGGCCATGCGATGATCGCTTATCAACATGGCGACACCTGTGGGTTGGTAATAGTGATATATATGCCTCCGGTCGGGTATTGAGATTCACCCCGCTAGCCGGATATCGGGTGCCGCCGAGGTCCCGACTGGACGCCCGGGAGCCGGTTCAGTAATCGTTTGCCGTGGCCCGTGTTGCCGTAGTCTTGAACGACGCGACGACCTCCATGCCCGGTTCGATCCCCAGACGACGGCGGCTTTCCTGGGTTACTAACGCTACGAGGGGCGCATCAGCGCCCACCTCGACGCCAACGCGGACGATCGACTCACCCGCCTCGACGTAGGCGACGGTTCCAGAGAGGCGGTTCCGGGCGCTCGTCTCGCCATCGCTGGGTGCGTCGGGGGGGCGATACAGCGTGACTGCGTCGGCCTGGACGCTCACCTGTACTTGCGCGCCGACGTCGAGTTGCGCCGATCTGTCCTCGGGCATCCCCTCACGATCGCCACCCTCGCCGCCGTTCGCGAGCACCCGATCGACGAGTAGCGCCCGAACCACCCCCGCGTCGGTCTTCACCGATCCAAACTCGCCTTCGCGGTCGAGTATCTTCCCGGAGAGGACCGATTCGGAGACCGCCGCCGTCTCCGAGAGCGTCGCTCGCAGGCGGTCGAACCGGGCGAGAAGCGTCTCGGCGTCCGCGGTGAGTCGGCTGCCGCCGCCGTCAGCGCCGCCGCGCTGTCGCTCGACCAGCGGCCCGAAACCCTCCTCCAACGCCGCGATGCGGTTTAGTGCTCGCGCTCGCGAGCGCCCGAGCACCTCGGCTGCGCCCCGGACCGACTCGCGCGCCTCGACCGAGCGAAGCAACTCGGCGTCGGCCGCCCCGAACGTCACGTCGTCGGCCCGCAAGTGTGCTTCGACACCGACATCCATATACTGTCTCGACCAACGGGGGATAAAAGCTGTTCTGTTCGTTGTGGCGGTCGCCGAGGGCGATCGGCCCGACATCTTGAGGACGCGATGGCGTCGGTTCGGCTCCCCGGATCAATACACCAACTCGCCGGAGATGAACTTCCGCGTCCGGTCGTCAGCCGGGTCCTCGAACACTCTCTCCGTAGGACCGATCTCGGTGAAGCCGTCGCCGAGGAGCACCCCCACCCGGTCCGCGACCCGCTCGGCCTGGTGCATATCGTGGGTCGCGACCGCGACGCCGATGCCGCGCTCGCGAGCCTCGCCGATCGCCGCCTCGATCAGCCCCGTATTCCGGGGGTCGAGATCAGACGTCGGCTCGTCGAGCATGAGATACTTTGGCTCGTACGCCAGCGCCCGCGCGAACGAGACCCGCTGTGCTTCCCCTCCGGAGAGCGAGCCGGCCTCCTGTTCGAGTCTGTCGTCGAGACCGACGATTTCGAGGGCCTCCCTGACTGCCTCGGACGTCCCGTTCGACCCGAGCACCGACCACAACTGGCTCCAGAGCCGATCGGGCCACGACTCCCGGACCCGCAGGCCGTACTCAACGTTCCGGGCGACGGAGGCGTCGAAGAGGCTCGCCTCCTGAAACACCATGCCGATGCGGCGGCGAAGCGCCAGTCGCTCGCTCTCGCCGACCGACCACACCGCTTGCCCGTCCAACTCGGTCGTTCCCGAACTCGGCTGGATGAACAGCGCGAGGATCCGCAACAGCGTCGTCTTCCCGACGCCCGAGGGGCCGATGATCGCGACCACCTCCCCGGGGTCGACGGACATCGAGAGGTCATTGAGCACGGGGTCGTCCCCGTAGGCGTGCGACACGTTCGAGAGGCGTATCATCGGCCCACCCCACCAGTATCGCCGAGCCGAACGACGACGGCGTTGACGAGCAGCACGATCGCGACCAGCACCGCCCCGAGCACCATTGCGGTCTCGTATCGTCCCTGGCGTGCCTCGAGTTGGACCGCGGTCGTCAGGGTACGCGTCTTCGATATCCCGTCCGAGCTGGTGATGTTTCCGCCGACGATGAGCACGGAGCCGACCTCGCTGATCGCGCGCCCGAACCCCGCAAGCACTGCCGTTGCGATCCCGTACCGTGCCTCCTTGATGACGACCAACGCCGCGTCAAGGCGGGTGCCACCGAGAACCCGGGCCGCATCGCGAACGTTTCCCTCCACGCCGGTGACGGCCGCGAGGCTGATCGCCGTGATCGGTGGCGTCGCGAGCACGAACTGCGACATGATCATCGCCTTCTTGGTGAAGATCAACTCGAGAGAGCCGAGCGGGCCCTGATTCGAGACGGCGAACAGGACGAGCAGGCCGACGACCACGCTCGGAAACCCCATCCCGGTGTTGATCACCGACTTCACGAACTGCTTTCCGCGGAAGTCGACGAACCCCATCACGATGGCGACCGGAACGCTGACCAGCGTGCTCAACGAGACCGCGATGATGCTTACGTACAGCGAGACATAGATAATGCTCGTGACATACCCTTCCCTGAACGGGAACTCGAGCAGTGCGGGCAGCAGTTCGACGGCTGGCTCGAGCGGCACGTCGTTTTATTCGCCGCTGCTCCAGCCGTCCGGAACGTACTGCTGGAAGTCGGGGTTCTCCGAGACCGCCTCGGGGAAGAACAACTGCTCCCCGTTGGATTCGTAATCCGAGATCATCTCTTGGACTCCCGGGCTGGTGATCCAGCCGATGTAGGCCATCGCGAGGTCGTAGTTGGCGTTGTCGTGGACGCCCGGGTTGACGGCCATGACGCCGTAGGGGTTTGCGAGGATCTCCGGCCCGTCCCCGATCGGGCCCTGCACCAGGATGGTGAGATCGATCTCCGAGCGCTGGGAGATGAACGTCCCGCGGTCCGAGAGCGTGTACGCGCCCTGCTGGTTGGCGATGTTTAGTGCCTCGCCCATCCCCGAGCCGGTCTCTTGATACCAGTCACCGCCCGGATCGGTGCCGGCGGCATCCCACAGATTGAGCTCTTTGGTGTGCGTCCCGGAGTTGTCCCCCCGCGAGACGAACGCCGCCTCTGCGTCCGCGATTGCGGTGAGCGCCTCGGTTGCCGACCCCATCCCCTCGATGCCCGCCGGATCGTCAGTCGGGCCGACGATGACAAAGTCGTTGAACATCAGGTCGCGGCGGTTGATACCGTAGCCGTTGCGCATGAACTCGTCCTCGAGGCCGCGGGCGTGGACCATCACGATATCCGAGTCCCCGTTGCGGGCCGTTTCGAGGGCCGCACCGGTTCCCTGTGCGACCGCGTCGACCGAGACGCCGTACATCTCTTCGAAGTCGGGATGGATCGCGTCGAGCAGCCCCGTATCGTAGGTACTCGTCGTCGTGGTGAGCGTCAGCGTCTCGCCGGCGACGCCGGGTCCGTCGTCGCTACCGCCGTTGCTTGACGAGTCCGATCCGTCCATCTCACCGGAGTCGTCTGAGCCGTCGGATTCGTCGCCGCCGCCGGACTGCTGTGAGCACCCGGCCACGCCAGCAAGTGCTCCCGTCCCGATTGCCGCAATGAACCGTCGTCGTTGTATCGTCATGGACACACCATCGACTCGACATCTTTTATACCTTTTGTTGCGCGAGTAACCGGTATCGCTAACCACCCAGGCGGGTCGCGATCCGCATTACCGAACGCTTGTGCCCGTCGTTTCGTTTCGAGTGTAGTCGTAGGCCGCGTACGTCGGCGCGTCTCGGGAGCCTCGTATCCGGGATGTGCAGTTCTGTGTTAATTAAAACCGTCTAGCCCGGTCGCGCCCGATCGCGCTGTCGTATCGCCGATCGTGCTCCACATCGAATGACTAACACCACACCGGCCACATCGATCCCATATGAGTCGACGACAGGACGGTGACCGAACGGAGCTCGATGGACTATCGCTGGAGGCAGCTGTCGACGAGATTGACGACTCGGCTGACCGCGAAACGATCCGCGAGACGCTCGCCATCGTCTCCGACGAGGGAACCGTTCGCCGGGCGGCTGTCGACGACGCGCTCTCGAACGCGTCAAAGGTGGTGACGACCGCCGAAACACGGGCCGAATTGGCGGCCGGGAGACTGAACGATGCCCGGGAGACGGCTGCTCCCGTCTCCGATTTGGACCACGTCGCGGCCCGGCTGGATCGCTTCGGAGCCCGGCTCGAATCCATCCAAGAACGAACGACCACTCTCGGCGAGCACCTCCAAGGGATCGTCGACGACAGAGACGAGAGCGGTCTCTACGAACTCGCCGTGGAGATCCGACGGCTTACGGCCACAGCGAAGGAGGTCCAACGCGACGCAGACGATCTTCAGTTCGAGCTGGACCCCGTAGAAGCGTGGCTCGAAACCTCCGACCGTCGCGTCGAAGCGCTCACCGAAGACATCGACGCGATCGAGGAGTCGCTCGGGAGAATCGAAGCCACCGTCGAGACGCTATCGACGGACGGCACCGGCGCGGGGGCCGACCCGGCGGTCGCGTGGGCCGCGGCGTCGATCCAACATCGCGTCGCCGCGCTGCTGGTCGCGGATCTGCGAACGGAACTGGCGGCACTTCGAGAGTGGGCCGATCGGGAGGGCACCGAGCAGCCGCCGAACGTCGAACCGAAACTCGACGAGTTGGCAACGCGCCGTGACCGCGTCGGCCAGCGACTCGCCGAGGTCGCCGACCCCGCGTGGCGGGAGCGGTTCGGGGATCGGATCGGGTCGTTCGAGGACGAACTCGAAGGCGTAGAGCCGCCCATCGAGTGGGCCGAACTCGAGGAAACGATACAGCGGTATCAGCCGGATCCCAACGGAGAATAAGCGTTCGACGACAGCCGGGAACCGACGACCGGCATCCCGTGATTTGACACCGGCACGACGCGGGAGACCGGTGCGGAGACGACTCCTCGCGGTGATCTTTACCCGAACTTGCCGCTGATGTAGTCCGCGACCCGCTGGCTCTCGGGGTTCTCAAAGATCCGCTCCGTGTCGTCGTATTCGACGAGCTCACCGCCGGTGAGGAAGACTGCGGTCTGATCGGAGACGCGGGCGGCCTGTTGCATGCTGTGCGTGACTATCACGACCGTGTACTCCTCGGAGAGTTCCGCAATGAGGTCCTCGATCTTCGAGGTGGCGATCGGGTCGAGTGCCGACGCCGGCTCGTCCATCAGGATGACCTCCGGGTCGACCGCCAGGCATCGTGCGATACACAGCCGCTGTTGTTGGCCGCCGGACAGTCCGAGGGCATTGTCGGACAGTCGATCTCTGACCTCGCTCCAGAGTGCGGCTTGCTTCAACGACCGCTCGACGAGCTCCGCTTCGCGTTCGGACCCGTCACGCCCCGTCAACCGCGAGAGCACCCCCGTCTCGATATCGCCGTGTTTTCGCGGGCCGTAGGAGACGTTGTCGCGAATCGACTTCGGAAACGGGTTGGGACTCTGGAACACCATACCCACGCGCTTGCGCAACTCGACGAGGTCGACACCGCCGTCGTAGATGTCCGTCCCGTCAAGCTCGACGGTTCCATCGACGGTGGCGCTCCGGATACGATCGTTCATGCGGTTTAGACACCGCAAAAACGTCGATTTACCGCAGCCTGACGGGCCGATGAGCGCAGTTACGCTCCGTTCGGGGATGTCCATCGAGACGTTATTCAGTGCGCGGTCGTCGTTGTAGTAAACGTCCAACCCCTCGACAGCGAGTTTCGTTTCGGCGTCGGTGTCGTGCTCTGTCCACTCCGGGCGCGTTTCCTCGACCGTCTCGCCGTCGGTCGTCGAGACCGACTGGTCGTTGGCTCGGTTCTCCTGCTCGGCAGCGTTTTCCGGATCTATCTGACTCATTGGTGGAGCTTCTTCCTGAAGTAGTACCGCGTCGCGATGCCGCCCGCGTAGAACAGCAACACGACGAGCAGCAAGGTCAGTGCCAGCCCCCACGCGAACTGCTGGGGATCCTCGATGTTCCCGCTCAGCCCGGCCGTGATGAGCGCGTATAGCTGATACGGGAGCGCGCTGGTGGCCTCGAGCAGCGCGGGGTTCGTGACGAACGGCGGAGACGCGCTCAGTTGAAATCCGCCGAGCACGTTCGGAGCAGCCGATCTCCCCGGAAGGACGCCCCCTCCAGTCGTCAACAGGATCGGTGCCGTTTCGCCGGCGATCCGACCGACACCGAGGATGATGCCGGTCGTGATCCCAGGGATCGCAGCCGGCAGAACGACGCTTCGGATCGTTTCCCACTTGGAGACGCCGAGTGCCGCACTTGCGTCACGGTACTCGTCCGGGACTGCCAAAATGGCTTCCCGGCTCGTGATGAGTACCAGCGGTAACAGCATGAACCCGAGCGTCAACATCCCCGCGATCAGTGACTTCTGATTGCCGAACCGGGGGATGAGGAACGCGGCCCCGAACAGCCCGAAGACGATACTGGGCGTGCTCCAGAGGCCGTTGGTTGCGACTTCGACGACTCCGGTGAATCGCCCCTGTTCTGCGAACTCGCTAAGAAACACCGCCGCACCGACGCCGGTCGGCACCGCAAAGAGGACGGCACCGATAACCAGCCAGACCGTCCCGATCAATGCGGGGAACACGCCGGGGACCTCCGCCAGCAGCGAGGCCCCGTTCGTCAGGAACGGCCACCTGAGGAGCTGATCGCCACCGACAGCTACCCCGTTCAAGAGCCCGGGAAGTCCCCTGATGATGACGAACGCGAGGAGACCGACGAGAACCGCCAGAATCGAGAGGACGATCAGATAGATCAGCACGTATGCACCGATGTTGCGTCCCCGGGCACCGAAGCCACCGTAGGACTTCGCGGCCGCCCATCCGGTCAGCAGCGACGCGACCATCGTGACAACCGGGATGACCGTGTCCCCGAATAGCGTCGCGTTGTACCCGACGAGAACGCGCTCCCACCCCGGTCCCGCGAATCCGGTCACGAGCGCCACTCCAAAGAGGACGGCGACGCTCCCGGCCGGGAGCGTCGATCCGACGTCCTCCCGCCGGAGCGCCGTCAGCAAGAACGCGGCAGCACCCGAGACGAATCCGATCGCCAGCCACCCCGGCGTTCCAAGGCCCGCTTCCTGTGCGGCGAATGCGCCGATAACGAACCAGACGCCGGCGAACGCGGTCGCAGCGACGACACCCGCACTCGGCTGAGGGCTGGCATCGACGTAGCCGAGCCGCGATGCGAGGCCCAACCCGCTGGTTCCCAGACCGAGTCCCAGAAGTGCCGCACCGAGAGCCACAGACAGCGTGCCGTTTCCGACGGGAGTCGTGATCGAGACGATATCGACGAGCGTGGCCAAACCGACGGCGAAAACCACCCCGGAGAGCCCGACCGCGGACGCGGCGACTGCCTCGTACCCGCCGCGGTCCTCGCGGACGAGCGCGTTCTGGGTCGCGCGACTCACGTTCGCTCACCTCCGAGACGCTGGCGCATGCGCGCCTCAATGTACTGCGAGGCGACGCTGAGAGACAGCACAGTCACGAACAGGACGACGCCAGCCGCGAACAGCGCGCTCTCTTGGGTGCCGCTCGCGTTCCCGTAATTGGCGGCGATCAGGGACGTGAGCGTCTCGTAGCCATAGAACACGTTAGTTATTGGTTCAGGGATCTTTTGCACGCCAGCCAACATGACGGTCGCGGCCATCGTCTCGCCGATGGCCCGGCCGACGCCGAGCAACACGGCCGCCGAAACACCGGAGAAGGCCGCAGGCAGCGTGATTGACGTCATCGATTGCCACTCCGTCGCCCCAAGAGCGAGCGACCCGTCCTTCATGGAATCCGGAACGCTCGTGAGCGCGTCCTCCGCGACCGAGACGACCGTCGGCAGTGCCATGAGCCCCACGACGATCCCGACGAACAGGTATGTCGAGCCGCCGTTCAGGGCGAATTCCTCGCCTGCCCACGGGTTGATGATGGTGAATCCGATGAAGCCGTACACGATCGAAGGGATTCCCGCCAAAACCTCGATCCCGGGCTTGACGGCCTCGCGAACGGCCGGCGGGGCGATCTCGGAAATGAAGAGCGCGGCGGCGACACCGAGCGGTGCCGCGACCAGCGTCGCGATGGCGGTCACCATCGCCGTGCCGTGGATCATCGGCACCAACGAATATCGAACCGGATCCGAAACCGCGTCCCACCGCGTCTGAACGAACATCCCCAGCCCCGGAACTGAGACGCCGAAGACGGTCACGCTCTCGTACCGGAAGGCGGCGGCCGATTCGACGAAAATGAAGGCGATGATCAATCCGAGTGTGACGAGTGTCACCGTCGTCATGGCGAAGGTGACTGCGCGAGCGATGAGTGCCTGGTGCCGCACCCACCCGTACCCGGTCGAGAGGACGAACACGCCGAACGGCACCGCAGCCAGGGGTGACGCCGACAGGAATCCGGCGAAAGCGAGCAATAACGACCCCATAGATAGAGCGACGACGGCCAGCGCACCCGGATCCGTCTCGGTGATGAACGTCCGAACGCGGCCCGAGTATCGTTCCGCACGGGCCTCCCAACCGCCGACCTCTGTATCAGTGAATGAATCCATTGTGTATCATCCGTCGAAAACAGGTGAGTTGCGTTCGATCGGCCTACATCTGCTCGGGGAGTTTCTGCTTTTCGGCGTCCAGATCGGAGGTCGGCAGCGTGATGTAGTTGACATCCTCGACGAACACCTGCTGGCCGAAGTCGGTCAGGAACATGTTGAGGAAGGCGGCCTCCCGCATGTCCGTCCCGTCGGGCGTCTCCTCGTTGATCCGGGTGTACATGTGGAGGTCCCGATTCAACGGGTACTCGGCGTCGAAGATGGTGTTCTCCGCGTCGGGGTCGGGCTGGAATACTGTCCCGTCGAAGTCGATCGCGACCGCCTGGATCCCCGGCCCGGAGAACGCGAGCGCCATGTACCCAATGGCATTGTCGTTGTTCTGGAGGACCTGTTGGACCTGCTGGTTCTGCCCGAGGCGGGTGTCGACATCCATCGGTGCCTCGGCGTCACCGAGCATGTTCAGCCGGAACGTGGTATCCGTTCCGGAACCTTCTGCGCGCCCGACGACGTAGATTTCTTGATCCGGACCGCCGACCTCGCTCCAGTTGGCGATGTCGCCCTGGTAGATACCGCGGATCTGCTCGCCGGTGAGCTGTTCGACGCCGGCGTCGTAGACTGCCTGACTGACGAAGACGGGCTGCCCGTCACGGCCGACGACGTGATCGACGTAGTTATCATCGCGCTGTTGCTCGCTAATGCCGAGTTCCGCCGTGATCGGCCCGGAGGAGTTGCCGATATCGACGAGCCCGTCGCGGACGGCCTCACACCCCGTCCCGGAGTGACTCAGCGCCACCCGCGTCCCGAAGGGGGGGTTCGACCGTTCGCCGGTCGCTTCGAACCCGTACAGTCCCGCAAAGTAGTCCGCGATGTTTTCATCGGTCTGTATCTGGTCCCAGCCCGGAACCGACCCCTCGTCGTTGGATCCCCAGTACTCCCCGTCGCTCGGGGGCGAGTTCGAGTTCCAATAGGAACTGCCTTTATTCGAAATCGGATACACGGTCGACGAGCCTTCGGCGGTCACCGTCGACGGCCCCGACGATCCGGAATCCGAACTGGTGCTGCTATCGGCATCACCGTTTCCGCCCTCGCCGCTGTTGGTGTTACTGGTGTCGCTGCTGCTACACCCAGCGAGGCCGACGCCGCCGACGGCAGCGGCTGACGTCAACAGATATTTTCGCCGTGATACTCCCGCACTCTGGTGCTCCGCGTCGCTTGACATCACGAGAAATCAAATACGAAATGCTAAAAGAAATTTATATGAGGGGTATGGAACGCACCTGGGAGATATGTCTGGTATAGGATGTTACTGAGCGGTATAGTTCGGTATAGAATAGCTTCGGTCGGTATGTTTGGTATTGAGTATCGCCAGGCGATATATATTCTATAGGGTGATCTCGACCGCTATGTTACAGTGCATTCGGGGCCTCTCGGATATATACATAAATATACATTATGTGCTCATGTATTAAAAACGAACATATAAGCAGAAATTTACGACCGCCGACGCAGTCCGGGGCGTCCATCTTTGCGTCGGAATTCAGTACAGAAGCCGTGAGAATGGGATCTTACAAAAGAGGAGCGACGTAGGGCACCAAGCCACCCCTCTCGTTTGTATCGCTGGCTGTTGGTCGTGGCTACTGACCAACAAGACTGAATTTATGTTTATACTACATAATTTCTTTGTTACCGGTTCAGTAACGTTCAGCCGGGGGCTCCGGCCTCAATTCGTGAGGGATCGGAGATCCTTCTGACTGTCCGAACAGGCCCGGCCCGTGGGGAGAGGGCGAGGGCTTCCGACAGAGGGTCAAACGCACGAGGCGAGTCGGCCCGAGAGGAAGCCGAGGTAGTGAGACCTAGCCGCTGGTGCTGTCGCTGGGAGACTCGCCGATCGATGCGGGTTTTTCTGGGGACACCACGCCGGTAGGTAGTGATACCGTCGCACACGTCGCCGGTATCACCGCTTGAATCCCTCCTCACCGCAATCTTCTGACTACAGATCAAGTTCGAAAGCGTCTAAAACGTCACTTTGGGACTCGGGGAACGTATCGGTAAGAGACAGGCCTGAAGCCGTGGGAGGATAGCAAAGATGTGTCGCACGCCAACGCTACCATCGGGGGAGCGCTCCACGAGGCGATTCGGTGCTATCTCGGGAGATCGTACATTCCGCCCCGGAAAAGGCGTGGGTTCTTACCGGTGAAGCGAGAACAGTCGGTGGTGGCGGTGACGACAGTTACCCCCTCTGAGCCCCTTGTGATGAGGGCTTCTCCCGAGCCACCGTTTCAGGCCGGCAAGCGACGGGCTTGAGCGGATTGCTGCTCGTATCGCCGGTATAACTGATTGGGCTGAACAATTCGAGCGTGGCAAGTACCTCGGCGGTCTGGACCCCTCGAACACGGTGCGGTAGTGCGTCGAGTCCACAGCGATTCCGATGGCCCGGTGGCGCTCGGACGGAACAGTCAGGTCCACCGCACGAGTGCGTGCGCGAAACACAGTCGGCACCGGACGGGCCGTACCCGTCGCTGTCGTGGGTGTCGTTCGGAGTGAATGGCGAATGACGGGGTACCGTTTAGTCGTCGGAGGCGGCCGCCTCGCCGGCGCCGTCGACGGCTGCCTTGCCGGTGTCAGTCAGTTCGTAAAGATTTTGACGGGCGTCAGCGAAGTATACGTCCTCCGAGACGATCTCGATGTCCTCGAGCCGTTCGAGCGCATAGCGGACCGTTCGAGCAGACAACATCGATTCCTCGACGATGCTCTTTTGAGTCATCGCGCCATTGTACTCGAGAACTTTGTAGACGAGTTTCGCGCTGGGTGGAAGATCTGTGAGTGTTTCCCCGTCTGAATCAGGCATCTCTACGATATAAAAGGTCCCCCGCGGGTATAAACGTTAATCCAAACATGTCAGGTATGGTCCGAGGCTGAGCCGAAGCCGGTCACTCCATCGGCGTCGCTGGAACGAACCGCTTTTGACGACGGATGGCACAACAGTACGTATGGCAACTGATACGGCCGAACGCCGGACCGCACACGTCCGTGGCATCACCGTCACGGCGATCGCGTGTCTGGCCGGCGTCGCCGCCGCCCTCGTCTCGTCGGCCGTCGCCGACGGGGCCGGGGATACGCTCGGCGTCTACATCCTCGCGAGCGCCGTCGTCGTGCAGTTCCCCATCCACCAGCTCCTCGAAAAAGCCGGAATCGAGCTCGACACCGACGACTTCGGGGCGAAGGATTACCTCTACGTCGTCTTCATGACGTTTTCGCTCTGGTTCGTTTGCTGGGGAATCCTGCTCACAACCGGGGCTGGCCTCTGATGGCCGACGACAGCATCGCCGTCGTGGACTTAGATCGCTGCCAGCCCGACCGGTGTAACTACGAGTGTGCGAACTTCTGCCCGCCAAACCGGACCGGCGAGGAGTGTATCGTCACCCGCGAAGAACGCCACGACGAGGGCGAGCACTACGCCGGCGGCTCCGATCAGATCTCGATCTCCGAGGAGCTGTGTCTCGGCGAGACCTGTGGCATCTGCGTCGAAAAGTGTCCCTTCGATGCGATCGAGATCATCAACCTCCCGCAGGAACTCGACGACGACCCGACCCACCGCTACGGCGAGAACAGCTTCGCGCTGTATGGGCTACCAGCGCCTGAAGACGGCCGCGTCACCGGGATTCTCGGCCCCAACGGGATCGGGAAGACGACCGCCGTCCACATCCTCGCCGACGAGATCACGCCGAACCTCGGCGACTTCGAGGCCGACCCGGACTGGGACCGGGTGCTCGAAGCCTACCGGGGCACGGCGCTGCAGGGATACCTCAAAGATCTCCAAGAAAACGAGGTGACAGTCGCCCGAAAGCCACAATACGTTGATAAGATTCCGGACACGTTCGACGGAAAGACGAGCGAGTTGCTCGCGAGCGTCGACGAGCGCGGCGTCGCCGACGACCTCACCGAGCGTCTCGGGATCGCCTCCGTCGTCGATCAGCCGATCGATACGCTCTCAGGCGGCGAACTCCAGCGCGTCGCCCTCGCGGCGACGCTGGTGCGTGACGCCGACTTCTATTTCCTTGACGAGATCACGCCGTATCTCGACATTGGCCAACGTGTGACTGCGGCGCGGCTTATCCAGGAACTGTCGGCCGACGATCGCTCGATGCTCGTGGTCGAACACGACCTCGCGGTGTTGGACCTGCTCGCCGACGCGCTCCACGTCGCCTACGGCGAACCCGGTGTCTTCGGCGTCGTCACGCCGCCGAAATCGACGAAGGGCGGTATAAATCAGTACCTCGGAGGCTACCTCGAGAACGAGAATATGCGGATCCGCCCGGAGGCCATCGAGTTCGAGGAACACGCCCCCCGCGTCGAGGGCTACGGCGAGACGCTCGTCGAGTACCCCGAAATGCGGAAATCCTACGGCGAGGGCGAGTTCGCCCTCGAGATCGATGCCGGCGAGATCAGACACAACGAGGTGCTCGGCATCGTCGGTCCCAACGGGATCGGCAAGTCGACGTTCGCAAAACTGCTCGCCGGACGCTTAGACCCCGACGAAGGGAGCTTCGACGCCGCCCTCGACATCTCGTACAAACCGCAGTACGTCGAGATCGACCAGCCGATGCGGGTCGACGCCTTCCTAGCCTCGATCACCGACGACTTCGGGACCTCCTACTGGAACACCGAGATCGCGGGGCCGCTCCAACTCGATCGGATCATGGAGCAACAGCTCACGGACCTCTCTGGTGGCGAGCGCCAGCGCGTCGCCATCGCCGCGTGTCTCTCCGAGGAGGCCGACCTCTACCTGCTTGACGAGCCCTCCGCCCACCTCGACGTCGAACAGCGCGTCCTCGCGACGCGGGCTATCCGTCGTTACACTGAGACCCACGACAAGACGGCGATGGTAATCGACCACGACATCTACATGATCGATCTGCTTTCGGATCGCCTGCAGGTCTTCGAGGGAACGCCCGCCGAGCGCGGCCACGCCGGCCGGCCGGTCGGGATGCGCGAAGGAATGAACACGTTCCTCTCGAATCTCGACGTGACCTTCCGCCGCGACGAGCGGACGGGTCGACCGCGGATCAACAAGCCCGGCTCCCAGAAGGACCGCGAGCAAAAAAGGGCCGGCGAGTACTACTACGCGCCGACGGACGCGAACTGAGCGTCGCTTCAACGCGTGGGTTCTGAGCCTCACGATCGGGCAATAAAACACGTAGCCCGGAGTCGCCTCACTTATTTGGGTGAAAATATAAACGAGACTCATGGCACAGGAGGATCGTCTCGAAGCCGAGGAGCAAGGGGTGTTGGCCCACATGCAACAGATGCCCTCAGCGGCGGTGCTGGATTCGCTGATTGAGGACGGGCTACACGAGATGAGGCGGGAACGATCCGGATTGTTGCTTTCGGGGGTTTCAGCCGGACTCGATATCGGCTTCGGGCCGCTCCTCATGGCGGTCCTGTTGACGCTGTCGGGCGGAACCTTCGGAGACCTCTCGACAGAGCTTCTTCTGGCGAGCGCGTACGCCGTCGGATTCATACTCGTCATCCTCGGCCGATCGGAACTGTTCACCGAACACACTACCCTCGCAGTGATTCCGGTGCTCGATCGGCAGGCGTCTCTCGGACAGTTGGGACGACTGTGGGGGCTCGTCTACGCGGGCAACCTCATCGGCGGGGCCGTCTTCACCTTTCTGGCGGTGTTGCTCATGCCCGGGCTCGGGGTGGTCTCGCCGGAGGCGTTCGGAACGATCGCGAACAAACTCGTCAGCCATGAGCCCTCCTGGCTGCTCGTCGCCGGCATCTTCGCCGGCTGGCTGATGGGACTGATGGCCTGGCTGATCACCGCCGCCCAGGAGACGATAAGCCGAATAGTCATCATTTGGCTCGTGGCCGCGACGATCGGGATCCTCCATCTTCCCCACTCTATCGCCGGAAACGTCGAGGTCCTTTTTGGCCTCTTTACCTCCTCGGCTGTGACGCTGAACGATTATATCGTGTTCCAGGTGCTGGCCACAGCCGGTAACGCCGTCGGCGGGGCGATATTCGTGGCGGTGCTGAAGTACGGCCACGTCGTTCGCGGCGCGAAATAACACCTGTACCCGTCTTCGTACCCAGTATTTTCAACGCCCCTGACACTCCTCTTCGCATACTACGCCGTGTTCTGCGAGCGATACCGTGGAAGCTACCAGCCGTACGCCTCGTGGACCGCCCGCCCCTCCGCGTTCAGCACGGGTCCGACGACCTCCGTGACCCCATCGAGGATCTCGGCCGATCGGACCGACGGTCCCCGGCCGGTGAATTCGGCTATCTCGTCGCCGCCAACGCTGTAGACGACCCGCCCGAAGCCGGCCCGGGCCATCCCACCGGCGCACATCGGGCACGGCTCGGTGCTCGTGTACATGACCGTCGCGGCGCGTTCGGCCGGCGAGTTCTCCCGACAGGCCCGGTAGGTGAGGTGAAGTTCCGGGTGACGGCGGACGTCGTCTTCGGTGACGATGCGGTTCGAATCGGCCATGGCGACCGAGTCGCCGCGAACGAGGACGCTGCCGAACGGTTCGTCGCCGCGATCGGCGGCCTCGCGGGCGAGATCGAACGCCCGCCGCATGTGAGCCTCGTGATCGAACGCGTCGAATCCGGGGTCGGACATATCCCTCGTACGGGCCGGCGGAATAATAAATATCGCAGCCGCCGGCGACCGCCCTTTTTAAATTACTCCATCCCCCAGAGCCGTCAATGGCGAACTCGAACGCGAAGGGCGACCGCCGCGAGCGCGAACTCGTCACGGCGCTCGACGAGGCCGGTTTCGCGGTGATGCGCGCGCCGGCCTCCGGCAGCGCAACCGAGCGCGAACTCCCGGACGTGCTCGCCGGCGACGGCGGGACGTTCTACGCGATCGAGGCGAAATCCTCCGCCGGCGACCCGATTTACCTTTCCGGCGAAGAGATCGAGGCGCTCGTCTACTTCGCGCGGAACTTCGGTGCGAAACCCCGCGTCGGCGTCCGCTTCGATCGCGAGGACTGGTACTTTTTTCACCCTGGCGATCTGTATGAAACCCCTGGCGGCAACTACCGGGTTAAAAAGGGAACCGCCCTCGCCGACGGGACCGACTTCGCGGAGTTCACCGGCGACTCGGAGAAGGTGACCTTGGACGAGATCGCCGCCGATGACGACGAGGACGATGGGGACGAGGACACCCGCGAGATACTCGGCGCGCTCAAACGTGGCGACATCTCCGTCGACGACGCCGTCGAGATGTTGTGAGTTCGGGCCACAGGCTCGCTCTCGGCGGGAGACACGCCGCTTATACGTGACGGCGCACAAACGGGGGTATGCACTTCGAACATCTTCCGACGACGCCCCGGTCGGAGGAGTTGGTCGACAAGGCGTTCTCTCGGGCGGCGCGCGCGGGGCGGGCGAAGTCGGGCAAGGAGGCCCAAGAGTCGATGCTGCAGACGGCCGCGAACATCCTCTCGGACAACCTCGGCAACGTCGTCACCTCGTGGCCGGACTTCGATCTCGTCGACCGCTTTTATTATGAACTCGCCGACGCGACGCTCGCCGACACCGACGTTGAGGGCGTCGACCGGCTCAGACAGCACCTCTCGGAGGTAATGTGGGCCTCCCGGCGGACGGACGAAATAAAACGAGAGTACC
Source organism: Natronomonas sp. (assembly GCF_046710025.1). GTDB lineage: Archaea > Halobacteriota > Halobacteria > Halobacteriales > Haloarculaceae > Natronomonas. Next base: position 3,819 of record NZ_JBKEGK010000001.1, on the reverse strand, counting down.
ACGGTCGGATCAGAAACTCCGACACCGACACCGCGCGCAAATTCCGCAAGCAAGCGTTCGCCCGCCTCGCCGACATCACCGAGCAGGTCGAGGAGGACCTCCTCGCGATCGGTGCGGCCCGCGACGCACTGAAAACGCTGCCCGACATCCGCGCCGACGACCCCGCGATCGTCGTCGCCGGCTACCCAAACGTCGGCAAGTCCTCGTTCGTCAACCGCGTGACGAACGCGAAAAACGAGACGGCCGCCTACCCCTACACCACCACGAATCTCAACGTCGGCCACTTCGAACGCGACCACATCCGGTATCAACTGGTCGACACGCCCGGCCTGCTCGATCGGCCCGCGGAGGACCGAAACGCGATCGAGTCCCAGGCCGTTTCAGCGCTGACACATCTGGCCGACGCCGTTCTCTTCATGCTCGACGCCAGTGGCGAATGCGGCTATCCGCTCGACGACCAACTCGAGTTGCTCGACGATGTCGAGTCGACGTTCGAGGTGCCGGTCCTCGTCGTCTGTAACAAGGCCGACCGTTCGACCGATGCCGACGCCGACCACTACATGAGCGTCGAAACCGGCGAGGGCGTCGAGGCGACCCTCGACGCGGCTGTCGAGGCCGTCGGCTACGAACTAGAGCTGCCGTTCGACGAGTGACGGTCGATTGCGGCCGCGCAGGCAGACCCACCGCGTCGTCGCCTCCAGATCAGCCCGCCGTCGCATTGTACGTCACTTCGACCGCGTACTCCACGGAGACGTCGCCGGTTTCGACGCTCGTTTGGGCCGGTTCGGGCGCTGGCGTCGCCATCGCCTCCGCCTCGTAGCGCACCGGGCTGAAGTTTCGTTGCGTCGCGTCGACGCTTGCGACGCTCGTCACGTGGAGGTCACCGTTGCTTGCGATAGCGTCGGCCTGCGCGCGTGCGTCACTCATCGCGTTTGCGATCGCTTCCTCGCGGAGGTCGGTCCGGACGACATCTGAGAGCGTGAACTCGATGCTCTCAACCTCGACGTTGGCGTCGGCGGCCGCGTCGACGACCTCGCCCACGCTGTCGGGGTCCTCAAGCGTCACCTCGAAGCTGTGCACACCCCGGAACGCCGGTACAGTCTCCTCCTCCCGCGGGTGGACCCGTGGCGAGCGAACCCGGTACTCGCTCGTCTCGTAGTCCTCGGCCGAGAGACCGATCCCCTCGAAGTTTGACCGGAGCGCCTCGGCTTCGGCCGCGAGTTCGTCTCGAACCGCGCCCGGATCGTCGCCCTCAGCGACGGCTCGGACCCGAACGATAGCCCGGTCCGGCGGCGCCGATGCGCCCCCAGTCGCGTCGATCGAAACGGTCCGGTCGGCGGCGGCCTCGGGTGTCTGTGCGCCGATCGGCGAGACGACCGCAACGCCAACGAGCGTCATCGCCAACAGGGAAACGAGGATTATCACTACTGCGAGTCCTTCACGTCGCATACTCGGCCCGACGCCGGGCGCGTTACTATACTCGCCGGAATATCAAAGAGCCGTTTGACCTATCATCGTTGGGCCGACAGTAGGGATCAATCGCCGCTTCGTTCGATCTCGACGTAGAGTATCCGGACGTCCACTTCGATCCCGTGCTCCGCGGCGAGCCGCGTTTGGATCCCCTCGGCCAGCCCGCCACGCGTCGCGTCGGGCGGGGCCCCGACCGTGCCGACGACCGTCGTGGGCCGATGAAAGAGGAGACGCTCGGTCTCCGTCTCGATTTCGAGGTCGACGAGTTCGTACCCCGAGTACGCCGGGTCCTCGAGTTCCGTCGTCACGCCCTCTCTGATATCCTGTTCGGTTTCCGCCGCCTGGTAGGAATCGTACGTGACACCACCGAGAAACACCGAGAGCAACGCGATGGCTGCGACGAGGGTGGCGGCGCGTTTCAGCGTCGCGATACGCGCCTGATCGTGATGGAAAAACTGCTCGGGACGGTAGCCGCTGTACCACAGGACGACGAGCGCCGCGAGGTTGATCGAGAGGACGTTGACCGCGACGAGGACCGCCGAACCGACCGCCAGGGCCGGTTCCCCGTATGCGATCCCGATCCCGACCGTCGCGGCCGGTGGGATCAACGCAACGGCGATCATGACGCCGACGAGTGCGGTCGACACGCCCGTCGTCAGGCTCACCGCTCCGGCAACCCCGGCGCCGAGGGCGACGGCCAACGAGAGAACACTGGGGGCGAGTCGCTCTTCGACCTCCGACAGCGAGATCGGGTCGAGTCCCGGTGGAACGAGGTTCGCCACCTGGACGAACGCCGCAAACAGCGTCGCCGAGGCGACAGCGAGGCCAACGCCGAGTAACTGAAGGCTTACGCCTCGCCGGAACAACTCGGCATCGTCGATGACGCTGCCGACGGCCGCCGCCATTGCGGGGCCGATGAGCGGCGCGATGACCATCGACCCGACAACGGTTGCGGGCGAATCGAGGAGGAGGCCGGCAGTCGCGATCACCGCCGAGACGACCGTCATGGTCACGTACGTCGGCAATGCGGAGGCGAGTTCCCCCGCTCGCGCTTCGAGTTCCTGTCTGGCGATGCGCTCCTCGCTCTGTTCCGTCTCGGCGTAGCGTTCGGTGAGCGCTTCGAAGCGCTCCGATTCGACCGTCTCGGTTTTCAGGACGACGGTGTAGGCCTCCCGTTCGAGTCCGGCCTCCCGCAACGTCTCCAAGATTGGCTCGACGGCGTTCGTCGGCAGCGGAAAGTACGCGACCGCGGTGTACTCCCGGCCGCTTGACTCGTCGGTGACGACGTAGTCGATCCCCTCCTCGTCGAGGATCGAGAGTACGGTCTCGCGTTTCCCGGTCGGGATCGTTACCTGAACGAGTCGCACGCCGGGAGCCTCGCCATCCGTGTTTATAAACCCCACTATCGGGGGGCGACCGCCCGATACAACGGTTACGCTCCCGGGCGCTCGCTCCCCGGCCCTCTCAATCACACTCGAGGATGCGCGGTTCAAGCGCCTTCTCGATGCTTCGAGACGGGGCCCAAGTCGCTCGTACGCCTCGGGGAGCGCCGTCCCGCCGACCGGGCGGCTTATACCTGACACCGGCCAATCGCTCCCATGTTCGAGACGCGTCCGAACCGCGACGCGGAGGTCGTCCTCGTCGGGCGATCAAACGTCGGGAAGTCGACGCTGATGCGCGAGATTACGGGCCACAGCTTCGACACCGGCGGCAGCCCCGGCGTCACGACGCAGCCGAACCACTACGACTGGGCCGCTGAGGACTTCGTGATCACCGATCTCCCGGGGTTCGGATTTATGTCCGGCGTCCCCGATGATGTCCGCGAGCGGATCAAAACCGATGTGGTCCGCTACGTCGAAACCAACGCCGAAAAGATCCTCGTCGGCGTTCTAGTCGTCGACGGGAAGGCTGCCGTCGACATCATCGACCGCCACTCGGGACCCGACGAAATCCCGCACGACGTGGAGTTGTTTGGCTTCTTCCAGGAACTCGGCGTCCCCGTCGTCGTCGCGGTCAACAAGATGGACAAGGTCGACGACCGCGACGAGCGCCTGGACGCGCTGGCCGAACGGCTCGGCCTCTACCCGCCCTGGAAGCAGTTCGACGAGATTCTCGCGCCGATCTCGGCGAAACGGGGATCGATCGAACCGTTCAACCAGGCCGTCAGACACCATCTCCACGAGGCCGGCCGCGACGACCTGTTCAAGTTCTTTTGAGCCCCCTCGAGCGTTCCCGCTCCGCTAATCGTCGAGGCGGTCCTTCGAGACGAAAAGCCCCAACACGTCGCGTCGATCCGCGACCTCGCGGTAAAGCCGCTCGCGAAGCCGCCGATAGTCGTCGAACTGCCGG